>DIEE01000015.1 GCA_002418465.1 Pseudomonas sp. UBA5782 | reverse complement strand
GCGCCAGCATCGGCATCGCGCCGCTGCGCGACGAGGGCCGCACGCTGGACGCGCTGCAGGCCGCGGACCTCGCGCTGTACCGCGCCAAGGCCGCCGGCAAATCGCAGTTCGCCCGCTACAGCGAGGAGCTGCAGATCGCCGCGCAACAACAGCTGGAGCTGGAAAGCGCGCTGTCGCAGGCGCTGATCAAGGACCAGTTCGAGGTGCATTACCAGCCGATCTGCCGTATCGACCAGGGCCATCCCTATCTGCAGACGGTCGAGGCGCTGGTGCGCTGGCGGCACAAGGATCGCCTGGTCGGGCCGCTGGAATTCGTCCCGGCGCTGGAGGAATCCGGCGAGATCGTCCGCGTCGGCGAGTGGGTGCTGCGCGAGGCCTGCCGCCAGGTGCGGCGCTGGCAACTGGACGGCCAGGCGCACCTGCGCTGCTCGGTGAACCTGTCGAGCCGGCAGCTGGGGCAGGCGGATTTCGCCGCGCGGGTCGCCGATATCCTCCACGAAACCGGCCTGCCGGCGCCCAGCCTGATCCTCGAGATCACCGAAAGCCTGCTCATGGAAGACAGCGCGGAAACCCTCGCCAGCCTGCGCGAGCTGGCCAGCCTGGGCATTCGCCTGGCGCTGGACGACTTCGGCACCGGCTATTCGTCGCTCGGCTACCTGAAGCGCTTCCCTCTGCACATCCTCAAGGTCGACAAGAGTTTCATCAGCGGCACCCCGCACGACCCCGAACTCACCGCGATCAGCCGGGCGATCATCGGCCTGGGCGCCAGCCTCGGCCTGCAGGTGGTCGCCGAGGGCGTGGAGCTGCAGGAGCACCTGGACTTCCTCGCCCGCGAAGGTTGCCGCTATGCCCAGGGCTATTGGTTCAGCCGACCGCAACCGCCGCAGGAACTGCAGCGGCTGTTCGACAGCGGAGATTGCTTCGAGGGGCGCTGGAGCTTGTTGCCGAACCTGTCCCAGTCAGCGAGCGCCGATCGCCGCTGAGGCGGGCCGCAAAATTGCGCCGGGCGAACGTGTTCGCCTTGAGGGCTCAGGGAAAACTCAGCCGAAGAACCAGTAGCAGACCAGGATGGCCGCGATCACCCCGGCGAGATCGGCCAGCAGCGCGCAGCCGACGGTGTGCCGCGCGCGCTGGATGCCTACCGCGCCGAAGTACACGGCGAGCACGTAGAAGGTGGTTTCGGTGCTGCCCTGCACCGTTGCCGCGACCAGCGCCGGGAAGCTGTCGACGCCCTGGCTCTGCATGGTCTCGATCAGCATCGCCCGCGCCGCACTGCCGGAGAACGGCTTGACCAGCGCGGTCGGCAGCGCATCGACGAAACGCCCATCCAGCCCCAGCGCACCGACCAGCCAGCGGATGCCGTCGAGTCCGATATCCAGCGCGCCGGAAGCGCGCAGCACGCCGACCGCGCAGAGCATCGCCACCAGATACGGGAGCAGGCTCTTGGCGACATCGAAGCCTTCCTTCGCGCCCTCGACGAAACTCTCGTAGACCGGCACGCGCCTGAACGCGCCGAGCAGCAGGAAGGTCATGATCAGGCCGAACAGGCACAGGTTGCCGAGCAGCGAGGACAGCGCCGCCAGCGCGGTGGCCGAGAGCGTGGCGAGCACGCCCATGAAGCCGCCGAGCAGCAGGGCACCGGGCAGCAGATAGGCGAGCACCACCGGGTCCCAGAGTTTCAGGCGCTGCATGAAGGCGACCGAGAGCAGTCCGACCAGGCTCGAGGCGCTGGTCGCCAGCAGGATCGGCAGGAACACCAGGGTCGGGTCCAGAGCACCCTGCTGCGCGCGGTACATGAAGATGTTCACCGGCAGCAGGGTCAGCGACGAGGCGTTGAGCACGAGGAACAGAATCTGCGCGTTGCTCGCCACGGTCTGGCTCGGATTGAGCTCCTGCAGCGCGCGCATCGCCTTCAGGCCGATCGGCGTGGCGGCGTTGTCCAGGCCGAGGCCATTGGCGGCGAAGTTGAGGGTGATCAGCCCTAGCGCCGGGTGGCCGGGCGGCACTTCCGGCATAAGCCGGCTGAACAGCGGGCCGAGCATCCGCGCCAGCCATTCGACCAGGCCGGCCTGCTCGGCGATGCGCAGGAAACCGAGCCAGAGCGTCAGGGTGCCGAACAGCAGGACCATCACCTCGACCGACAGCTTGGCCATGGCGAACAGGCTTTCCACCAGCGCGGCGAACACCGCCGCATCCCCGCCGAGCAGCCAGCGCCCGAGTGCGGAGAGGGCCGCCACCACGAAAAAGCCCAGCCATAAGCCGTTGAGCATGCCGACCTCCGCAAAACAGGAGGCTGGATGATAGCGGCGCGACACTCCGCGGTCACGGCATGGTCTACCTTGCTCCCAAGCGTTCATCCATCAACGAGGAAGCGACGATGAAGAAAGTCCTGGTGCTCTACTACTCCATGTACGGCCATATCGAGCAGATGGCCGAGGCCGTCGCCGAAGGCGCGCGCAGCGTGCCGGGCGTGGAGGTGACGCTCAAGCGGGTGGCGGAAACTATGCCCGAGGATCTCGCCCGGCAGGCCGGCGCCAAGCTCGACCAGTCCGCTCCGCTGGCCACACCGCAGGAGCTGGCCGATTACGACGCCATCCTGTTCGGCAGCCCGACGCGGTTCGGCAACATGACGGGGCAGATGCGCACGTTCCTGGACCAGACCGGCGGGCTCTGGGCCAAGGGCGCACTGATCGGCAAGATCGGCAGCGTGTTCACCTCCACCGGCACCGGTGCCGGCACCGAGACCACCATCACCTCGTTCTGGAACACCCTGGCGCACCACGGCATGCTGATCGTCGGCCTGCCCTACAGCGCGCCGGAACTGTCCGATATCAGCGAAGTGCGCAGCGGCTCGCCCTACGGCGCAGCGACCATCGCAGGCCCGGACGGCTCGCGCAAACCGAGCGCGAAGGAACTCAGCCTGGCCAGATTCCAGGGCGCGCACGTGGCGAAAATTGCGGTGAGGTTGCAGTGAGAAGCGGCCGAATGGCCTGGTGACGCCGATTGAGCTGCCCACCGGAGTCGCTTCAACGACTCCGGTGCAGCTCGCCTGATCCGGCCCGCGAACGGGAGTACTCGCTGTACCCCTAGGTCGCTCCGAATTCGAAACATCCAGAACAACCCGGCCCCCTGATCACATCCGCTATCGGATGCATTACGGCTGAAGGCCAGCCGTTTCGCTGATCGGTGAAGCTCCCTTTCACTCAGCGTGCAGCTCCCTCCGTGAGCCGCGATTCTCGCTGATTGCCCAGCTCAGCCGGGCAATCGGGCAATCCAAGCCCGGGTTAGCGCGGTCCGCGCATGCGTCCGAAGATGAACGACGCCACGAACAACACCAGGAACAGGATGAACAGGATCTTGGCGATTCCGGTGGCAGTGCCAGCAATACCACCGAAGCCGAGTACACCGGCGATGATGGCGATGATCAGGAAGGTTATGGCCCAGCTCAACATAGGATTTTCCTCTTTTTCGTTTTGGTGCTGCTAACGCTCAAACGACCTCAGGGGCATGTCCGGGCGCGGTTACGGTTTCTTCTCGGTCATTTACGTAATGACTCTCCAGCAACGCCTGGCCGACCACGAGTGCACAACTCATCATCAATCCCAGGAATAGCAGGGCAGTGATCACAAAAGCGAGAATCCACATAGTCCGTCTCCTTAATCCGCAGCGATGTCCGACAGTTAAAAAACCCAGCTTTCCTGCTTCGGCAGTTCGTTCCAGATCTGCTGGCTTTCGCGAGCCGAAGGCTGGGTGGCAGGCTGCAGCGATTCCTGGGTGTACTGCTGAGCGGTCGGCGCCTGAACCTGCAGCGTGGGCTGCAGACGCTGCACCTGGCCGAACTGGGTTTCCACGATGCTCAGCGCCGGTGCCTGCACAACGGTGTTTTGCGGTTTTTCGATTACCTGGATCAACACCAACGCAGCTATGGCGAACAGTCCTTTGGAGAGGGGCGACGTGAGCAGTTGGGTGTTCATCCTGATTCCTCCGAGCGGCTGGTTTTCAGCGCATTTCAATTTCGTCTGTATCTAACATTGCAGCCTGCGTGCCATCTGCAATTCTATTTTTTATCCTTTAAAATCAATAAGTTAATTAATAGATTTGGAGGCTTTCGGTGGCAATCTGCACGATGGCCCATTTCCCCTTCGTGCGTTTTGCAAGATCGCTTTGAAAGGCGGGCATCCGTGCCCGATTGCCGCGCTCAGGCGAGACGCTTCTTCAGTTGGCTCATCCGCGCATGGCAGGCGCGAATCTTCGGCAGTTCGATGCCGAGCAGGGCCTGGACGTCGGTATCCGCGTCCTTGAGGGCGTCTTCGTAGGCTTCGAGGATGCGATCCTCGGTGGCTTCCAGCTGCGCCACATAAGCAGCGTCCTTGTCGGAGGTCACTCCGGCGCGGGCATCGGCGTAGGCCTCGCGGATCTTGCCGAACAGGGTTCCGCCCTGGGCCGGGTGTTCGTCGTTGGCGGCAACCTTCACCGCCAGCGCCTGGATCACGCCACTCTTCACCTGCGCCATCTCTTCGAACACCTGGCGCAGCTCGGGGCTCTTCACCTCGCTCAGGGCATGGCGATAGAAGGTCTCGCCGTCGCGAGTGATCTCGATCAGTTCATTGAGGGTATGGGTCTTGTCGTTCATGGCCGTTCTCCGAAAAGCGCCAGGCAGGCGCGGGGCAGTGCCGGAAGGGTGGCCTGAGGCCGTGGAGGAAAAGGCTGACCACCTGACCGGGAAAGTGGAGCGAAGCTGCTGTGGATCGCTCCATCAAGGTCAGATCGCAACCGACGTGCCAGCCGTAGGTTTATTTATTTTCCTTTCTATTCAGATAGTTGGGCCGATAACTAAAGTTATCTCCATGCACCCTGCAGGATAAGGCACTATCGACCGTGCAACTTGCACGGCAATTCCGGGACTAAGCAAACGCCAAGCTGTAGAAGTGAATAAAAGCAGCGGTCGCGATGCGCAACGGAACGCATCGGAAACACAGTCGAACGCGTTGAACGGGGAGTATGAAAGTGGAAACCAAGATCGAGGCCAGCGGCCGGATTCTTCTGGTGGATGACGAAGCGGCGATCCTGCGCACCTTCCGTTATTGCCTGGAGGACGAGGGTTATAGCGTGGCCACCGCCAATAGCGCGGCGCAGGCCGACTCGCTGCTGCAACGGCAGGTCTTCGACCTGTGCTTCCTCGACCTGCGCCTGGGTGAAGACAACGGCCTGGACGTGCTGCAGCAGATGAAGGTGCAGGCGCCGTGGATGCGGGTGGTGATCGTTACCGCCCACTCGGCGATCGACACGGCGGTGGACGCCATGCAGCTGGGCGCGGCGGATTACCTGGTCAAGCCGTGCAGCCCCGATCAACTGCGCCTGGCCGCGGCAAAGCAGCTGGAAGTACGCCAGCTGGCCGCGCGCCTGGAGGCTCTCGAAGGCGAAGTGCGCCAGCGCAGCAACGGCCTGGGCTCGAACAGCCCGTCGATGATGAAAGTGCTGGAAACCGCGCGCCAGGTGGCCGACACCGACGCCAACATCCTCATTCTCGGCGAATCCGGCACCGGCAAGGGCGAGTTGGCCCGCGCCATTCACGGCTGGAGCAGGCGGGCGAAAAAGACCTGCGTGACCATCAACTGTCCGTCGCTGTCCGCCGATCTGATGGAAAGCGAGCTGTTCGGCCACAACCGCGGTGCCTTCACCGGCGCCACCGAGAACACCCTCGGCCGGGTTAGCCAGGCCGACGGCGGCACACTGTTCCTCGACGAGATCGGCGACTTCCCGCTGATCCTCCAGCCCAAACTGCTGCGCTTCATCCAGGACAAGGAATACGAGCGCGTCGGCGACCCGGTGACCCGCCGCGCCGATGTGCGCATCCTTGCCGCGACCAACCTGAACCTCGAGGACATGGTCCGCGAGGGACGCTTCCGCGAAGACCTGCTTTACCGCCTCAACGTCATCACGCTGAAACTGCCGCCGCTGCGCGAGCGCCCCGAAGACGTGCTGCAACTGGCGGAAAGCTTCCTTTCGCAATTCGTCACCAGCTACGGCCGCCCGGCGCGCGCCTTCAGCAGCGAGGCCAGCGAGGCGCTGGCCAGCTACTCCTGGCCGGGCAACGTGCGCGAGCTGCGCAACGTGATCGAGCGCGCCAGCATCATCTGCCCACAGGAATACGTCGAAGTCAGCCACCTTGGCATGAGCGGCCACAGCGGCGGCAACAACGCGCCGCGGGTTGGCGAATCGCTAAGCCTGGAGCAACTGGAGAAGGCCCACATCGCCGCGGTGATGGCCACCAGCGAGACCCTCGACCAAGCGGCGAAGACCCTTGGCATCGATGCCTCCACGCTGTATCGGAAGCGCAAGCAGTACGGTCTATGAAAGCCATCATGAACCTGCGTGCCCGGCTGTTCCTGGGCATTTCCTCGCTGATGACGCTGGCGCTGCTCGGCCTCTGCCTGGGCGTGTTCAGCGTGATCCAGATGGCGCAGTCGCAGGATCAGCTGATCCGCAACAATTTCGTGGTCATCGAGGTCGCCCAGCAACTGCGACAGAACCTCGGCAACCAGCTCGCCCTGCTCCTGGAAAAACCGCTGCAGACGCAGCGGCTGATGCAGATTCGCGGCGATTTCCGCCGCTCTCTGGAAGATGCCATCAAGCTCAGCCAGAACGCCGAGGACACCGAAGAGCTGCTGCTGGCGCGCGAGCAGTTCAACGCCTACGACACCTTTCTCGAGCAAAGCGACCTGACCACGCAGGGCTTCACCGGCAGCCCGACGTTCAGCAAGAGCTACACCGAACTGCGCGATCACCTGGTGAAAATGCAGCAGGATGCGCTTGGCGACATGCGCAGCGAGGGCGCGCATGCGCGCAACCGCTCGATCCTGATTGCCGTGCTGC
Source organism: Pseudomonas sp. UBA5782 (assembly GCA_002418465.1). Taxonomy (GTDB): domain Bacteria; phylum Pseudomonadota; class Gammaproteobacteria; order Pseudomonadales; family Pseudomonadaceae; genus Pseudomonas_O. The sequence goes on along the minus strand of DIEE01000015.1, from coordinate 30,984 downwards.
TCGGCCTGATCGGCCTCGCCGTGCTGGTGCTCGGCTACATCACCGCGCACAACTTCGCGCGGCGTTTCAGCGCGCCGATCGAAGGCCTGTCGAAAGCCGCCGACCAGATAGGCCAGGGCGACTTCAACGTGGTCCTGCCGGTGTCGCCGATCGCCGAGTTGTCGACGCTGATCCGTCGTTTCGGCCTGATGACCGAGTCGCTGCGCGAACTCAAGGAGACCAACGTCGAGGCGCTGCTGCGCGGTCAGCAGCGCTTGCAGGCGCTGCTCGACAGCATCGACGACGGCCTGCTGATCATCGACCAGCGCGGCCAGATCGAGCACGCCAACCCGGTGTCCCAGCGCCAGCTGGCCTGGAGCAACGAGCACATCGGACTGAGTCTGGGCGAGGCGCTCAGCCAGCCGACACTGGACGACGCGGTGCACAAGGTGCTCGGCGACCAGCCGCTGGAGGCGCCGCAGGACGATCTGGTGATCGAGGCCGGTGGCGAAACCCGGCTACTCGCCTGGCGCCTGTCGAACATCAGCGATGCCCAGGGGCGCACCGTCGGCGCGGTGCTGATCCTGCGCGACGTGACCAGCCAGCGCGCCTTCGAGCGGGTGCGCAACGAGTTCGTCCTGCGCGCCTCGCACGAATTGCGCACCCCGGTGACCGGCATGCACATGGCCTTCGGTCTGCTCCGCGAACGGCTGAAATTCGGCCCCGAGAGCCGCGAGAGCGACCTGATCCAGACGGTCGACGAGGAGATGCGCCGGCTGGTCCGGCTGATCAACGACCTGCTGAACTTCTCGCGCTACCAGAGCGGCCAGCAGAAGCTCGAGCTGCGTGCCTGCGATGTCGGCGAGCTGCTGGAGAACGTGCGCCTGCGCTTCGCCGGCCAGGCCGCCGAGCAGCAGGTGGCACTGGAGCTGGACATGCAATTGCCGCTGCCCACGGTACAGATCGACCGGCCACAGATGGAGCGGGTGTTCGACAACCTGATCGACAACGCGCTGCGCTACACCCCGGCCGGCGGCAGCATCCGCCTGCAGGCGCGGCGTCACGGCGAGCGGGTGATCCTCAGCGTCGAGGACACCGGCGAGGGGATTCCCTACAGCCAGCAGTCGCGGATCTTCGAACCGTTCGTGCAGATCGGCCGCAAGCAGGGCGGCGCCGGCCTCGGCCTGGCGCTGTGCAAGGAAATCGCGCGGCTGCACGGCGGCCGCCTCGGCGTACATTCGCGCCTCGGCCAGGGCACGGTGTTCTACCTGGCGCTACCGATCTGAAGGCATTCAGGAACGCGCCGGCGCCTGGTTGAGGGCGAGTAGGAGCGCGGCGGTTTGCGCATCCGGCTCGCCGTCGAAGCGCGTCGGCCGGTACTTCATCTGGAAGGCGCCGATCACCCGGCGCGTCGGCCCGTCCAGCACGCCGTGCTGCGGAACCTCGTAACCCTGCGTAGCCAGTTGCTGCTGCCACCATAGGATCGACGGCAGCGCCTGCTCGAACTGCGCTTGGTAACGCGCCGCCAGTTGCGCATCCGGCCAGGCCACCAGCCCGGCGTCGGCCAGGCGCTTCCAGGGGAACATCGGCCCCGGATCGGTTTTGCGCTGCGGAGCGATGTCGCTATGACCGACGATGCTGCCCAGCGGCAGGGCGTGGCGCTTGACGATGTCCTTGAGCAGCACGATCAGCGCATCGATCTGCGCGTCGTCGTAGGCGATCCAGCGCAGCGTGCCGTCGGGCTGTTTCTCGTAGCCGGGATTCACCAGTTCGATGCCGATGCTGCTGGCGTTGAGCCAGGTGCGTCCCTGCCACTGGCTGACACCGGCGTGCCAGGCGCGGCGGTTCTCGTCGACCAGGCCGTAGGTTTTCACCGGGCCGGCGCTGATCAGGTAATGCGCGCTGACCTCGCCGTGGGTCAGTAGCTCCAGCGAGCGCGGCAGGTCGGCGGAGGTGTAGTGGACCACCACGTACTGGATGCGGCTGCTCTGGCCGTCCGAGCGGTACGAGGTGTCGATGCGCGGGCCGCTGGTGCAACCGGCGAGAAGGAAAAGAGCGATGAGCAAGGCTGGAAACTTCATGGCGACGGTACGGCAACGGCAAAAATGGTCGGGACAGCATAACCACTCTGCCAGGCCTCGGCAGCGTCGAGGCCGTCGACGGACCACCGAACGCGGGGAAAACCTCGACCTTTTGGCATTTCCACGTGCCGCTCGGCGGATGCGGTTGTTTGCCGCGGAACGACGGACTGTTATAGAGGTTCTATCTCAGCGAAGCGGCGTTTTCCGACGAATACGCGCGCAGATCAGCTAAGGATGACCAACATGCGCCGCGTACTGCTCTGGTTCAAACAGGATCTTCGGCTCGACGACCACCCGGCGCTGTGGGCGGGAATGGATGCGGACGAACTGGTCCCGGTGTTCATNNGGCGCCTGGGCGTGCACCGCGCGCGCTTCCTGCTGGAAAGCATCACCGCACTGGACAATTCGCTGCGCGCCCTCGGCTCGCGGCTGCTGCTGCTGCCCGGCCATCCCGAGGACGTGATTCCCGACCTGGTGCAGCGCCTGGACATCCAGGAAGTGCTGACGCTGGATGAAATCGCCCCGGAAGAACGCACCCAGCTGGCCAGCGTACGCAGCCGCCTCGGCCACGTGCGGATGCGCGAGCTGCAGAGCAACTCGCTGTTCCGCATGGAAGAGCTGCTCCACGGCCTCGACCAGATGCCGCAGGTCTACAGCGAATTCCGCAAGGTCGTCGAGGAGCGCCTGCCGGTGTTCCAGCCGCGTCCGGTGCCGCGCAGCCTGCCGCTGTTCCCGGCGGCCGCGCAGGAGCTGCTGCTGCCGATGCCGACGCTGTCGCAGCTCGGCCTCGGCGAGCCGCTCAGCGTGCCGAACAGCGCATTCCCCTTCGCCGGCGGCGAACCGGCAGCACAGGCGCGGTTGCGCGACTACCTGTGGGAAAGCCAGGGCGTGCGCAAGTACGTGGAGACCCGCCACGGCCTGATCGGCACCGAATACTCCTCGAAACTCTCGCCATGGATGGCCAACGGCAGCCTGTCGCCGCGCCGGGTCGCCGCCGAGTTGCGCCGCCACGAGTCGCGCTACGGGCGCAACGAGTCCACCCATTGCCTTTGGCAGAAGCTGCTCTGGCGCGAATTCTTCCGCCTTACCCTGGAACGCCACGGCCAGGCGCTGTTCGAGCCCGGCGGGGTCAAGGCCACCGCGCGCGCACCGGACCAGATCGACGAGCGCTTCCAGCAGTGGTGCCAGGGCCGCACCGGCATGCCGATCGTCGACGCCAACATGCGCGAGCTGGCCGACACCGGGTTCATGTCCTATTGCGGCCGGCAGATCGTCGCCAGCTACCTGGTTCATGACCTCAAGCAGGACTGGCGCCACGGCGCGGCCTGGTTCGAGGAACATCAGCTGGATTACGACCCGGCGAGCAGCTGGGGCAACTGGGCCTACATTGCCGGTTACGCCAGCGATCCGAAACGCAGCGACACCTTCAACGCGCTGCGCCAGGCGCGTCATCTCGATCCGGAAGGCATCTACGTCAGCCTGTGGCTGCCAGAGCTGCGCATGGTCTCGCCGCAGCTGCGCCACACCCCGTTCCTGCTGCCATTGCTGCAGCTGGAGATGATCGACTACCCGCGCCTGTCGAAAGTCCCGGAATCCTGGACCGACTACCTGCCCAACGCCGACCAGCAGTTCTACGGCGTGCCCAGCGACGACAGCGAGTCGCTCAGGGCTTCCTGAGCCTCGCTCTCGATGCGGTTGCGCCCGCCGCGCTTGGCCCGGTACAGCGCCTGGTCGGCGCGTTCGAAGACCTGCTCGGCGACTTCGCCGGAGTGATAGGCGGCCAGGCCGCCGGACAGGGTGATGGTCACCGGCTGGCCCTTGAAGTGGAACGGGCAGGCTTCGATGGCGCTGCGCAGCACGTCGAGCAGGCGGATACCGCCTTCAATCGGCGTCGACGGCATCAGCAGGACGAATTCCTCGCCACCGAAGCGCGCGATGAAATCGGTCGCCCGCACCCGCTTGGCCAGCTCGCCGGCGATGATTTTCAGCACCTTGTCGCCGGCCAGGTGGCCGTAGTCGTCGTTGATTCGCTTGAAGTGGTCGATGTCCAGCACCGCCATCAGCAGTTCACCGCCGTAGCGCTGCCAGCGCGCGCCCTCGATCTCCAGCCGCTCGTTCCACGCCGCGCGATTGGGTAGCCCGGTCAGCGCATCGACCAGCGCCTTCTGCCGCTGCTCCTCGAGGTGCTCGCGAAAACCCTTGGCCTCCTGCTCCATGCTGGCGACGCGTTCGACCAGCGTCTGCAAGCGTCCGGCAACCTGCTCCTCGCGCTGATCGCGTTGGCGCTGGTAGGCGTCCATGGTGCTGAGCAGCCCTTCGAGGCGGCTCTCGACCACCTGCTTGAGGCCGAACAGGTCGTTGGCTTCCTGCACGCTACTGTGCAGGCCGTCGACCTGCTGGCGCAGCTCGCTGTCCAGCTCGCGCGCCGCTGCCAGGCCGTCGACGTAGCCTTCCTGGGCATCCACCAGGCTGCCCTGGAAGTTCGCCAGGCGCTCGTTGAGCTGCTTGAGATAGACCTCGAACTCGTGCTGCCCGCTGCCCACCACGGCCTGCATGAGCACCGCGAGGTCTTCCAGGGTCGGCACCAGCTCGTACCAGTTGAGGCCGTCGCGGATGCGGTCGGCAAGCGCCGCGGACTGCGCATGGTGGCTTTCGGGCAACGGCAGTTCGTCGAGCACGCCGAGCAGGATCGCCTCGACGCGCGCGGCGATGGCGACGTAGCCCGGCTCGCTCTTCGCCGGCAGCGCATAAGCGGGATCGGCCGGTTCGAGGATGGTCGCCGCCATCGGCAGGCTGTCGAGGTGCATGCGCGACATGCCGGCCCCCGCCGTCACCTTAGGCTGATCCTCCGGCGTCTGAGCCAGCGCCCGGGCCGGTGCCTCGATAGCCGGTTCGTCGGCCGTCTCCGCCGTTTCCGCCAGCGGTAGCGGCAGCGCCACGCCGGCAACCGGCGCATCGTCCTGCGGCGGCGCTGCGATTTCGCCGGTAATGGGCTGCTCCGCGACGGGAGCCGCTTCGACGGGCGCGACAGGCTGAGCCGGAGTGACCTCGACCGGGCGCTCATCGGCATCGGCGGCGTCGGCGGGATCACGCGTGCCGAACAGTCGCTGCAGCAGACCGGGGCGCTCCTTCTCCTCGTTTTCCAGTTGGGTCAGCGCCTGACGTTGCAGGTCGCTGAGCTCGATCATCAGCGCCGGCAGTTCGCGCGTCTGGCTGGCGCGCTCGTTGATGCCACGGGCGAACTTCTTCAGCGCCTTGCGCACGTCGCGCGGCAGAGGCAGCTGCTGCAGCTGCGTGACCAGCGCGGCCAGGGCGCCGTTGAGCTGGTCGACGCGCTCACCGCGACGCCGCTCGGAGTCCAGCACGGCCTTTTCCAGTCGTGGAATCAGCGCCGACAGGCTGGAATCGAAATCGTCGCGGCGGACGATCTCGCGCAGTTCCTGCATGCACTGGTCGACGCCGCGGTCGCTGCCCTCGGCCGCCAGGCTGCTGCGCACCAGGCCGCGGCGCAGCAGGTCGAGGCGAACCTCCCAGCGCTTCTCCAGCCGCTCCTGCTGCTCGAGGCTTTCCAGGTACTTGTCTTTCCAGCGCTGAACGTCATCGCTCATGGTTCCACCATCGTGGACGAGTGCGGCACCACGGCCGAATCGCCACCGAGACTGCTCGGCAAGCGGATTTCGACGGCGACCGGCAAGTGATCGGAAATGGGTTGGCTCAGCACCTGCACCCGTTCCAGGGTGAGCCCAGGGCTGAGCAGAATATGGTCCAGGCAACGCACCGGACGCCAGCTCGGAAAAGTCGCCTCGATCTGCGGCGCGAGCAGCCCGAGGTCACGCAGCGGGGAATGCTCCAGCAGGTCGGCGGCCGGGGTATTCATGTCGCCCATGAGTATCTGGTGGCGATAGCCGCCGATCAACTCGCGGATGTAGGCCAGTTGGCGGGCGCGCGTCTTCGGCCCCAGCGACAAGTGCATCATCACCACCACCAGCGCGTCCTCGCCCTCGCCGAAACGCATGAGGATGGCGCCGCGTCCGGGCGACCCGGCAGCGGGTGGTCTTCGAGATGGTTCGGATTCAGCCGGCTGAGCAGCCCGTTGCTGTGCTGGGCGAATCGCCCCAGGTTGCGGTTGAGCTGCTGGTACCAGTAGGGAAAGTTGCCCAGTCGGGCCAGGTGTTCGACCTGATTGACGTAGCCCGAGCGCAGGCTGCCGCCATCGGCTTCCTGCAGGGCCACCAGGTCGTAACCATCGAGCAGCGCACCGATGCGCTGCAGGTTGAGCGCCCGCCCGCCGTGTGGCAGCAGATGCTGCCAACTGCGGGTCAGGTAATGCCGGTAGCGGGCGGTGCTGATGCCGACCTGAATGTTGAAGCTGAGCAGGCGCAGGCGTCCGTCGGCGGGCAGGCCATCGGACGAGAGAAAATGCGGGTTGACCTGCGCCTTGCACAGGCTGACCGCTCGTTCGGAACTCCAGCGCCGCAACATGCCACGCTCCCGCGCGTGCCGATCAACGTGCGGCACGCTCCTTCTCGATCAGGAATTCAGCCAGTTTCAGCGTTTGCTCCGGACCACCGGCGCTGCCCAGGTCGAAACGGTACTTGCCATTCACGATCATGGTCGGCACGCCGCTGATCTGGTAGGCCATGGCCAGCTTCTTGTCCTTCTCCATCTGGCTCTTCACGCCGAAGGAGTTGAAGGTCTTCAGGAAAGCTTCCTTGTCGACGCCCTGGTCGGCGAGGAAGTCGGCCATCTCGTCTTCGTCGGCGAGTTTCTTGCCTTCCTTGTGGATCGCGGCGAACACGGCGTCATGCACCTTGGCTTCCACGCCCATGGCTTCGAGGGTGATGAACAGCTGGCCGTGCACGTTCCACACGCCGCCGAACATCGCCGGGATGCGCACGAAGTTGACGTCCTCGGGCAATTGCTTGGCCCACGGAGAGATGGTCGGCTCGAACTGGTAGCAGTGCGGGCAGCCGTACCAGAACAGCTCGACCACTTCGATCTTGCCCGGTTTGGACACCGGCACCGGGTTGCTCAGCTCTACGTACTGCTTGCCAGCCTCCGGCTCGGCGGCCTGGGCGAGCCCGCCGAGCAGACTCGCGGTGGCGAAAACGGCGCTGAGGATCAGGTTACGCATGCATGACTCCTTGGGTTTCATAGCCGCCCATGGCGGGCCTGGCTTCGACCGAGGGAAACGGTCCGGGTTCGGACTATTGTAGCGGCGCAAGAAATGAAAAAGGGTGGCCATCGCCACCCTTTTTCCTACCTCCGGGCTGCTGTCAGTGCAGACCCTGGATGTAGCTGGATACCGCTTCGATATCCTTGTTGCTGAGCTTGGCGGCGATGCCGCGCATGATCATGGTGTCGCCGTCGTTGGTGCGGTTGCCTTCGCGGAAGTCGGTCAGCTGCTTGGCGACGTAGGCCGCGTGCTGGCCACCCAGGTGCGGGAAGCCGGCGGCGAAGTTGCCGCTGCCATCGGGCGAGTGGCAACCGGTGCATGCCGGCATGCCGTCGGCGACCTTGCCACCGCGGAACAGCGCTTCGCCCTGCTTGACCAGCGCCGGATCGGCAGCGCCGACGGCGATCTTCTGGCTGGAGAAGTAGGCGGCGATGTCGGCCAGGTCCTGGTCGTTGTAGCTGGCCAGCAGGCCGGTCATTTCCAGCACTTTACGGCCGGTGCCGGCTTCGGCGGTCGGCGCGGTGCCGGCCTGGATGTCCTTCAGTTGCTTGAGCAGGTAACGCTCACCCTGACCAGCCAGCTTCGGGAAGTTAGGTGCAGGGCTATTGCCGTCCGGGCCATGGCAGGCACCACAGACAGCAGCCTTGCTCTGACCGGCGGCGGCATCACCCGCAGCGTGGGCCATACCGGTGATGCCCAGGGTCAACAGCAGACTCACGAGTACTTTGTTCATCAGCTAATCCAATTACGGCTAAGGTTGAAAGAGTTATGGACCGGGCTCGACGGCGCAGAATGGCGGCCAGGCAAGACTCGGCTTTGCAGTCCATGCACAACCCGCGAGGCGGTATGCAGCTAAACCGCCATGAGGTTCGCGTCTTGGCGCGCGAATCCATGGATCGACGTGAACTCACCCCAGTGCAACAGGATGAAAGCGCACACAAAATCTGCGGCATTATATACTTGCGACGCCGAAACGGAAACGAAACCGCCTCCTGCGACACCCGGTCGCACTCTGGGAAATCCATGTCATTCAAGAACCCGATCCTCGGCCTGTGCCAACAGGCCGCCTTCCTCATCAGCGCTGCGAAAGTCGACCAATGTCCCGCCGACGAAGGCCTGGAAGTGGCCTTCGCCGGGCGTTCCAACGCCGGCAAGTCCAGCGCGCTGAATACCCTCACCCACGCCAGCCTGGCGCGTACCTCGAAGACGCCGGGGCGCACCCAGTTGCTGAACTTCTTCAGCCTCGACGAGCACCGCCGGCTGGTCGACCTGCCCGGCTATGGCTACGCCAAGGTGCCGATCCCGCTCAAGCAGCATTGGCAGAAACACCTGGAAGCCTACCTGAGCAGCCGCAACAGCCTGGCCGGGCTGATCCTGATGATGGACATCCGCCATCCGCTCACCGACTTCGACCGGATGATGCTCGACTGGGCCGCCGCCAGCCGCATGCCGATGCACATCCTCCTGACCAAGGCCGACAAGCTCGCCTACGGCGCGGCAAAGAACGCCCTGCTAAAGGTGCAGCGCGACATCCAGCAGGGCTGGGGCGCGGACGTGGTGAGCATCCAGCTGTTCTCGGCGCCCAAGCGCCAGGGCATCGAGGAGGCGCAACGGGTCCTGGCGCAATGGCTGGGCCTGCTGGACGACCAGGAAGAGAACGAAGCGCCGCAGGAATAGCCCGCGCGAATCGCGGGCGAAAAAAAACCTCGAACTTCGTATGGGGAGGGAGAAGTTCGAGGTTTAAGTCCGGACCGCTAGGGCGGGGTCCAGATATCTGCCAACACTAAAACACAACAAGGAGCATTGAACGGCTTCACCCATTCAGAATCTGTGACCGCCCCACCCTGGCAGAAGTTCCGCGCATCACGGAAAACCCTGCACACAATCAGTGCGCTTCGTCCCAGTTGGCGCCCACGCCGGCTTCGACCAGCAGCGGCACGTCGAGCGTCGCCGCCCCGCTCATCAGCTCGCGAACCTTGTCGCGAACGAAGTCGATCAGGTCCTCGCGCACCTCCAGCACCAGTTCATCGTGCACCTGAAGGATCACCCGCGCGTCCAGCGCGGATTCGTCCAGCCAGGCCTGCACCGCCACCATCGCGCGTTTCATGATGTCCGCCGCCGTGCCCTGCATCGGCGCGTTGATCGCCGTGCGTTCGGCGGCCTTGCGCAGGCCCTGGTTCTTCGCGTGGATCTCCGGCAGGTACAGGCGCCGGCCGAACAGCGTTTCCACGTAGCCCTGATCGCTGGCCTGCTCGCGGGTGCGCTCCATGTAGGCGAGCACGCCCGGATAGCGGGTGAAGTAGCGGTCGATGTAGGCCTGCGACTGCTTGCGGTCGACGCCGATCTGCTTGGCCAGGCCGAAGGCGCTCATGCCGTAGATCAGCCCGAAGTTGATCGCCTTGGCGCTGCGCCGCTGGTCGTTGGTCACCTCTTCCAGGCTCACGCCCATGACTTCGGCGGCCGTCGCGCGGTGCACGTCGAGGTCGTTGCGGAAGGCGTGCAGCAGCCCTTCGTCCTGCGCCAGGTGGGCCATGATGCGCAGCTCGATCTGCGAGTAGTCCGCCGCCAGCAGCCTGTAGCCGGGCGCGGCGATGAACGCCTGGCGGATGCGCCGCCCCTCGGCGCTGCGGATCGGAATGTTCTGCAGGTTAGGATCGGACGAGGACAGCCGCCCGGTGGCGGTCACCGCCTGGTGGTAGGAGGTGTGGATGCGTCCGGTGCGCGGGTTGATCTGTTCCGGCAGGCGATCGGTGTAGGTGCTCTTGAGCTTGCTCAAGGTGCGGTACTGCATGATCACCTTGGGCAGCGGGAAGTCCTGCTCGGCCAGCTCAGCGAGCACCGCTTCGGCGGTCGATGGCTGGCCGGTGGCGGTCTTGCTGATCACCGGCAGGCCGAGTTTCTCGTAGAGGATGGCGCCGAGCTGCTTGGGTGAACCGAGGTTGAATTCCTCGCCGGCCAGCTCGAAGGCCTCACGTTGCAGCGCGACCATCTTCTCGCCCAGCTCCAGGCTGTGGCGGCCGAGCAGGTTGGCATCGACCAGCGCGCCGTTGCGCTCGATGCGCGCCAGCACCGGCACCAGCGGCATCTCGATGTCCCGCAGCACGCCCGCCAGCGACGGCGTGGCCTGCAGTTTCTGCCACAGCGTCTGGTGCAGGCGCAGGGTCACGTCGGCGTCCTCGGCCGCATACGGGCCGGCCTGCTCGAGGGAAATCTGGTCGAAGGTCAGCTGCTTGGCGCCCTTGCCGGCGATGTCCTCGAAACGGATGGTTTCGTGCTCCAGATAGCGTTGCGCCAGGCTGTCCATGTCGTGGCGGGTCGCCGTGGCATCCAGCGCATAGGATTCGAGCATGGTGTCGAAGGCCACGCCGCGCACCTCGATCGGCACCGCGGCGTTGGCCAGCACGTTGATGTCGTACTTGGCGTGCTGGCCGACCTTGGCCTTGTCCGGGTCCTCCAGCAGCGGCTTGAGCGCGCGCAGCACGGCGTCGCGTTCGAGCTGCGCCGGCACGCCCATGTAGGAATGCGCCAGCGGCACGTAGGCGGCCTCGAACGGCTTCACCGCGAAGGACACCCCGACCAGCTCGGCGACCTGCGCGTTGATGCTGGTGGTCTCGGTATCGAAGGCGATCAGATCGGCTGCTTCGAGTTTCTTCAACCAGGCATCGAAGCGGCCCTGTTCGAGGATGGTCTCGTACTGCTGCGACACCTCGGCCTGCAGGTGATCGCTGCCCGGCGGCGGCACGTCCAGCGCGTCGAACAGGCCGCCGGTGGCCGGCTGTTCGAGCTTCTTCGCTTTAACTTCGCGCTGCAGGTCTTCCAGCCAGCTCTTGAACTCCAGCGCGCCGTAGAGCGCGACGAGCGCCTCGCGGTCGGCCTCGCCGGGGTGCAGCGATTCGATCTCGATGTTCAGCGGCACGTCCAGCTTGATGGTCGCCAGCTCGTAGGAGAGGTAGGCCATCGCCTTGTGTTCTTCGAGCTTGGCGGCCAGCGACTTGGCGCCGCGCAGCGGCAGCTCGGCGACCTTGTCGAGGTTGGCGTAGATCACGTCCAGCCCGCCGCCGATGCCGGCCAGCAGGCCCACCGCGGTCTTCTCGCCGACGCCGGGCACGCCGGGGATGTTGTCGATCTTGTCGCCCATCAGCGCCAGGTAATCGATGATCAGCTCGGGACCGATGCCGAATTTCTCGACCACACCCGCCGGGTCCATCACCAGCCCGGTCATGGTATTGACCAGGGTGACGTGCGGGCAGACCAGCTGCGCCATGTCCTTGTCGCCGGTGGAAATCACCACGTCGCGCCCTTCGCCGGCGGCCTGGCGCGCCAGCGTGCCGATCACGTCGTCGGCCTCGACGCCCTCGACGCAGAGCAGCGGGAAACCCAGCGCGCGAACGCTGGCGTGCAGCGGCTCGACCTGGTCGCGCAGGTCATCGGGCATCGGCGGCCGGTTGGCCTTGTAGTCGGCGAAGATGTCGTCGCGGAAGGTGCCGCCCTTGGCATCGAAGACCACCGCGAAGGGGCTCTCCGGATACTGTTTGCGCAGGCTCTTGAGCATGTTCAGCACGCCCTTCACCGCGCCGGTCTGCATGCCTTTGGAGGTGGCCAGCGGCGGCAGGGCGTGGAAGGCGCGGTACAGGTAGGACGAGCCGTCCACCAGGACGAGAGGGGCTTGGGACATGCGTGGGACCAACCTTTTGCATAGGGCCGGGTTAGAATGACCGGACCGTTGACGTTAGAGAGGGAAGGTTAACATGCGCGCACCCACCTACCTGCTGGCCGGCCTTCTGACCTGCCTGCCCCTGGCGACCGTCGCCCAGGAACAGCCCGATGCAGACCCCGAGGTGACCATCCGCCAGGACGGCGACAAGACGGTGCAGGAATACCGCCAGAACGGCTTTCTCTACGCGATCAAGGTCACGCCCAAGCACGGCAAGCCGTACTTCCTCGTGCGCGCCGACGGCAGCGACGGCAATTTCATCCGCTCGGACAACCCGGACATGCTCATCCCCGCCTGGGAAATCTTCAGCTGGTAAGCGAGTCGCACACCGATGTCAGTCTTCACGCCCCTCGAACAGCCGCAATTGGAAACCTTCCTCGAGCCTTACGGGCTTGGGCGCCTGAGGAGTTTCCAGGGAATCGCCGCGGGTAGCGAGAACAGCAATTTCTTTGTCAGCCTGGAGCACGGCGAGTTCGTCCTCACGCTGATCGAGCGCGGCCCGTCGCAGGACCTGCCGTTCTTCATCGAACTGCTCGACGTGCTGCACGGCGCCGAATTGCCGGTGCCCTACGCGCTGCGCAGCGCCAACGGCGATGCCCTGCGCAGCCTGGCCGGCAAGCCGGCGCTGCTGCAGCCGCGGCTGCCGGGCAAGCACGTCGCCCGGCCGAACGCGCATCACTGCGTCGAGGTCGGCACGCTGCTCGGCAAGCTGCACAAGGCGACCTGCGAGAAGCCGCTGCAGCGACGCAGCGACCGCGGCCTGGAGTGGATGCTCGGCGAAGGCCGGCGTCTCGGCACACGACTGCCCGCCTCCGCCGCCCGCCTGCTGCAACCGGTGCTGGACGAGATCGAGGCGCAGCGGGCGGCGATCCTCGCGCTGCCGCAGGCCAACCTGCACGCCGACCTGTTCCGCGACAACGTGCTGTTCGACGGCCCGCACCTGTCCGGGGTGATCGACTTCTACAACGCCTGCAGCGGGCCGATGCTCTACGACGTGGCGATCACCCTGAACGACTGGTGCTCCCGCGAAGACGGCGCCCTCGACCTGCCGCGCGCCCGCGCCCTGCTCGGTGCCTACGCCAGCCAGCGGCGCTTCGGCACCGCCGAGGCGGAACTCTGGCCGGTGCTGCTGCGCATCGCCTGCGTACGCTTCTGGCTGTCCCGCCTGATCGCCGCCGACGCCAACGCCGGACAGGAAGTACTGATCCACGACCCCGCCGAATTCCAGCACCGCCTGGCGCAGCGCCAGCAGATCGAACTGGCCCTGCCGATCGCGCTGTAGCGAAGCTCGCGGGCGCGTCTGTAGACGGGTAAGAACCGTGGAGATACGCGGATTGCTTCCGCCCTAGGTTTGGTGGTGACGACAGGTTGTAGGATGGGTCGAGGAGCGAAGCCACGATACCCTTCGAGGGCATCTGCGATCGGTATCGCTGCGCTCAACCCATCCTACCGGCCAGGTGCCTCGTGGTGTCGTTTGCCGCCGTTGTAGGGCGGGTGAAACCCGCAGTCGATACGCACCGGAACCCAGAATACGCGGGTTGTACCCTCCCTACGCGATCGTGACGGCTCCGCTTCCAGCTTGCTAGGGCGGGCCGCCTCAGTCCGCCGTTCTCCACAAAGCCTCGCCTCTCCATGAAGCATCGTCGCCTCGCTCCGCCCGCGGTCGATCGGGGCACCCGAACGAACTGTTTGCCGCCCGCCGCCTCTGATGAAGACTCAATCCATTGGAGTATTCGTCATGAAGAAGACTGCATCCGCCGTCTGGCAAGGCAACCTCAAGGAAGGCAAAGGCACCATCAGCACCCAGAGCGGCGCGCTGAAGGACAACCCCTACGGCTTCAATACCCGTTTCGAGGATGCACCGGGGACCAACCCCGAGGAGCTGATCGGTGCGGCGCACGCGGGCTGTTTCTCGATGGCGCTGTCGATGATGCTCGGCCAGTCGGGGCTGACGCCGGAGCGTATCGACACCACTGCCGAGGTGACCCTGGACAAGGTCGGTGAAGGCTTCGAGATCACCGCCATCGCGCTGACCCTGAAGGCGCGCATTCCGGGCACCGACGATGCGACCTTCCAGGAAATCGCCAACAAGGCGAAGGAAGGCTGCCCGGTATCGAAAGTGCTGAATGCGAAGATCAGCCTGAGCGCAACGCTGGAAAGCTGAGTGGGTGGCGCCGGAGCGGCCCTGCCGGTCGCTCCCTGGCGCAACGGCCCGGACATAGTCTGCGCCCGGGCTCAGAGCACGAAATTCATCATCTCGCGGCGGTGCTGCGGGTTTTCCAGTTCGTCCACCAGGCCGGCCGCTATACGCCGCAGCGAGTGCATCGGCGTGCTCGCGTCGTCCTGCTGATCACGGCGGAAATCGTCGAGAACGAATTCGCCGGTGATCTCCGGGGCTGCCGCCAGCGTCCAGTCCAGCGAGCCATCGAGCAGCAGCGCGCTGCAGGCGTCGTCCAGCCAGGCCGGGTCGACGATCAGCAGTAGGCGTCGCACGTTCGCCTTGGGCAGGCCGGAGTCCAGCGCCTGCAGCGCGCCGAGCAGATCGCCCCGGCGCGTCGGCGACAGATCGGCGGAGCCCACCGGCAACCGCGGCGCGCTGGCGAAGACGATCGCCGCGTCCATCCCGGCGACGCTCTCGCCGACGCTGGAAGCGTCGTAGAGATCGCCTAGCTTGGCGCGCAGGCCGGGATGCACGTCGACACCGTTCAGCTCGCCGACCACCGCCACCGCCTCGTGCTGGCGGCTCAGCAACTCGCTCAGCAACGCGCTGCCGAGGCTCGAATGCGCGCCGTACAGGGCGAATTTGAGGACTGGCGTCTCGGCGTTGCGCATGGCGTCAGCGGCGCGAGATCAGCCAGCCTATCAGCGCCAGCGCGCCAACGCCGACCAGGGCGGTGGACAGCGGATGCTGGCGGGCGCACTCGCCGGCGGCGCGGCCGGCCTTGAGGGTCTTGCGCGAGAGATCGCCGTAGGTATCGCCGAAGGTTTCGCGCGAGGCACTCCACAGGCGCTCGGCACGATCGCTGAGGTCGTGGATGCTGCGACGCGAGTCGCGGCTGGCGCTCTGTTGCAGGTCGTGCAGGGCGTTCATCAGGTTGTCGATTTCGTCCTGGATCTGTTCTTTGGTGGTCGGGGTACGGGAAAAGAGGCTCATGGCGAATGCTCCATCAGGGGGAATGTGCTGCGTTGGACAGCCGCTCGGCGCAGAGGTGCACTGCATCGTGCCGCGATCGCCGCTTCGTTGGCGGCGAGGCGCTTCGGCGGCTGCGTTGAAAGGCCCTCGCGCGGCGCGGAAATTTTCTTATACTGCCGCGGCCGGAGGTTCCGTCCGGCCCCTGTCCACCTGCCCGTGACGTGCCCCGTGAAGATATTCCGCCCGTTGTGCCTGCTGCTTTGCGGCAGCGTTCTTAGCGTTTCCCTCCATGCGGCCGACAAGGGCGTCGCCGCCAACCTTCCGGTGCAGGAACTCGCCTCCGGCAGCGCTATGCTGGTCGATCTGAACAGCGACAAGGTGCTCTATTCGAGCAACCCCGACGTGGTCGTGCCGATCGCCTCGGTGACCAAGCTGATGACGGCGCTGGTCACCCTCGACGCCAGGCTGCCGATGGACCAGGTGCTGCCGATCGACATCGCCGACACCAAGGAGATGAAGGGCGTGTTCTCCCGCGTGCGCGTCGGCAGCGAGATCAGCCGTCGCGACATGCTGCAGCTGGCGCTGATGTCCTCGGAAAACCGCGCCGCCGCCAGCCTCGCGCACCATTATCCGGGCGGGCAGAAGGCCTTCATCGCGGCGATGAACGCCAAGGCGCGCGCGCTGGGCATGAGCCACACGCACTACGTCGAGCCCACCGGGCTGTCGCTGGAGAACGTGTCCACCGCCCGCGACCTGGTGCTGCTGCTCAAGGCCACCCGCCAGTACCCGCTGCTCGGCGAGATGAGCACCACCAAGGAGCGCACCGCCAGCTTCCGCAAGCCGAACTACACCCTCGGCTTTCGCAACACCAACCACCTGATCTACAAGGCCAACTGGGATATCCAGCTGACCAAGACCGGCTTCACCAACGAGGCCGGGCACTGCCTGGTGATGCGCACCACCATGGCCGGCAAGCCGGTGGCCTTCGTGGTCCTCGATGCGTTCGGCAAGTACACCCACATGGCCGACGCCACGCGCCTGCGCAACTGGCTGGAGACCGGCAAGGTCACCGCGATTCCCGTGGCGGCGAAGAGCTACAAGCAGCAGAAGAACCTCGCGGCGCGGGAAAAGGCCGCGCAGCCGGCAGCCAAGATGCAGGCGTCCAACTGACCTCCCGCCGGGGCTTCGCGCCCCGGCAAACCCTTCTCAGCGCTGCAGCAGGTCGTCCATCGCGGCGAACACCTGCTGCATCGCCTGCGCCTCGCGGCCCGGTCCGCCGGCGCAATGCCCCCAGTCCGACTCCAGCACGCGCAACTCGGCGCCGGCGATCAGCCCCGCCTCGTGGCGCGCGTCGGTCACGGTGAAGTAGAGATCGCTGCTGCTCGGCATGATGATCGCGCGGGCACGGATGGCGGCCAGTTCCTGCTCCGTGGGTTGGCTGTGCTGCCAGCTGTCGAGCACGCAGAGCAGGTCGTTGGCGTCCTGCTCCAGGTGATCGGCCTCCCAGAACGCCAGCAGCGCCTCGACATCGGCGAAGCCCAGTTGGCGATACAGCGCCTCTCTATAGAAGGTCTGCGAATAGGCCCAGCCGGCGTAGACCCGGCCGAAGGCGCGCAGGCCGCGTTCCGGCGGGGCGCTGTAGCGACCCTCTTGCCAGGCGGAGTCGGCGCGCAACGCGGCGGCCACACCATCGAGGAACACCCGGTTGTGCGACCAGCAGCGCGCGGTGGCGCAGAACGGCAGGATGCGTTCGACCTTCTGCGGGTAGCGCATGGCCCAGGCGAAGGCCTGCATGCCGCCCATCGACCAGCCGCAGACCAGCGCCAGCTGCCAGTCGCCGAACAGCGCATCGAGCAGCCGCCGCTGCGCCTCCACGTTGTCGCCCAGCGACACGCGCGGGAAGTCGGCGCCGCGCTGGCCCTCGGCTGCATTGCTCGGCGAACTCGACCAGCCGGCGCCGAGCAGGTTGGTCAGCACCACGCAGTAGTCGCCGCCACCCAGCGGGCTACCTGCGCCAAGCAGGGGCAGGCTGCCCCAATGTGAGCCACCGTAGTAGCTGGGAATCAGCACGATGTTGTCCCGCGCAGCGTTCGGCTGGCCGACGATCTGGTAGCAAAGGCGCGCCTGGCGCAACGTCGCGCCACTTTCCAGGGCCATATCGCCCAGTTCGAAGAAGTCTTTTTCCTTAGTCATTTCAATCATTTGCAGTTAGCTCCCGAATCGATTCGGCGGCTGGGCGGAGCGCTCGTCGGCGTCCGCTTTCGCCGTTATACATACACAATGGCATGTATGTTGAATGAAGGAATCGTGCCACTGCCCGCTGGGCGGCGAACCCTTTTCATGTTGGAGCACTGCAATGAGTCGTCATCCCGAAGCGGAAAACCTGAAGAACAGCCTGCAGGCCAAGGGCGTGAAATACGCCATGGCCAGCTACGTCGACATCCACGGCGTCATCAAGGGCAAGTTCGTGCCCCTGTCCCACCTCGGGCAGATGCTTGGCGGCTCCGAGCTGTACACCGGCGCCGCGCTGGATGGTGTGCCGCAGGACATCAGCGACAACGAAGTGGCGGCCATGCCCGACCCGGCCAGCGCCATCCAGTGCGCCTGGAACAAGGACCTCGCCTGGTTCGCCAGCGACCTGTACCTGGACGGCAAGCCGTTCGCTGCCTGCTCGCGCGGCGCGCTGAAGCGCCAGACCGATGCCGCCGCCGCCATGGGCTACACCTTCAACCTGGGCATCGAGACCGAATTCTTCATCTACAAGGACAGCGCCGACGGCGGCTTCGAGCCGATCAGCGTACGCGACGACCTGGCCAAGCCCTGCTACGACCCGCGCGGGCTGATGGACAACATGCACATCATCGGCGAGCTGGTCGAGGCGCTGAACGAGATCGGCATGGACGTCTATTCCTTCGACCACGAAGACGCCAACGGCCAGTTCGAGACCGACTTCAAGTACGCCGACGCCATGACCATGGCCGACCGTTTCGTGTTCTTCCGCATGCTCGCCAACGAGATCGCACGCAAGCACGGCGCCTTCGCCAGCTTCATGCCCAAGCCCTCAGCCAAGCGCACCGGCAGCGGCGCGCACTACAACATGTCGCTGGCCGACCGCGAGACCGGCCGCAACCTGTTCGAGCCGAACGGCGACGATCTGCACGACTGCGGCGTGAGCAAGCTTGGCTACCACTTCATCGCCGGCGTGCTCAAGCATGCCCAGGCGATCTGCGCGGTGATCGCGCCGACCGTCAACAGCTACAAGCGCCTGGTGCGCAAGGGCAGCATGTCCGGTTCCACCTGGGCGCCGGTGTTCGTCTGCTACGGCAACAACAACCGCACCAACATGCTGCGCATCCCGTCGCAGGGTAGCCGCGTCGAGTGCCGCGCCGCCGATATTTCCTGCAACCCCTACCTGGGCGCCGCGATGATCCTCGCCGCCGGCCTGGAGGGTGTCCGCGAACAGCTCGAGCCGGGTTTGCCGCACCGCGAAAACATGTACAACTACACCGAGAAGCAGGTCGCCGAGATGAACATCGAGTGCCTGCCGCGGACGTTGAGCGAGGCCATCGATGCCTTCGAGAAAGACCCGCTGAGCCGTGAAGTCTTCGGCGACAGCCTTTTCCAAGCCTTCGTCGACTTCAAGCGTGACGAATGGAATGCCTATCACACCCACGTTTCCGACTGGGAAATCCAGCGCTACCTGAAATTCTTCTGACCCATTCTTCGACTGAACAAAGGAGCTGCACATGTCGTTCAAGACACTGAAAACCCTGCTCTGCGCCACCGGCCTGGCCTGCGCCAGCCTGCTGCCGATGGCGGCGCACGCCGAACAGAAGCAACAGTTCAACCTGGCCTGGACCATCTACGCCGGCTGGATGCCGTGGAAGTACGCGGAAGAGTCCGGGATCATGAAGAAGTGGGCGGACAAGTACGGGATCGAGGTGAAGATCACCCAGATCAACGACTACGTCGAATCGATCAACCAGTTCACCGCCGGCCAGTTCGACGCCGTGGTGCTGACCAGTATGGACGCCCTGTCGATTCCCGCCGCCGGCGGCGTCGACAGCACCGCGCTGATCGTCGGCGACTACTCCAACGGCAACGACGGCATGGTCATGAAGGACGGCGACCTGAAGAGCATCAAGGGGCAGAAGGTCAACCTGGTCGAGCTGTCCGTCTCCCACTACCTGCTGGCCCATGCGCTGGAAAGCGTCGGCCTGAGCGAGCGCGACGTGCAGGTGGTGAACACCTCGGACGCCGATATCGTCGGCGCCTTCGCCAGCAAGGACGTGCGCAACGTGGTGACCTGGAACCCGCTGCTCGATGAAGTTGAAAAAGCCCCGGGTGCCAAGCTGGTCTTCGATTCGAGCAAGATTCCCGGCCACATCAAGGACCTGACCCTGGCCAACAGCAAGACCCTGGCCGACAACCCGGCCTTCGGCAAGGCCGTTGTCGGCGCCTGGTACGAAGTGATGGGCATCATCGCCAGCGACACCAAGCAGGGCGCCGAAGCCCGCGCTTTCCTCGGCAAGGCCTCGGGCACCGACCAGGCCGGCTACGAGTCGCAGCTGGCCGGCATGAAGATGTTCTGGAAGCCCACCGACTCGCTGAGCTTCATCGAGAGCGAAGAGGCCTACAAGGCGATGGACAGCGTCCGCCACTTCTCCTTCGACCACGGCCTGCTCGGCGAAGGCGCCTCCAGCGTCGACTTCATCGGCATCAGCATGCCCAACGGCAAACTGCTCGGCGATGCCAGCAACACCAAGCTGCGCTTCGATACGACCTATATGCAGATGGCTGCCGATGGCAAACTCTGAGAACCTGTTCGCGATCTGCTGCAAGTCGGCCATCCGGCGTTGGAAATGCCTTCGGCAAGCCGCTCGCGGCTAACGCGCTTTAGCGCGGCCCATGGGGCGAGTGAAACGAGTACTGCTCATTTACAACTCGTAAACTCCGCGTCCTCAGGCATTTCCGCGGGGCCACCTGGGCCTTGGCTGGCTCTGGCTCGCGAGATCGTTGACTGGTTCTAAGTGCGCACCCGGCACCCGTCATCCGTACGGGATGCCGGCCCGCCTCCGAGACGATCCACGGAGGCCCCTTTCCGGGGCCTCCCATCACCTACGAATCCGCTATGCGCCGCACCAAAGAAGACGCCGAGAAAACCCGCTTGAAAGTCATCGAGGCGGCGCTCGAGCAGTTCAGCAAGACCGGCTACTCGCGCACCACCCTGGCGATGATCGCCGACGCCGCCGGCTTCAGCCGCGGCCCCATCTATTGGCATTTCAAGAACAAGGACGAGCTCTACGAAGCCGTCCTGCACTATTCCCAGGAACCGCTGGAGCAACTGGTGGCGCAGAGCACGGCGCTGGCCGACACGCCGCTGGAAGCGATCCGCTACCTGATCGCCAACTGGTTCAGCCTGCTGATCGAGAACCGCTGGCACCGCCAGTCCTTCGAGATCCTGCTGAACAAGACCGAACTCACCGCCGAAGTCGCCGGCACCATGCGCCGCGAACGCAAGCTGACGCGCGCCATCGTGCACTGCCTGGCCAGCCACATCGGCGTCGCCCGCGAGCGCGGCGAACTGGGCGGCGAGCAAGCGGCGGACGATTGCGCGGCGCTGCTCTACAGCGCGCTGATGGGCATCACCCAGACCTGGCTGGCCGACCCCAAGCTGTTCAGCCTGAAAAAGAACGCCGCCTTCTTCACCGCCAACCTGATGCAGCTGCTTCCGGCAAAGGCCTGATCGTCTGCAGGACGGTCGTGTGCGTTGGTGGAGTGGTCTGGTGCTGCTGAAGCCCGCCCCTCGCCCTCAAAGCCCTTCAAGGCAGCCGGCCAGATCGTTCGCCAGATCGTCCAGCAGTTGCTCGTAGCCGTGTGCGTTGGCGTTCAGTCTGGCGCCCAGCGCGTCGAGTTCGGCCATTTTCACCGGCAGCCCTTCGGCCAGGGTTTCGGTGAGTTTGGGCCGCCACGGCGGTTCGCTGAACACGCAGGCGGGGCCGGCCTGCTGCAGTTTTTCGCGCATCTCGGCGACATGTCGGGCGCCCGGCTGCACTTCGGTCGCCGCGCTGAACACGCCGCGGTGCTGCAGCCCATAGGCCGACTCGAAGTAGTCGAAGCCCTCGTGGAAGACGAAGTAGGGTTTGCCACCGACGCCGGCGACGCGCTGGCGCAGGCGCTGGTCGAGCTGCGTCAGACGCCCCTCGAAGGCCCGCAGGTTGGCCTGGTAGCGCGGCGCATTGGCCGGATCGGCGGCGCTCAGGTCGGCGGCCATGCGTGCGGCGATCACCCGCGCGTTGTCCGGCAGCAGCCAGAGGTGCGCATCCAGCGTGCCGGGACGGTGGTCATGGTCGTGCTCGCCGTCGTCGTGATCGGCATGCGCCTCGCCTTCGCCGAAGTGGCGCAGGTGCAGGCCGGGCAACGTCTGCACGCTCACCGTCGGCGCGCTGCGGCCCTGCAGCACGCGCGGCAGGAAGGTCTCAAGATCGGGACCGATCCAGTAGAACAGCTCGACCTCGCGCACCTTGCGCACGTCCGAGGGGCGCAGCGCGTAGTTGTGCGGCGAGGCGCCCGGCGGCAGCAGTACGTCGGGCGCGCCGACGCCGTCCTGCACGGCGGCGGCGATCAGCTGCAGGGGTTTGATGCTGGTTAGCAGACGCACGTCGGCCTGCGCGGAGCCAGCCAGAGCAAGCAGAGAGAGCAGAGAGAGCAGAAGAAAACGGCACACGGGAGGACACCTGGGCATTCGGGGTTATAGAATAACGTCTCTCCAGCCGAACGTCGCCGCCCATGAAAACGCCCCTGGCCTGCCTGCCCCACGATCACAGTCACTGCGTGCATACCGCACTGGCCGACGCCGAAGCGCTGTGCGAGCGCCAGGGCGCGCGCCTCACCGCCCTGCGCAAGCGCGTGCTGGAGCTGGTCTGGCAGAGCCACAAGCCGCTCGGCGCCTACGACATCCTCGGCGTGCTGAGCGAGACCGACGGTCGCCGCGCGGCGCCGCCGACGGTCTACCGGGCGCTGGATTTCCTCCTGGAAAACGGCCTGGTACACCGCATTTCCTCGCTCAACGCGTTCGTCGGCTGCAATCATCCCGGCGACGTGCACCAGGGCCAGTTCCTCATCTGCCGCAGCTGCCACACCGCCATCGAACTGCAGCAGCCGGCGATTGGCGCGGCCATTTCCGCCGCCGCCGAGAGCGTCGGCTTCAGCGCCGAGGGGCAGACCGTCGAAGTGGTCGGGCTCTGCGCCAGTTGCCGGGAGGCGGCATGAGCGATGCGCTGATCCGCCTGAGCGGCGTGGGCGTCGAGTTCAACGCCAAGGCGGTGCTGCAGGACGTGCAGCTGACCGTGAAGCCGGGCGAGATCGTCACCCTGATCGGCCCCAACGGCGCCGGCAAGACCACCCTGATCAGCATCGTCTGCGGCATCGTCAATCCGGGCGGCGGCAAGGTCAGCGTCGACGGCCACGATATCCTCGCCGACTACCGCCTGGCGCGGGCGAAGATCGGCCTGGTGCCGCAGGAACTGTTCAACGACGCCTTCGAAAGCGTCTGGGCGACGGTGAAGTTCAGCCGCGGCCTGTTCGGCAAGGGCCCGAACCCGGCCTACCTGGAGAAACTGCTGCGCGACCTGTCGCTGTGGGAGAAGCGCGACGCGCGCATCTTCGAGCTGTCCGGCGGGATGAAACGCCGGGTGATGATCGCCAAGGCGCTGTCCCACGAGCCGGACATCCTGTTCCTCGACGAACCCACCGCCGGCGTCGACGTCGAGTTGCGCCGCGACATGTGGGAGATGGTCCGCGGCCTGCGCGAACGCGGCGTGACCATCATCCTCACCACGCACTACATCGAGGAAGCCGAGGAAATGGCCGACCGTATCGGCGTGATCAGCAAGGGCGAGATCATTCTGGTGGAAGACAAGGTCGCGCTGATGGACAAGCTCGGCAAGAAGCAGCTGAAGCTGATCCTGCAACGCCCGCTGGAGAGCATCCCGCCAGCGCTCGATGCCTACGCGCTGGAGCTGTCCGCCGACGGCAGCGAGCTGGTCTACACCTTCGATGCGCAACGCCAGCACACCGGCATCGCCGAACTGCTGCGTCACCTGGGCGAGCACGGCATCGACTTCAAGGACCTGCAGTCCAGCCAGAGCTCCCTGGAGGACATCTTCGTCAATCTGGTAAGGGGCCGGGCATGAATTTCTACGCAATCCGCGCGATCTACCTGCTCGAGCTGGCACGCACCTGGCGCACGCTGATGCAGAGCATCGCCACGCCGGTGATCTCCACCTCGCTGTACTTCGTGGTGTTCGGCTCGGCGATCGGTTCGAGCATGGTGCAGATCCATGGCATCGACTACGCCGCGTTCATCGTTCCCGGCCTGGTGATGCTGGCGCTGCTCACGGAGAGCATTTCCAACGCGGCCTTCGGCATCTATATGCCGAGGTACTCGGGGACCATCTACGAGGTGCTGTCGGCGCCGATTTCCTCGTTCGAGATCGTCGTCGGCTATGTCGGCGCGGCGGCCACCAAATCGGTGATTCTCGGCCTGATCATCATGCTCACCGCGCGGCTGTTCGTGACCTTCGAGATCGAGCATCCGTTGTGGATGCTGCTGTTCCTGGTACTGACGGCAGTGACCTTCAGCCTGTTCGGCTTCATCGTCGGCATCTGGGCCGACGGCTGGGAAAAGCTGCAGATCGTGCCGGCGCTGATCGTCACACCACTGACCTTCCTCGGCGGCAGCTTCTATTCCATCAGCATGCTGCCGCCGCTGTGGCAGAAAATTACCCTGTTCAACCCGGTGGTCTATCTGATCAGCGCCTTCCGCTGGTGTTTCTACGGTGTATCCGATGTGAACGTCGCGGTCAGCCTGGGAATGACGCTGCTGTTTCTCTGCGGCTGCCTGGGCATCGTTTTCTGGATGTTCAAGACCGGCTACCGCCTGAAGAGCTAGAAGCATTCGAGTGCGATTGCGGCGAAATTAAAAAGCCCCCGACTGGCAATCCAGTCGGGGGCTTTTTTACGAGGCTACTTATTGCAGCCAGCTTTCCACGGTTTGTGCGCCGTGTTGCTCTTTCCAGGCTTTCAGAACTTTATGGTTGCCACCTTTGGTTTCCACCAGTTCGCCGGTTTTCGGGTTCTTGTAAACCTTGAGTACGCGTTCTTTGCGCTGGCGCGCCGGAGCGGCCTTGGATGCACCGCGCGAGCTGCTGGCGGCACTCACGTCGAGCAGGTCGACGATATCACGCAGACCTTTGTCGTACTGGGTCATCAGCGCCTTGAGCTTTTCCTCGAACTCCATTTCCTTCTTCAATCCGGCATCGGACTTCATCGATTCCATCTGCGCCAGTTGCTCGGCCAGTTTCTGTTCGAGCGCGCGAAATTCGGCAAGTTTTGACATGTTGGTATTCCCCGGATTAGTTGTGGCGAGTGTTTTAATCCATCGGTTGCTTTTTTTCAAGAGAATAAACAGTGCCTTGAAACCTAATAAAATGAGGATTAACTAAATTTTCACTGTTAAAAAGCATGCCGCACGGCCATAAACTTTTACTGGCCGCAGCGGCGCCGCGCTTTGCTGAGCGCGGAACTTGGTATCGAAAAGCCGGGAACTATCGAAAAGGTTCCGCTACATCCGTCGGAAAAATGTCGCTTACCGTTCGTAACCTGCCCTGAACTCTGCAAGAAAAACCACGTTCCTAATCCATGCGAATTATGTAAATCCATGAAAGAAGAGGAAATCAGCATGGACAATAAAGAAGTAGTCTCCGTACTCAACGACCTTATCGAAACCAGCAAGGACGGCGAGCAAGGCTTCCGCACCTGCGCCGAGGACATCAAGAACAGCGAGCTCAAAGCGCTGTTCGTCAGCCGCGCACAGGCTTGCGCCAGCGCCGCCAACGAACTGCAGGAGGTCGTGCGCTCCATGGGCGGCGATCCGGAAACCAGCACCAGCGTAGGCGCGGACATTCATCGCCGCTGGGTGGATCTGAAATCGGTCATTACCGGCAAGGACGAGGAAGCCATTCTCAATGAATGCGAGCGTGGCGAAGACGTCGCAATGAAAAGCTACAAGAAAGCGCTGTCCAAAGAGTTGCCGACCAACGTTCGCTCGATTGTCGAGAAACAGTTCGCTGGCGTGCAGCGCAATCATGACCAGGTAAAAGCCCTGCGAGACATGGCTCGTGCCGGCTGATTGATTGCCCGGCAACTGGCCGCTCGAAAATAACGCCACTTGCTGGCGTTATTTTTTGTCTGTGTCTTATTAAGTGGTGAGGGTGAAACAGCCTGCAGGCCGCTGATCCTGCGGCTTATCGGTAATGTCTTCAACCCTTCACGAAATTTTCACAGCCCCTGTTTTAAGGTGAATCTCAGCTGAAGGAACAGCGCCCCGTCAAAGCCCGCTCCGGCGGGCTTTTTCTTTATCCTAGGGAAAGTAACGATGCAATGCACCAACCCATTCCTTTCATTGGTAACCAGCCTGTCCGGCGAATGTGTTACCGATGATCACCCGGCCGGGACAGGCGGCGCGATAACTGTTAATCTGCGCACCTCCTTTCCTAGCGGGAGAGGACCTTCGGTAAGACCGCCAGCTGCAACCACAGGCAGCCTCGGCACTTCCCCACTCCGATGTCTGGCAGCCACTTCTTCGCACGAAGATGTCTTGTTGGCTCGATACGGCTCATGGTTACTTCGAACCGGCCGATATACGACAGCCAAACCCGCGCATCGGGCGGAACTTTCTCTCGCCCCTTCAGCTCCGATAAGGATCATTCGGCCACCCCATTTGGGCGGCGACTGCGGAGCTTCTATTCAACGGCCTCAGCCGTATTTGTTCAGGAACATATAAGAACCATGTCGATTCATCATCACGCCCAAAACGCCATGAGCGCCCTCACCGCGGCCTTCGCCCCGCTGAGCTGCCAGATCATGGCCCTCAGCCGCAAAGGCAACTTCAGCTTCACCCTGGTCAACGAGCACGGCATTGCCTGCCACAGCGAGCGTCTTTATCCCGATCAGTACATCGGTAACGAGCGTTTGCAGAACGTCATCGAGCGCACCCGCAAGGCGATGACCGCCTGACCCGAACGGCGCGCACAAAAAAGGCGGTGGAGTGATCCACCGCCTTTTTTCATGCCTGGCTTTTCTCGGTCAGCCGCCGGTGACGCTCATGAAGCGCACCACCTGGACCTGTTCGTCGTTGCGGAAGAAATGCCGTTCCGGCTTCAGCTGCAGCGCCTCGACCAGCGCATGGCGCAGGCGCTGCGTATCACCGGGATGACGGCGCATCAGTGCCTTGAGGTCCAGCGCGCCCTCATGGCCGAGACAGAGCACCAGCTTGCCCTCGGCGGTGACGCGCACGCGGTTGCAGTCGCCACAGAAATTGTTGCTGTGCGGCGAGATGAAGCCGATCCGCGTCGCGCTGCCCGCCACCTGCCAATAGCGCGAAGGACCGCCGGTGGCGTGACTGGAGCGCACCAGCGCATGGCGCTGCTCGATGCGCGCGCGTACCTCTTCGCTGGAGCAGAAGGTGATTTCGCGGCTATGGCTCGACACGCTGCCCAGCGGCATTTCCTCGATGAAGCTGATGTCCAGATCCCTGGCCATGGCGAATTCCACCAGGTCCAGCACTTCGTCGTCGTTGCGGTCTTTCTGCACCACGCTGTTCAGCTTGATTCGCGAAAAACCGGCGGCGCGCGCGGCGTCTATGCCGGCGAGCACCTGGTCGAGGCTGTCGCGGCGGGTGAATTCGGCAAAACGCTCGCGTTGCAGGGAGTCGAGGCTGATGTTCAGCCGCTTGACGCCCGCCGCCCGCAGCGGACCGGCCAGGTGCTGCAACTGGGAACCGTTGGTGGTGATGGAAAGGTCTTCCAGCTCGCTGCGCGCGCCGAGTTTCTCCAGCAACCCGACCACACCCTTGCGCACCAGCGGTTCGCCGCCGGTGACGCGGATACGTTTCACGCCCAGGCCGATGAACGCGTCGGCCACGGCATAGAGTTCTTCGAGCGTGAGAATCTGCGCCCGCGGAGCGAAGACCATGTCTTCGCTCATGCAGTAGGTGCAGCGAAAATCGCAGCGGTCGGTGACCGACAGGCGCAGGTAGGTGATGCGGCGCCCGAACGGGTCGACCAGTTGTTCGTCCGACATGGCAGATTCCCTGATACGCAGGAGTCTTCGAAGTAGCCGACGATGAAACCAGAAATGGCGGCGCGGGTACACCACTAACCTCCGGCCGGCACGGCTCCTGTTAATCCGACTGCCCCCGCCACGAGGGGTTCAGGAGGCCGGTGCCAGGTGCTAGCATGCGCCGGACGGTTTGCCGCCACCGGCTGCGGCGCCCACGGACCGAGAGCACCATGAGCAGCATCCGCGAACGCAACAAAGGACTGATCCTGCGCGCGGCCAGCGAGGAGTTCGCCGACAAGGGCTTCGCTGCCGCCAAGACCAGCGACATCGCGGCGAAAGCCGGCCTGCCCAAGCCCAACGTCTACTACTACTTTAAGTCCAAGGAAAACCTCTACCTCGAGGTACTGGAAAGCATCGTCGAGCCGCTGCTGCAGGCCTCCGCGCCGTTCAACCAGCCCGGCCGCCCGGCCGAGGTGCTGCGCAACTACATCCGCTCGAAGATCCGCATTTCCCGCGAACTGCCGCACGCCTCCAAGGTGTTCGCCAGCGAGATCATGCACGGCGCGCCGCACCTCACCACAGAACAGACCGAGCAGCTGAACAACCAGGCGCGGCACAACATCGGCTGTCTGCAGAGCTGGATCGACGAAGGCCTGATGGCGCCCGTCGACCCCCACCACCTGCTGTTCAGCATCTGGGCAGCGACCCAGACCTACGCCGACTTCGACTGGCAGATCTCCGTGGTCACCGGCAAATCCAGCCTCGACGACAGCGACTACGACGCCGCGGCGGAGACCATCATTCGCCTGGTGCTCAAGGGTTGCGAGGTGGACGAACGCGACGCCCAGGCGAACCAGATCAAGCGCGCCTGAACCGCAGGCGCACCCGCGCCGCACCCACGGCGACTTCGGCGGTCCATCTGTGATGGATGAGCCGCAGGCTCGCAGCATCGAGAGACCCATGGAAAACGCCAGCCGGCGCGAGCGCCTCAATCGGATCATCTTTTTCAGCGATACCCCCGCCGGCAAACGCTTCGACAGCTGGCTGCTGGGGATCATCCTCGCCAGCCTGGTGGTGGTGATGGTTGACAGCGTCCAGTCGATGCACCAGCGCTTCGGCGACACGCTGCTGGCGCTGGAGTGGGGATTCACGCTGATCTTCGCCGTGGAATACCTGATGCGCGCCGCGGTGCATCCCAAGCCGCTGCGCTACATCCTCAGTTTCTACGGGTTGATCGACCTGCTGGCGGTGCTGCCGGCGTTCCTCACGCTGATCTACCCGGACGCCCATTACCTGATGATCGTCCGCGTAGTGCGCATGCTGCGCGTCTTCCGCGTGCTCAAGCTGACGCCCTATCTGAGCCAGGCCAACTTCCTGCTGGTGGCGCTACGCGGCAGCCGGCAGAAGATCGTCGTGTTCCTGCTCAGCGTGACCACGCTGGTGATCGTCTTCGGCACCCTGATGTACGTGGTCGAAGGGCCGCAGCATGGCTTCACCAGCATTCCCATCAGCATCTACTGGGCGATCGTCACGCTGACCACCGTCGGCTTCGGTGACATCGTCCCGCGCACCGCGCTGGGCCAGGCGCTGGCGGCCCTGGTGATGATCACCGGCTATTCGATCATCGCCGTGCCGACCGGGATCTTCACCGCCGAACTGGCCAACGCCATGCGCGGCGATACCCTGCAGAAGCCCTGCCCGACCTGCAACAAGGAGCTGCACGAGGCCAACGCGGCGTTCTGCAGTCGCTGCGGCAGCCAGCTGTTCACCCAGCGCGAGCAGGATAGCTAAGCGAAATCAGGGCGTGGCGGGAGCGGCAGATGGCGGCATGGCCTGCGCCGTCTCGCGGTCGGCGGCATCGGCGAAGCCGGTGGTCAGCACCCGCGGCCTGTTCGCCTGCGGATAGCGTGACGCCAGCGCATCCGGCACGCCCGCCCGATCGACCTCGACCCAGGGCCCGTCAGGCCGATCGCTCCAGCGCCAGGTTTCGGCGAAGCGGTAGTAGATCTGGCCGCGGTAATACAGGTCGCCGGCATCGTTCATGACGAACATCTTCAGCTGCGGGTCCCAGCGCCCCTGGCCGAAACGCGGCGGCGGACCGGCCTCGGCAGGCAGTTCGACGGCGGCCGGATAGCTCTGGGCGACGCAGCTCTGCCGGTCGATCATCGAGCAGCCGGCCAGCGGCAGGAGCAAGCCCAGGCTCAGGTAGCGAAGCTTCATGCGCGGACCTCCTCGGCGCGCCGCCCGGAGAATCGGAACGGCGTGAACATGGGACTGCGCGGCGACCACGAAAGTCCCCGGCCGATCAGGCGCCGTCAGGGATGCCGGCTGCGCAAGCCCGGCGGCACGCTGGGGCCATCGACGCTTTCCCAGGGGCCGTCGATGCGGCCGGCGCAATACCAGCCCTGATCCCAGCGGTAATAGAGCCGCTCGCGGTAGTACAGCTCCTTGTTGTCGACCACGTAGACACCCAGACGCGGGTCCCAGAACGCATCGCCCTGCGGCGGCGGTGCGTAGCGCGGGTGGGTCTTCATCACCGCAGGCGGCGCCGGGACTTTCGGGGCGGGAGGCGGCGACGGAGCCTGGGTGGTGTCGGCGGGAAGCTGCTCCTGTGGCAAACGCGGCAGCGGCTGGTCGTCCGAAGGCGCATTGCGCCCGGCACAGGCGCCGAGCAGAAGCGCCATGCCGAGCACGCCGGCCAGGCGCAACAGGCGGCTTTGCCGGCCTGGTGGAAATTCGTTCATCGTCACTCCACGGCCGGCGATTTCCGGCAGGGTCAGGGGCTATCGGGACGGTCGACGGTCAGTTGCTGCACGTCCGTGGTGGAGGTATCGAGCGCTGCGCTGCGACCGATCCATTCTCCGCGGGTGGCATTGCCGGCACGAGAAATCCGCGCCACCAGTTCGACCTTCGGAAATTTGGACAATTGCAGTTGCGGCATCATTGCATCGGCGTCGCGCAAAGTTATCTCGCTCGGCAGATCGGCCACGGTCAGGCGCTTGGCGGCCAGCGGCATCGGCGGGCCGGACAGCGCGCGGGCGAAGACGAACACCGTATCGCCCGGCTCGACCTTGGCTTTCAGCTCGGCCGACAACTGCACGCGAACCTTCAGCGCCACGCCACTTTCGGCAACCTCGGGAGCCTCCTCCTGCGGATGCTCGGCGAGCTGCTCGCGGGCACGCTGGATGCCGCCCTGCAGCGCCTCGCGCGAGGGGTCCTCCGGCGGCAGCACGTTGACCAGGCGTTCCCAGTAGCTGATGGCGTCCTGGAAGCGCTTGCCCTCGAAGGCCGAGATGCCCAGCAGGCCGAGGCTGGTGACTTCGTTGGGATCGCTCTTCAGCGCTTCGTCGGTGAGCGTCTGGATCGACGCGCTCCACTGTTTGTTACCGGCGAAATACAGTGCCTGCGCCCACTGCCCGAGCAGTTCCGGCTGACGCCCGGCCAATTCGACGGTGCGGCTGAAGGCCTTCACCGCATCCTCCGGACGGCTCTGCGCCATGTAGCTGCGGCCAAGGAAGTACCAGCCCTCGGCGGAATCCGGCTGGGCCTTCACCGCCTGTTCCAGGCGCGTGGTCATCTCTTCGATGCTGCGCGGCTGCTGGGCGAACTCGCGGGCCAGTTCGACCTTGTCGCTGGCGCCCCAGTGCAAGTACAGCGCGCCACCGAGCAGCGGCATCAGCACCGCCATCACCAGCGGTACGGTGCGTCCCAGGCGGGCGCTGCGGGCGCGGTCGGCCCCTTCGGCATCGGCGAGCAGCTCGCGCCCGGCCTCGGCGCG
>DIEE01000019.1 GCA_002418465.1 Pseudomonas sp. UBA5782 | reverse complement strand
TTGGCGACCAGCTCGGCTTCGGCCTTGGAAAGCCCGCAGGACTGGGTGAGGTCATCGACGCTGGCGCCCAGGCCGACCAGTCGTGCCGCCTGGGTGAAGGACAGGCTGGAGGGATCGCGCTGCTCTATCTGAGTGAGCTTGTCGGGCAGCGGCGCCACGGTGCGGCGCAACTCGTGCAGCTCCTCGCCCATGCGGATGCTGCCGGTGAGGTAGGCATCCAGGCGCTTGCTCAGTTCCTTGATGCGCTGATCCCGCGCGGCATCGCGCTCGGCCTGCTGCCGCGCCTGCTGACGCTGGCCCTGGGCCAGCCACCAGCAGACGTAACCCAGCCCGACGCAGACCAGGGCGAGAAAGACCAGCGCGGCTTCCAACATCAGATGCTCTCGAGTTCCGACCACTCTTCCTCGGACATCATCTTGTCCAGCTCGACCAGGATCAGCAGCTCGCCGTTCTTGTTGCAGACGCCCTGGATGAACTTGGCCGACTCGTCGTTACCGACGTTGGGCGCGGTTTCGATTTCCGACTGACGCAGGTAGACCACTTCGGCGANNTGAGGATGCCCACGACCTGCTTGTCCGCCTCGATGATGACGATGCGGCTGTTGTCGGTGATCGAGGCCGAATCCAGCCCGAAGCGCTGGCGCGTGTCGATCACGGTGACCACGTTGCCGCGCAGGTTGATGATCCCGAGCACGTAGCTGGGCGCACCCGGAACCGGGGCGATCTCGGTGTAACGCAGTACTTCCTGGACCTGCATCACGTTGATGCCGTAGGTCTCGTTGTCCAGGCGGAAGGTCACCCACTGCAGAATGGGATCTTCGGAGCCTTGCGCAGATGTCTTCTTCATATCCCAGCCTCTTCAATCACCGCAGGCGCGGTATGCGCGGGTCGTTTCCCGCCGTTGTCGTTTTCGCTCGCGCCAATCTGCGCGAGCCGTGGATTCAATGCAACTGCCCGTTGCTCATGCGCTTCACCGCCCCGCTGGCGATCAGCTCGGCGAGCGCCGCGACGTCGAGCAAGGCGCACATGTGCTCGATCACCGTCCCCGCGAGCCAGGGCCGCTGGGCACGCTGGCTACGCCATTTTATCTCGCTCGGGTCCAGGCGTATCGAACGACTTACCTGGTGCACGGCCAAGCCCCATTCGTAACCCTGCACCGAGATCACGTACTGCAGGCCCTGGCGAAAATCGTCGCGGTAGCGATCCGGCATCACCCAGCGCGCGGTATCCAGCACTTTCAGGTTGCCGGCCTGCGACGGCAGGATGCCGAGGAACCAGTCCGGCTGGCCGAACAGCGGGGTCAGCTCCTGGCCGGCCAGCGGATAGATCGAGCCCAGGCATACCAGCGGCACAGCCAGGGTCAGCCCGGCGACGTCGAACAGCAGGCACTCGAAGGGCTCGTCGGCCCAGTCCGGGCGCTCGTCGAAATTCAGCGGCGCCGGCACCCGCGCGGGCGTCTGCTCGAGTTGCAGGTCGACCACCGGCTCGACCACGATCAGCGGTTCGATCAGCGGCGCGGCAATTTCCACCGGCGCCTCGACGACCACCGGCGACGGGATCAGCTCAACGGTCTGCAACAGCAACGCTTTGGGTTCGGCGAAATCCAGCCGCGCAGGCGGTGCCGGTGTACGCAGCGCGGGCGCAACCGTCGGTGTGGCCAGGCGCGCGTCACGAATTTGCTCTTCGAGCACGGCGGCCTGGAACTCGTCGATGGCGGCGCTGGATTCCGCCTGCGGCTCCGCTTCCGTGTCGAACGTGGCCTCCTGCAACAGGCCATCCAGATAGGACTGGAGAGCCAGTTGGGAGCGCGTTGAAGTGGCGGCGGAACGACTCATGAAAAGAACCCGGAGCGATGGGGATAGTCAGTACAGCCTATCGGCCGCCCTGCCCGCCTACTTGAGCCATGACCAGAAAGAAACCCGCGCATATCAGGCGACCTGCGCTGCCGCCTGATGCTCGAGCAGGTGCTTGAGCAAGGCGCGGTAGGCGATCACGCCGCGGCTCTTGGCATCGAACTGCGACGGCGTGAGGCCGGCGCGGCTGGCATCGCGCAGGCGCGTATCGACCGGGATGTAGGCGTGCCAGAGCTGTTCCGGGTAGGCATGGCGTAACGTACGCAAGGTCGACATGGAGGCTTGGGTACGCCGGTCGAACAGCGTCGGCACTATGGTGTAGGGCAATGCCTGCTTGCGCGAGCGATTGATCATCGCCAGCGTATTGACCATTCGCTCCAGGCCTTTGACGGCGAGGAACTCGGTCTGTACGGGAATTACCAGTTGCTGGCTGGCGGCCAGGGCGTTGACCATCAGCACACCGAGCAATGGCGGACTGTCGATGATGGCGTGGTCGAAATCCTGCCAG
Organism: Pseudomonas sp. UBA5782; assembly: GCA_002418465.1. Classification (GTDB taxonomy): domain Bacteria; phylum Pseudomonadota; class Gammaproteobacteria; order Pseudomonadales; family Pseudomonadaceae; genus Pseudomonas_O. Next base: position 4,621 of record DIEE01000019.1, on the reverse strand, counting down.
AGTTGCGCCAGGGATTTGGCGATTACCAGACCCAGGCCACCCTTGCCGGGCGATTGGCGCTCAAGCGTCGCCAGTGCCGTACTGGATGGCAGGAGCGAAATCTGCTCGTGGCTGGTCTCCAGCAGCAGCTCGCGCGGCAGCCCCTGCGGGACTGTGCCCTGGTGCAGAAACAGGTCGAAATTGCTGCGATCCAGGGTATCCGGATCGTGCCCGAAATAACTGGTCATCGACCCGTGCGGATCGAGATCCACCACCACCACGCGCTTGCCGGCATCGGCCAGGAGGCCGGCCAGGGCGATGGACGAGGTTGTCTTGCCGACCCCCCCTTTCTGATTGGCTACTGCCCAAACTCTCATGGCTGTTTTCCTCCCGGCGCGGCTTGCGCCTCGCCGAGATTGGCGCCACTCGGTAGTGGCGACGACGGATTGACGGCTTCACCGATGGAAGCCCGCGCATCCTGACTCTCTGCAGATTGTGTGCCAGCGGCAGGTTGCGTGCCAGCGCGCTTGAGCGCGGCGTCGGGTTGCGTCTTGCCGCTGCCAGTGCCACTGACGCTGCGGCGCACGTCGAGGTTGCGCGAAACCACCAGCACCACCCGCCGGTTGCGCGCTCGGCCGTCCGCGGTGGCGTTGTCCGCCACCGGCTGGAACTCGCCGTAGCCCACCGCGGCCATCCTCCCCGGCGCCACGCCCTCCATCGCCATCATCCGCACGATGCTGGCGGCACGCGCCGCCGACAGTTCCCAGTTGGTCGGGAACTGCGCGGTGCGGATCGGCAGGTTGTCGGTGAAGCCTTCCACGTGCACCGGGTTCTCGTACGGCGCAAGAATCTTCGCCACCTTCTCGATGATGGCGAAGGCGGCGTCGTTGGGAATCGCATCGCCGCTGGGGAACAGCAGGCTCGAATTGAGGGTGATCTCGACCCACAACTCGTTGCCGCGCACGGTCAGCTGCTCGGTCTTCATCAGGTCGCCGAAGGCATCGCGCACATCGTTGGCGATGGTTTCCAGGGGGTCGGCCGGGCCGTGCTCGGAGGCCGCGTCGCTGCCGTCGATGTCGACGTTCAGCGAACGGTCCGGCTCGGTAGTTCGCGGGCGTTCGTCGCCGATGGGAATCGCCTTGATCGAGCGGTCCGGCTGGTTGAAGGCGCCGACCATGCTGTCGGAGAGAACCTTGTACTTGCCTTCGTTGATCGAGGAGATCGAGTACATCACCACGAAAAAGGCGAACAGCAGCGTGATGAAGTCGGCATAGGAAACCAGCCAACGCTCATGATTCGCGTGTTCTTCGGGGCGGCGGCGGCGGGCCATTGGGTCAATCCATGAAGCCTTGCAGCTTCAGTTCGATGGAGCGCGGGTTTTCGCCTTCGGCGATGGAAAGAATCCCTTCGAGGATCAGCTCGCGGTAACGCGACTGGCGCATCGCGACCGAGCGCAGCTTGTTGCTGATCGGCAGCAGCAGCAGGTTGGCGAAGCTTACGCCATAGATGGTCGCGACGAAGGCCACCGCGATCCCGCTACCGAGCTGGGCCGGGTCCGCCAGGTTGCCCATGACGTGGATCAGGCCCATCACCGCGCCGATGATGCCGATGGTCGGCGCATAGCCGCCGGCGCTTTCGAAGACTTTCGCCGCCTGGATGTCGCGGTCCTCCTGGGTCAGCATGTCAACCTCGAGGATGCTGCGGATCGCCTCCGGCTCGGCGCCGTCGACCAGCAGCTGCAGGCCCTTGCGCGCGTAGGGATCGGGTTCGGCGTCGGCGATCGGCTCCAGCCCGAGCAGGCCCTCCTTGCGCGCGGTCATGCTCCAGTTGACTACGCGATCGACACCGCCAGGCAGGTCGATGCTCGGTGGAAAGAAGATCCAGCGCGCCACCACCAGCGCGCGCTTGAGCACGCCCATCGGGGTCTGCAGGAAGGAGGCGCCCAGCGTGCCACCGACCACGATCAGTGCCGCCGGCCCGTTGAGCAGCGCGCCGATATGGCCACCCTCGATGTAGTTGCCGCCGATGATGGCGACCAGCGCGAGGATGATGCCGATGAGGCTCAGTGCATCCATCAGACGACGGCCTCGGCCAGGTGCCTGCCGATGTCGTCGAGACCATAGACGGCGTCCGCCAGGTTGGCTTTGACGATCGCCATGGGCATGCCGTAGATCACGCAGCTGGCCTCGTCCTGCGCCCACACCTGGCTACCGGCCTGCTTGAGCATGCGCGCGCCTTCACGGCCGTCGGCGCCCATGCCGGTGAGCACCACCGCCAACACCTTGTCGTTGAACGAGCGCGCCGCCGAACCGAAGGTGATGTCGACGCAGGGCTTGTAGTTGAGGCGCTCGTCACCGGGAAGGATCTTCACCGCTCCGCGCCCGTCGATCATCATTTGCTTGCCGCCCGGCGCGAGCAGCGCCAGGCCCGGACGCAGCATGTCGCCGTCCGCCGCTTCCTTGACGGAAATCCGGCAGAGCTTGTCGAGCCGCTCGGCGAAGGCCTTGGTGAACGCCGCCGGCATGTGCTGGATCAGCACGATGGGCGCGGGAAAATTGCCGGGCAGCTGGGTCAGCACACGCTGCAGCGCGACCGGGCCGCCGGTGGACGTACCGATCGCCACCAGTTTGTAGGAACGCCGCTTGGGCGCCGGGCTGCCGGGGCTGGACGCCGCGGGAGTCGGATGCGCAGGTGCAACGGACGGGCGAACCGGCGCGGCAGCGGGATGATGATGCGCGGGGCTGGAAGCGCTGCTCGAATGAGCCGCCGTGGGCGCCTGGGCGAAGCTGCCCAGCCGGCGGTTGCTACGCGAGATGGTGTGGATCTTCTCGCAGAGCATCTGCCGGACCTTCTCCGGGTTGCGCGAGATGTCCTCGAAATTCTTCGGCAGGTAATCCACCGCGCCGGCATCCAGCGCATCCAGGGTTACCCGAGCGCCCTCGTGGGTCAGCGAGGAGAACATCAGGACCGGCGTCGGGCAGCGCTGCATGATGGTTCGCACGGCCGTGATGCCGTCCATCATCGGCATCTCGTAATCCATGGTGATCACGTCCGGCTTGAGCGCCAGTGCCTGGTCGATCGCCTCACGGCCGTTCGTCGCGGTACCGATCACCTGGATGTTCGGATCCGCAGAGAGTATTTCCGTCACTCTCCTGCGGAAAAAACCGGAATCGTCCACCACCAGGACTTTTACAGCCATAACAACTCCTCATGGGACGGGCCGTGACCCGCCCCGAAATCAGATGCGCCGCGCGTAGCGCTTGAGCATGCTCGGCACGTCGAGGATCAAGGCGATACGTCCGTCCCCCGTGATGGTTGCACCGGCCATGCCGGGCGTTCCCTGAAGCATCTTGCCCAGAGGCTTGATCACAACCTCTTCCTGGCCGACCAGTTGATCGACGACGAAGCCGATGCGCTGGGTGCCGATCGAGAGGATCACCACGTGGCCCTCGACCTGCTCGTCATGGGCCGCGCGCGGCACCAGCCAGCGCTTGAGATAGAACAGCGGCAGCGCCTTGTCGCGGACGATCACCACTTCCTGGCCGTCGACCACGTTGGTCCGCGACAGGTCGAGGTGGAATATCTCGTTGACGTTGACCAGCGGAAAGGCGAACGCCTGATTGCCGAGCATGACCATCAGCGTCGGCATGATCGCCAGCGTCAGCGGCACCTTGATGACGATCTTCGAGCCCTGGCCCTTGGTGGAGAACACGTTGACCGTGCCGTTGAGCTGGGAAATCTTGGTCTTCACCACGTCCATGCCGACACCGCGGCCGGACACGTCGGAAATCTCGGTCTTGGTCGAGAAGCCGGGGGCGAAGATCAGGTTGTAGCATTCCAGCTCGGTCAGGCGCTCGGACACATCCTTGTCCAGCAGGCCCTTCTCGACGGCCTTGGCGCGCAGGACGTTGGCGTCCATGCCTTTGCCGTCGTCGGTGATCATCAGCAGGATATGGTCGCCTTCCTGCTCGGCGGACAGCACCACGCGACCGGTGCGTGGCTTGCCGGCGGCCTCGCGCTCCTCGGGCGTCTCGATGCCGTGGTCGACGGCGTTGCGCACAAGGTGGACCAGCGGATCCGCGAGCGCCTCGACGAGGTTCTTGTCGAGGTCGGTCTCTTCGCCGACCAGCTCCAGGTTGATCTCTTTCTTCAGGTTGCGCGCGAGGTCGCGAACCAGCCGCGGGAAGCGTCCGAAGACCTTCTTGATCGGCTGCATGCGCGTTTTCATCACCGAGGTCTGCAGGTCGGCGGTGACCACGTCGAGGTTGGACACGGCCTTCGACATGGCCTCGTCGCCACTGTTGAGCCCCAGGCGCACCAGGCGGTTACGCACCAGCACCAGTTCGCCGACCATGTTCATGATCTCGTCCAGGCGCGCGGTGTCCACGCGCACGGTGGTCTCCGCTTCACTGACCGGACCGGTCTTGTCCGGATGCGCCGCGACAGGAGCAGGAGCAGGAGCTGCAGCAGGTGCGGCTGGCTTGGGCGCCGGTTTCTCCGCGGGTTTTTCTGCAACTTTCTCTGCCGGCTTGGCGGCAGGCGCAGCAGCGGGCACTGGAGCCGGCCTCGCCGGCGCGGCCGCTACGGGCGCAGTTTCCACCGGCGGAACGAACTTGCCCTTGCCATGCAGCTGGTCGAGCAG
>DIEE01000028.1:476-2684 GCA_002418465.1 Pseudomonas sp. UBA5782 | reverse complement strand
CTCGGCGAAGCGCGCGCGGCCGTCCTCGGCCTCCAGCGCGGCGCAGATACGGTCCTGAAGGTCGAGCAGATAGGCTCTCACGGCCCCGGTTTTATCGTTCACGAAATCACCCTGCAAACAGCTGCCAAGGCCCGCACGGCGGCGACCGGCGAGCGCGAAAGGGCGCCAGCATAGCATTCGCCCCCGGCCCGCCGCAGTTGACGCTGGCGGCCCGAGGCGGTTGGATAAGGGCCCTTCGCCGCGGCGCCCGTCGGCGCCGGCGGCCCGACATCGAGGAGTTGCACATGGCCAANNAAGTTCAGCCGTCACGGCGGTCCCGAAGTGCTCGAATACGTCGACTACGAGGCGGCCCAGCCCGGCCCGAACGAGGTCCGCGTGCGCAACCGCGCGATCGGCCTCAACTTCATCGACAACTACTACCGCAACGGCCTGTACGCACCGCCCTCGCTGCCTTCCGGGCTCGGCACCGAAGGCGCCGGCGAGATCGAGGCGCTGGGTGCCGAGGTGACGCATCTGAAGGTCGGCGACCGCGTCGCCTACGCCACCGGGCCGCTGGGCTCCTACAGCGAACTGCACGTGCTGCCCGCCGCCAATGTGGTCAGGCTGCCGGAAAGCATCGGCTTCGAGCAGGCCGCCTCGGTGATGCTCAAGGGCCTCACCGTGCAGTACCTGCTGCGCCAGACCTACCCGGTGAAGAGCGGCGACATCCTGCTGTTCCATGCCGCCGCCGGCGGCGTCGGCTCCATCGCCTGCCAGTGGGCAAAGTCGCTGGGGGCGAAGCTGATCGGCGTGGTCGGCTCGGCGCAGAAGGCCGAGCAGGCCAAGGCCCTCGGTGCCTGGGCGACCATCGACCGGACCCGGGAAGACATCCGCCAGCGCGTGCTGGAACTGACCGACGGGGCGAAGTGCCCGGTGGTCTACGACTCGGTGGGCAAGGATACCTGGGAGATCTCCCTCGACTGCGTGGCACCGCGCGGGCTGATGGTCACCTTCGGCAACTCCTCCGGCGCGGTCAGCGGGGTGAACCTCGGCATCCTCGCGCAGAAGGGCTCGCTGTACGTCACCCGGCCGACGCTGGGCAGCTACGCGAACAGCGCCGAGCACCTGCAGGCGATGGCCGACGAGCTGTTCGAGATGATCGCCAGCGGCGCGATCAAGGTGGAGGTCGCCCAGCGCGTGGCGCTCAGCGACGCCGCCCGGGCGCAGACCGAACTGGCCGCCGGCCGCACCACCGGCTCGACGGTGCTGATCCCGGACTGAGACGCGCCGTCAGGCCTCGCGCACCACCTTGCCGGTGCGCAGGTCGCGGATCAGGCTGGGGTTCTTGCGTCCGCCCAGGTAGCCGCCGAGCACGTTGTCCAGCTGTTCCGGGAAATACTGCTCGACACGCAGGCGACTGCGCGCGGCGGGGCGCCCGGCGGGGTTCGCCGAGGTGGAAACCAGCGGGCCGGTGAGGGCACACAGCTCGCCGACCAGCGAGTGGTCGCTGACGCGCAACGCGACGCTGTCGTGCGCGCCGGTGATCCACTCGGGCAAGCGGTTCTGGTGCGGCACCAGCCAGGTGTTCGGCCCCGGCCAGGTGCTCGCCAGGCGCGTCAGCCAGGCCTCGGGAAGGTCGTCGAGGAGGAAATCGAACTGGCGGATGGTATCGGCAACCAGGATCAGGCCCTTCTCCACGGGGCGCTCCTTGAGCGCCAGCAGCCGGTACACCGCCTCGCTGCACCAGGGATCGCAACCCAGCCCCCAGACCGCCTCGGTCGGNNGGGCGCTCCCCCCGCCGTTACGGACCACTCGTGCCGCCTGTTGCACTCGCCAGCTGCTGACCATCGTTCGTCTCCCGTCACAAAACCCCGCGCAGTGTACCCAAGCGAAGCGTCTCTGACAGGCGTCAGCGGATCGCCAGCCAGCGACCGGCCTCACTGGCGATGCGGCCGTCCAGCTCCAGTTCGGTGAGCGCGGCGAGCACTTTCGGCAACGGCCAGCCGCTGGCGTCGGCCAGCGCCTCGCTGCTTTGCGGCGCGGCGAACAGCAGGGCCAGCAGCGGATGCGCCGGAGCAGGGGGCGTGTCGGTGCCCGCCGCGGGCGAGACGACCTGCCAGCCACGCAGGGCTTCGAGGATGTGCTCGACGCTTTCCACCAGCAGCGCGCCGTCGCGGATCAGCTGGTGGCAGCCGCGGGCGCCGGGGTGATGGATCGAACCGGGGATCG
>DIEE01000028.1:0-438 GCA_002418465.1 Pseudomonas sp. UBA5782 | reverse complement strand
TTCGGCGGCCAGCCGCGCGGTGATCAGCGAGCCGCTGGACGGACTCGCCTCGACCACCAGCACGCCGACGGAGAGTCCGCTGATGATGCGGTTACGGCGCGGGAAGTTGCTCGCCTGCGGCGGGCAATCCAGCGGAAGCTCGGAGACCAGCGCGCCGCCCTCGGCAACGATCCGCTCGGCCAGCGCCTTGTGCCGGTGCGGATAGATGCACTGCAAACCGGTGCCGAGCACCGCCACGGTGGCGCCGCCGGCATCCAGCGCACCCAGATGCGCGGCGCCGTCGATGCCCAGGGCCAGGCCGCTGGTGATGACGAACCCGCCGCGGGCCAGGGCGCGCGAGAAACTCTGCGCGGTATCCAGCCCCGGCCTGGAGGCACGCCGGCTACCGACGATGGCCAGTTGCGGGCGCTCCAGCAGCGCGACGTCACCGGCGACGAA
>DIEE01000120.1:10096-10545 GCA_002418465.1 Pseudomonas sp. UBA5782 | reverse complement strand
GCTGGGCAACGCCAACCCGCTGGCGGGGCCGCTGAGCGGCATCCTCGGGCAGGGCTGCGGCGCGTTCGGCGGCCCGGCCAGTTGCTTCGCCGATCCGCGCTATTCGCCGACGGCTTCCGGTCTTGCCCAGAGCGTGTTGCTCGGTAACGGCAGCTACTCCCTGACCTATCCCGAAGACATCCGCCTCTACGGCATGAGCTTCTCCACCACGCTGCCCACCGGCACCGCCTGGTCCGGCGAGATCAGCTACCGGCCGAATGCGCCGGTGCAGATCAACACCACCGACCTGACCCGCGCGCTGCTCAACCCGATCGCACCGGGTACTTCACCGGTGGCGAGCGCGGCGGGCGTCGAGAACCGTGGCTACAACCGCAAGGAAATCACCCAGATCCAGACCACCCTGACGCACTTCTTCGATCAGGTGATGGGCGCCGAGCGCTTCACCCTGG
>DIEE01000120.1:999-10086 GCA_002418465.1 Pseudomonas sp. UBA5782 | reverse complement strand
GCAACTCCTGGGGTTATCGCCTGCGCGGTATCTGGGACTACAACAACGTGTTCGCCGGGGTGAACCTGCGGCCCAACCTGTCCTGGTCGCACGACGTCGACGGCTACGGCCCGAACGGCGTGTTCAACGAAGGCGCCAAGGCGGTGAGCATCGGTATCGATGCCGACTACCAGAACACCTACACCACCAGCCTCTCGTACACCAATTTCTTCGGCGGCGACTACAACACGCTCACCGACCGCGACTTCGTCGCGCTCAGTTTCGGCGTGAACTTCTAAGCGGCCTTCAGCAAGTGAGGAAACCCCTGATGCACACAACAAGAAAACTCCTCGGCGTCCTGGCCCTGTCGCTGCTCGCCGGCAGCGTGGTGGCGGCGGTCGCACCCGACCAGGTGGCCAAGCTCGGCGGCAGCCTGACCCCGCTGGGCGCGGAGAAGGCCGGCAATGCCGACGGCAGCATTCCGGAGTGGACCGGCGGCCTGCCGACCAATGCCGCGCCGATCAGCAAGGGCGGCTTCGTCGGCGATCCCTTCGCCAGCGAAAAACCGCAATTCACCATCACTGCGCAGAACGCAGAGCAATACAAGGACAAGCTCAGCGCCGGCCAGCTGGCGATGTTCAAGCGTTACCCGGAAACCTACAAGCTGCCGGTCTTCACCACCCACCGCAGCGCGGCGGTGCCGGATGCGATCTACGCAGCGGCCAGGCTAAGCGCGCAGAAGACCGGGCTGGTCGAGGGCGGCAACGGCCTGACCAACTTCACCGAGAGCCGCTACTACGCCTTCCCGATTCCGCAGAACGGCCTGGAGGCGATCTGGAACCACATCACCCGTTACCGCGGCGGCAACCTGCAGCGCACCATCGTCCAGGCCACGCCGCAGACCAACGGCAGCTTCACCCTGGTGCAGTTCGAGGATGAGGTGGCGATGCCGGACAACATGCCCGACCTCGATCCGGACAAGGCCGCCAACGCGCTGCTGTTCTTCAAGCAGCGGGTCACCGCCCCGGCGCGCCTGGCCGGCAACGTGCTGCTGGTACACGACTCCCTCGATCAGGTGAAGGAGCCGCGCATGGCGTGGATCTACAACGCCGGCCAGCGCCGCGTACGCCGTGCACCGCAGGTGTCCTACGACGGTCCCGGCACCGCCGCCGACGGTCTGCGCACCTCGGACAACTTCGACATGTTCAACGGCGCGCCGAACCGTTACGACTGGAAACTGATCGGCAAGCAGGAGATGTACATCCCCTACAACAACTACCGCCTGGCTTCGCCGGAGCTGAAATACACCGACATCCTCAAGGCCGGCCACATCAATCAGGACCTGGCGCGCTACGAGCTGCACCGCGTATGGGTGGTGGAAGCCACGCTGAAGAGCGGCGAGCGCAACATCTACGCCAAGCGCCGCTTCTACCTCGACGAGGACTCCTGGCAGATCGCCGCCTCCGAGCTGTACGACGGTCGCGGCCAGCTGTGGCGCGTCGGCGAGGCGCAGCTGTACCAGCAGTACGACAAGCAGGTTCCGGTGTACGCCTTCGAATCGCTCTACGACATCATCGCCGGCCGTTACCTGTCGATCGGCATGAACAACGAGGAGAAGAGCGCGATCCGCTACGGCACCAAGGCGTCGGCCAACGATTTCACCCCGGCGGCGCTGCGCAACGCCGGCGTCAGGTAACGCAACCGCGGTTCTGCTGATAGGCGGCCATCACGGCCGCCTTTTTTACGTCCGCGGTTCGCACCAGTGGCGGAACAGGCACTACTATCGAGCGAGATCTGGACGGTTCCACAATCACAACAAGAGAGCCGACGTCATGCTTACCCGCGCCACCGGGAGCAGCGTGCCGGTCGCGCCGAAAGCGCCCGCGCTGCCACGTCTCCCGCCATTGCACCTGCCGCGTACGCGGCTCACCCAGCCGCTGCTCGCCAGCGAGTACCGATTGCGCCTGCTCTGCGCACCCGCCGGGTTCGGCAAGAGCGTGCTGCTCAACGAATGCGCGCGCCATCTGCCGCGCGACACCCGGCTGGTCTGGCTGGACCTGGCCGGCCGCCCGCTGAGCGCGGCGGCGCTGCTCGAGCGGCTCAGCACGGCGCTGGGCTGCGAGGCGGAAGGTCCGTCGCTGGAGTCGCTGCTCGAGCTGCTGCACGAACAGCCCCAGCCGCTGTGGATCATGCTCGACGACTACCCGCGCGCCACCTGCGCCGAACTGGATGCCTGCCTGGACCAGCTGTTCGAGCGCGGTCCGGCGTCGCTCTGCTGGTGGATCAGCAGTCGCCGGCAGCCGGCCTGGAACCTGCCGCGCCTGCAATTGCAGGGCGATCTGCTGATGCTCGGCACGCAGGCCCTGGCGCTGACCCGCGAGGAGCTGCAGCAACTGCTGGGCGCGCAGGCGCCGGGCTTCGGTATGGAAAGCCTCGACCAGCTGTTCGAGGCCAGCGAAGGCTGGCTCGCCGGCGTACGCCTGTTGCTGCACGATGCCGACGAAGCGGCGCTGGCGCAGCGTCTGGTGAGTGGCACGTCGCTGTTGCGCGACTACGTGCTGCAGGACGTGCTGGCCGACCTGGAAGACGAGCTGCGCGAGGCGCTGTTCGCCCTGACCCTGTTGCCGCGTTTCTGCGCCGAACTCTGCGAGCACGTCCTCGATGGCGGTGCCGAGCGGCTGGCGGCGCTGCGTCAGCGGCAACTGTTCATCCGCGGCCTGGACAGTTGCGGCGACTGGTTCCGCCTGTGGCGGCCGCTGGCGCTGGTGCTGCGTCGACTGCCCAGTCCGCTGCCGCCCAACTCCGTGCACGTGCGCGCCTGCCAGTGGTTCGCCGGCCATGGCGAGATTCGCGAAGCGGTGGAGCAGGCGCTGCTCGCCGGGCAGATGGAGGTCGCGGCCAATTACCTGCAGCGCTTCGGCCAGGAGCAGTTGCTGATCGGGCAGAACGTCTCGCTGTTCCTGCAATGGCGCAGCGAGCTGCCGCACGCGCTGTTTTCCAGCACCAGCCGGTTGATCGTGCTGCAGGCCTGGGCGCTGATGATCTGTGCGCGGCTCGACGAGGTGGAGGCGTGCCTGGCCGATTTGGCGCACTTCCTGCCGCAGCCGGATGCCCGGCGCCAGCACGAGCTGCTCGCTCACTGGCAGGCCATCAGCGGCGCGCTGGCCCGCCAGCGAGGCCAGGCGCAGGCGCGCCAGACCTGCCTCGAGGCGCTCGCCGAGCTGCCCGAGCGGGCCTGGTCGCAACAGGTGCTGTGCTACCAGACGCTGAGCCAGCAGGCGCTGGCCGAGGGCAACCTGGACGAAGGCGAGCACTACGGCGACGAGGGCATCAAGCTGGCCCGGCTGCACGCCAGCGTGCTCTACGAAGGGCTGCTGATCGTCGACCGCGTGCACCTGCTGGAGATGCGCGGGGAAACCGAACGCGCGCTGGAGCTGCTGGAGCAGGCGCTCGGTGCGCTCGGTGCCACGCCAACCGGTCCGGTGCCGGCGCGGCTATGGCTGCTGCGCGGCCATCTGCTCTCCGTGCAGGGGCTTTTCGAGCCGGCGCGCGAGGCTTTCCAGATCGGTCTCGACGCCGCGCTGGGCAGCGGCGATGCCTATACCTTCTTCGGTTACCTCGGCCTCGCCGAGCTGGCCGCCTATACCGGACAGCGCGTGGAAGCCTTCCGCTGGCTGGCCGAGGCCGAGCGCCTGATGCAGTGGCGCCACGTTCCCGAGGTGCGTTACCGCTGTGTGCTCCAGCTGGGCTTCAGCCAGCTCTGGTTGCAGCAGGGCGAGGTGGGCAAGGCCCGCGCGGCGCTGGAACCGGTACTCCAGCACTACCGCGACAACGGCCTGCTGGCGCCGCCGGGCGCCTACGACGTGGTGGTCCGCGTGCGTCGCCAGCTGGCCCTCTGCGAACTGCTCGACGGCTCGCCGCAGCGTGCGGTGGACGATTTGCGCGGCTTGCTTGAGGAATGCCTGCAACGCGACCTGCAGAGCCTGGCCTGCGACTGCCGCTGCAACCTGGCGGAAGCGCTGCTGGCGGCGGGGCAGGGCGAGGCGGCGGAAGAGGAACTGCATCGCGCCCTGGGCATGGCGGCGCGTCAGCAACTGCTGCGCCCGCTGCTGGACCTGCAGCAGCGCCAGGCGCACTGGCTGGACCGTCTGCTGCCGGGCGCTGCCGGACAATCGCTGCGCGAGCGCCTGTTGCAACCCGTTGAACCCTCGCCAGAGGCCGCGACACCGCTGGCGGAGGGCGCGCTGCTCAGCCAGCGCGAGCTGACCGTGCTGCAACTGATCGCCCAGGGCTGCTCGAATCAGGATATCGCCCAGCAGTTGTACATCTCGCTGCACACGGTGAAGACCCATGCGCGGCGGATCAACGTCAAGCTCGGGGTACGCCGGCGCACCCAGGCGGTGGCGACGGCGAAGGCGCTGGGGCTGATGGCTTAGCGGGTCAATGCAGCGCGCTGCTGCGGTTCATCTTGCGCAGGCGCTGGCTGACCACCAGGCGCTGGGCCTCGTCCTCGCTGAGCAGCAACGCGCGCTCCAGGTCGTAGCGCTCGCCCTGCGGGCAATCGATCAGGTGGTAGAGGTCGGCGCGCGCCAGGTGGTCGAGCACGTTCGGCGTGCCCAGCTGCAGCACCCGCTCTGCATCCTTCAGTGCCGCCAGCGGATCGTCGGCCTGCTGGTGCAACTGGCGCAGGTTGCGTGACAGACGCTGCAGCAGCGCGTGGCCGTCGCAGGTGGCCAGGTGCGCGGCGCTGAGCTGGACCGCGTCGCCGAACTGGCGGGCCAGCAGGTCGCGGCAGTCGCGGGTATACAGGCGGCGCCCGCCACTGGGGTCGAGCAGATGGTCGGCACCGGGTACGCGCAGAAGGAAATAGCCGGGGAAGTTGACGCCTTGCAGCGGAATCTCCAGGCGCCGGGCCAGCTCCAGGGCGATCAGCGCCAGCGACAGCGGCTGCCCGCGGCGACGCTGCAGCACCCTGTGCAGCAGCGCGGCCTGCGGGCGCAACGGCGAGTCGTCGTCTTCGTGGTAATCCAGCGCGCTCAGCTGGCGCAGCAGCGGTTGCGCCAGCTCCTTCGCCGGCAGTTGCGGCAGGGCCACGGCGACGCGTTGCTGCAGGCTGGCCAGATCGCGCAGCGCCTGTTCCGGCTGCAGCTCGGCATCATGTTCGGCGGCAACCCATAGCGCCGCTTCGAAAACCGCGGGCGGGTCCGACTCCAGGCAGGCTAAGCAGGCTTGACGCGGATTCATGGCGACCCTCCAGTCTGGCTCGCCCTAGCTTTTTAGCTGGCTGGCGAAATTTCGTCCAGAGGGAGCGGCTGGCCGGGGTGGCGCGGCGAAGAATCGAGCGGGAGTTATGCGGCGGGATCAGCCGTGGCGGGCGCCAGGGCCACCTGCGATCAGCGGCGCAATGCCGGCAATCGCAGGCTTTGTGAGGCTCAGTTGCGCGCCTGGGTCGAGGCCGTGCGAGAGCTTTGCGCCATCGAGGCGAGGAGCGCCGGGGAGGCCTCTCCGTTCTCGATGGCCAGGCCCAGTTGCACGCTCATGATGAAGCGTTCGAGCTTCTCGCGGTTGCGCCACTGGTCTGCACCGATGAAGCGCTTGACGGTCACACCGTCGTCATTGGACAGCGTCAGCAATACGCTGCCATCAAGCCGCTCAATGCTGAAGTTCACGTAATAGTCGGCCTGGAAGACTTCGGAGATCATCTGAAAGGGGCTTTCCATCTCGGTACCTGCTTGGGTGGCTTAATTCACTCAGGAAGATGGACGAGGGCAGGAAGGGAAAGTTCGCAGCGCCCGGGCGGATGGCGTCGCGTTTCGCTGATTTCACGGCAAAACCGATGGACGGTTGGCCGACGCACCAGTAAGACCCTATGAATCAAGGCCTTGCACTTTTCTGGTGAATTTTCGAACAGTCGCCGGATGCACCGGCAAGGTCCGCCGATGACGCCAGCGCGGCGCATCGGCGTGGGCGTCGGGTTTGCTATTCGGCGGCGTCGATGACGATTTCGCCGAGGGCGTCGGCCTGGTTCTTGAACGCGCGGGCGAAGACTTCGCGGTTCTTCGCCATGAAGATGCCGACCTCCTCGACCTGCTGTTCGCTGAGCGAAGGCACGGCCTTCTGCAAGACTTCGCCGAGGGACTCGGCCAGCTCGAGCATCTTGTCGTAACGATCCGCTTCGGCTTTATCCATGAACAAGCGCTCCTGATCGCGACTGCTGCGATACACCACTTCGACGGCCATTCCCCACCTCGATTGCCTTCAGCTTTGGGTTGATGTTACTGGTTTTATATACAGTGTACGGTGCGCCCGGCGACGAGGAAAGCCCGATCGCCGATTTCCTGCTTTGGTACTGCGGCGGCGGAATCGTCACGTGCATCGCTTAGCATGCGCGGGCAGGCGAACCGCTGGTGCTGTTCCTGCATGCGCCGTGCACAGGATAATCCCGCCGAACCCGCCAAGGAGCGTCAACTTGAAATTGAATTGGGCCGAATCCCTGCGTCATTCCGTACATCAGCTGGCCGAGTCGCTGGGCAACCTGCTGGTGGAAAGCTTTCATTACCTGGCGCTGTTCGCCATCGGTGCGGTGACTGCCTGGGCGGCGGTGATGGCGTTCTGCGACATGATGGAGAAGGGCCACATCAGCGTCGACGACATCCTGCTGCTGTTCATCTACCTGGAACTCGGCGCGATGGTGGGGATTTACTTCAAGACCAACCACATGCCGGTGCGCTTCCTGATCTACGTGGCGATCACCGCGCTGACCCGCCTGCTGATCTCCGACGTGTCCCACCACAATCGCCCCGACCTCAGCGTGCTCTACGTGTCGGGCGCCATCCTGCTGCTGGCGCTGGCGATTCTGGTGGTGCGCTATGCCTCGTCGCGCTTCCCTTCGGTGCAGCACGATGGCCCTGGCAAGCCCGGTGCGCGCCCGGTTGCGGACCGCGAGGCTTCGGAAAGCGACTGACGGGGCGTATTTCGTCGGAAATCAGGCGCCAGCTTGCAGGCGTTCGATGCGCTTTTCAGGCGCGGGCCAGAGCCTTCGCGGCGTGGCGGAAATGCCTGGAAACGACCAGTCGTCGGTGAATTGGAGAAGTTGGCCGTGGACTTGCTAGGTCACCAGGGACTAGTAATGCTTCACAGGTGTACGGCCATGCTCAACCCTTTCCAGTTTGTCAGCGAATCCTTCAAGGACGAGTTCCAGGTGCGCTTCAGTATCGAGCGCATGGACGGCAGCATCACCATGTCGTTGGCCAACGAAAGCGGTGTGGTCGCCCGCCGTGCCCTGAGCAGCGAGCAACTCGGCGACCTGTCCAAGTTGCAGCAAACGGTGCAGAGCATCCGTTTTGGCCTGGCCATCGACAACGGCAATGGCATCCGCTGCCTCAACCAGATCAGCGCCAAGGCCGCCAACGAGCCGCTGCCCAACGCCGGTTAGCGAATCCCTTCGCGGCGCCGCACGCCTCAGGCGTCCAGCGGCGCCAGTAGCCGGCTCACTTCTTCCTCGGTCATCCTCCATTCGCTCTGCGCGCCGCCTTCGAGCACGCCGCGGGCCAGGCCGGCCTTGGCCTGTTGCAACTGCTGGATCTTCTCCTCGACGCTGCCGCGGGCGATCAGTTTGTAGACGAACACCGGCTTGTCCTGGCCGATGCGGTAGGCGCGGTCGCTGGCCTGCGCCTCGGCGGCCGGGTTCCACCAGGGGTCGAAGTGGATCACGGTGTCGGCGGCGGTGAGGTTGAGCCCGGCGCCGCCGGCTTTCAGGCTGATCAGGAAGATCGGCAGCGTGCCGGCCTGGAACTGCTGCACTGGCGTGCGTCGGTCCCGGGTCGCGCCGGTGAGCAGCGCGTAGGGAATCTTGCGCCGCTGCAGCTCGGCTTCGATCAGCCCGAGCATGCCGGTGAACTGGGAGAACAGCAGCACCCGGCGGCCTTCGCTGAACAGCGCTTCGAGCATTTCCAGCAGGGTCGCCAGCTTGGCCGAGTGCTCCGGCTTGTAGGGCGTCTTCTCGCCCTCCAGCAGGCGCAGGTCGCAGCAGGCCTGACGCAGACGCAGCAGCGCCTCGAGGATGATGATCTGGCTGCGCGCCAGGCCCTGGCGGCCGATTTCCTCGCGGACCTTGCGATCCATCGCCAGGCGCAGCGTCTCGTAGCGGTCGCGTTGCGCGTCGCTGAGTTCGACCCACTGGATCACTTCGGTCTTCGGCGGCAGTTCGCGCGCCACCTGCTCCTTGGTGCGGCGTAGCAGGAACGGCCGTACGCGGGCGTTGAGCTGGGCCAGGCGGGCGCTGTCGGCGTGCTTTTCGATGGGTGTGCGGTAGGTCTGGTTGAAGCTCTTCTCGTTGCCCAGCCAGCCGGGCATGAGGAAGTCGAACAGCGCCCAGAGCTCGCCCAGGTGGTTCTCCAGCGGCGTGCCGGTGAGGCACAGGCGCTGCGCGGCGTTCAGCTCGCGTACCGCCTGGGCCGCCTTGCTGCGCGCGTTCTTGACGTTCTGCGCCTCGTCGAGAATCAGCAGGTGGAAGGGCTGCGCGGCGAGCACCTTGGTGTCGCGCGGCAGCAGCGCATAGGTGGTCAGCAGCAGGTCGTACTGCTCGAGCTTGGCGAAGTGCGCGCGCCGGCGTGGACCATGCAGCGCCAGTACGCGCAGATCCGGGGCGAAACGCGCCGCCTCGTCCTGCCAGTTGGGGATCAGGCTGGTCGGCATGACGATCAGCGCCGGCTGGGTCAGGCGCCCGGCGCGTTTTTCCGCGAGCACGTGGGCGAGGGTCTGCAGGGTCTTGCCCAGGCCCATGTCGTCGGCCAGTACGCCGCCGGCTTCCAGCTCCCGCAGCGCCTGCATCCAGGCCAGGCCCTGGGCCTGGTACGGACGCAACTGTGCGTTGAGGCCTTCGGGCGCTTCGATCGGCTGCTGCGGCAGCTCGCGCAGGCGTTCGGCGANNGGCGCAGGCGTTCGCCGCCTTGCCACTCCAGCGCCAGGCTGGCCTGCATGCCGGCCAGCCGTGCGGCGTCCGGCTTGGCCAGGCGCAGGCGATCCTGCTCCAGCGGCGGATCGCGGAAGAACAGCTCGCCGAGCGCGCCGAGCAGCGGCTTCAGCCGCGCGAAAGGCAGCGCGACG
>DIEE01000120.1:431-784 GCA_002418465.1 Pseudomonas sp. UBA5782 | reverse complement strand
GCAGGCCCTCGCGGACGAAGCTCAGCCAGGCGGCGTCGGAAGGCAGCTCGAAGGCTTCCCCGGCCTTTTCCGGCAGCGCTTCGCTGACCCGCAGGGCGACGCTGAAACCGTAGTGGCCGAGTTCGCGGCGCAGCGCCGCTTCGGCGTCCAGGTCGCGGCGGATGCGCAGTTGCCGGTGATCGGCCAGCGGCACCAGCAGGTCGCGGCTCTGCCGGCCGTGCGCCAGGTGCCCGGCGTACTCGAAGGCGAGGGCGGCGCGGTGCTGGGTCTGCTCGGTCATGCGCCCCTTGCGCGCGTCGAAATGCACGCGCACGTGGCTGTTCAGGCTAAGCAGGGCCTGCGGTTGCAGGTCG
>DIEE01000120.1:0-401 GCA_002418465.1 Pseudomonas sp. UBA5782 | reverse complement strand
GCGGGGATCGGCTGGTGGGCGTCGAGCTGGCGCTGCAGGGTCAGCAGCGCGGCGGCGACATGCTTGCAGTTGCGCCCCACCGGGCAACTGCAGCTGCCCTGCAGGCTCCAGCCGCCATCCTGCGCCTGCAGGCGCACGCTCTGCCGGTAGGGCAGGTCGGCGCTGCCCGCGCACAGCGCACGCAAACTCAGTTCATCGACTTCCAGCAGCGTCGCCCGGCCGTGATCGGCATAGACGCGCGCACGTTCCAGGCAGGCGGGGGCGAAGGCGGCCTGCCAGTCGCTGGGCAATCCCTGGCGGAGGTCCGCACGCATCGGCACGGCGGGATGGGGCGCTGCGGGCTGCCGAAGGCTCGGCCGCGGGCGCGGGGTAACCAGCCACGCCTCGCCCGGGACGCCGCG
>DIEE01000292.1:529-31925 GCA_002418465.1 Pseudomonas sp. UBA5782 | reverse complement strand
CATGCACCGCGTCGGCCTGCATCCGGCGGAGTTCCAGCAGGGCCATCGGCGCCTGTTGGCCAGCGGCAAGGTCGCCAAGGTCGTGCTGATGACCCACTTCGCCCGCGCCGACGAGCTGGACCACGGCCGCACCGCCGAACAGCTGGCGGTGTTCGAGGCGGCGCGCGAGGGGCTGGCAGCGGAGGTCAGCCTGCGCAACTCGCCGGCGCTGCTCGGCTGGCCGCAGCTGTTTCCGCAGCAGCGGCCGAGCGATTGGCTGCGTCCGGGGATCATGCTCTACGGCGCCACGCCCTTCGAACAGGCGCACGCCCTGGCCGATCGCCTGCAGCCGGTGATGACCCTGGAATCGAAGATCATCTGCGTGCGCGAACTGCCCGCCGGCGAGCCGGTGGGCTACGGCGCGCGTTTCGTCAGCGAGCGGCCGACGCGCGTCGGCGTGGTCGCCATGGGTTACGCCGACGGCTACCCGCGGCACGCGCCCAGCGGTACCCCGGTGAGCATCGATGGCCAGCCGGGCCGGCTGATCGGCCGGGTGTCGATGGACATGCTCACCGTCGATCTCACCGACCTGCCGCAGGCGGGGCTCGGCAGCCGCGTCGAGTTCTGGGGCAGGGAGGTTTCGGTCAGCCAGGTCGCCGCGCTTGCCGGGACCATTCCCTACCAGCTGATGTGCAACCTGAAGCGCGTGCCGCGGAGCCATTCGGGCGCTTGATCGCGCCTCTGCAAGCCACGTCGCCTGTGGGCTGTAGCGTTTTTGTGCGGGAAACTTGATCGCGCCGTTGTAAATTCTGAACGCTGTTGCGATGATACGGCCCACTTCGACCGCAGCTATCCCCTCGAGGAGGGTTCAACCATTGGACGTCGGTGTTCGACTGCAATCCATCCGCAAGCACAAAGGCCTCT
Source organism: Pseudomonas sp. UBA5782 (assembly GCA_002418465.1). Taxonomy (GTDB): domain Bacteria; phylum Pseudomonadota; class Gammaproteobacteria; order Pseudomonadales; family Pseudomonadaceae; genus Pseudomonas_O. Next base: position 31,022 of record DIEE01000292.1, on the reverse strand, counting down.
CCCAGCGTGAACTCGCCAAGCGCGCGGGCGTCACCAACAGCACCATCTCGATGATCGAGAAGAACAGCGTCAGCCCTTCGATCAGCTCCCTGAAGAAAGTGCTCGGCGGCATTCCGATGTCGCTGGTGGAGTTCTTTTCCCTGGATTTCGAACAGGACAACCAGACCCAGGTGGTCTACCGCGCCAGCGAGCTGCTCGACATCTCCGACGGCGCCGTGACCATGAAGCTGATCGGCAAGGCGCACCCCAGCCGCGCCATCGCCTTCCTCGACGAAACCTATCCGCCGGGCGCCGATACCGGTGCGGAAATGCTCAACCACGATGGCGAGGAGGCCGGCATGCTGGTCGACGGACGTCTCGAACTGACCGTTTCCGGCGAGCTTTTCGTGCTCGAGAGTGGCGACAGCTACTACTTCGAAAGCAACAAGCCGCACCGCTTCCGCAACCCCTTCGACAAGCCCGCGCGACTGATCAGCGCCACCACGCCTGCCAACTTCTGACCCCCGTCCTGCGACGCGATGCCGCAAGCCCATGCGTAGCGCAGGGTTGTTTCGGCTGGGCGGGCTTATCGGTATACTGGCGCCCGCTCGCGAAACCGTGGCCGCGAGCGTTTCTAGCCACGATGAGGGTGTAAGGGTGAACTGGATAAACAAGATGCTGGTGGCGAATGCCGCCGCGCTGGCCCTGTGGGCGATGAGCGCTCAGGCTGCGACCAATGATGAGATTGCCGCACGCCTCAAGCCGGTTGGCGAAGTATGCGTGAGCGGCCAGGAATGCAAGGGCATCGCTGCCGTTGCAGCGTCGGCGTCCGGCGGTGGCATGAGCCCCGACGACGTGATCGCCAAGCACTGCAACGCCTGCCATGGCAGTGGCGTGCTCGGCGCACCGAAGATCGGTGATGGCGCGGCCTGGAAAACCCGTGCCGACGAACAGGGTGGCCTCGACGGTCTGCTGGCCAAGGCCATCAGCGGGATCAACGCCATGCCGCCGAAAGGCACCTGCGCGACCTGCTCCGATGACGACCTGCGTGGCGCCATCAAGAAGATGTCCGGCCTCTGATCGCACGTCCTCGCTGAAACAGCCGCCTCCGGGCGGCTTTTTCATGCCCGCGATTCGGCTCGCGCGGCGCCACGGCGAAGCGGCGGACGGTGCGGAGCAAAGCGCCGCCTGCGCGGGTCCAAACTCCGACGCATTCGCCAAGGAGTCAGCCGGTGCCTTCCTGCACGCTGGAACAGGCCGTCGATGAAGTGCTGGCGCGCATCGAGGGTCACATTCGCTTGGGCCTGCCGCTGGGCCTGGGCAAGCCGAATCGGTTCGCCAACGCGCTCTATCAGCGCATCAAGCAATCGCCACAGCGCGAGCTGACCATCTACACCGCGCTGTCGCTCGGCCGCCCGCACGCCGGTAGCGAGCTGGAGCAGCGCCTGCTCGGGCCCTTCGTCGAGCGCGTGTTCGGCGACTACCCGGAACTCGACTACCGCCTCGACCTGCAACGCGGCGAGCTGCCGGCGAACATCCATGTCGAGGAGTTCTACCTGCAGCCCGGCAGCCTGCTGGACAACCCGCAGGCGCAGCGCGGCTACATCAGCCTGAACTACAGCCAGGTCGCCCGCGACCTCGACCGCAAGGGCATCAACCTGGTGGCGCAACTGGTGGCGCGCCGCCGCGACGAACCGGACTGCCTGAGCCTGTCCTGCAACCCGGACATCACCCTCGACCTGATGCCGCTGCTCGAGTGCCGCCGCGCTTCCGGCGAAACCATCCTCAGCATCGCCCAGGTGCACGCCGACCTGCCGTACATGCCCGGCGACGCTGAGCTGGCCGAGGACGAGTTCGATCTGCTGATCGACGAGCCCGAGCGCGGCACGCTGTTCTCCACGCCGAACATGCCGGTCAGCCTGCAGGACCATGCCATCGGCCTGCATGCCAGCACGCTGGTGCGCGACGGCGGCACGCTGCAGATCGGCATCGGCGCCATGGGCGATGCGTTGAGTGCCGCGCTGCTGGCGCGCCAGGCCGACAACGCCGGCTACCGCGCGGTGCTCGAGGAGCTGCGCGTGCCGCTGAGCTGGGGCGAGCTGATCGAGCGCGAAGGCGGGCTGGCGCCGTTCGCCGAAGGGCTCTACGGCTGCAGCGAGATGTTCGTGCTCGGCATGCTGGCGCTGATGGAGGCCGGCGTGGTGCGCCGCCCGGTGTATGCCGACGCGCGTCTGCAGCGGATGGCCAACCTTGGCGCGCTGGATGCCCACGGCAAGCCGCGCAGCCTGGGTACGCTGGTCGCCGCCGGGCTGCCGGCGCGGATCACCCCGCGCAGCCTGGTCTGGCTGCAACGTCATGGGTTGCTCTCCAGCAAGGTGCGCCTGGAGCAGGGCGGTATGCGTCTGCCGGATGGGCGGCTGGTCAGCGCCGATCTCAACGATGCCGCCTGCGAGCAGGCGCTGGCCGCCTACCTTGGCCAGGCCGAGGGCGTGCTGGTGCACGGCGGTTTCTTCCTCGGCCCGCAGGCTTTCTACGAACGCCTGCGGCAGATGGCTCACGCTCAGCGCCGGCAGATCGGCATGACCGGCATCGGCTTCATCAACCGGCTGTACGGCGACGAGGAACTCAAGCGCCTGCAGCGCCGCGACGCGCGCTTCATCAACAGCGCCTTCAGCGTGACCCTGCTCGGCGCGGGCGTGGCCGACCAACTGGAGGACGGCCGCGTGCTCAGCGGTGTCGGCGGACAGTACGACTTCGTCGCCCAGGCCCACGAACTGGAGGGTGCGCGTTCGATCCTGATGCTGCGCGCCTGGCGCGAATCGGGCGGCGAGGCCAGCTCGAACATCGTCTGGCAGTACGGCCACACCACCATTCCCCGGCACCTGCGCGACATCGTGGTCACCGAGTACGGCATCGCCGACCTGCGCGGCAAGAACGACGAGGAAGTGATCAAGGCGCTGCTGCGCGTCGCCGACTCGCGTTTCCAGGAGGGCCTGATCGAGCAGGCGCAGAAGGCCGGCAAGCTCTCGGCGGATTTCCAGCTGGACTGGGTCTACCGGCAGAACACGCCCTGGCGCCTGCACGACGTGCAATCGCAGCACCCGCGGCTGTTCGCCGAATACCCGCTGGGCTGCGATTTCACCCCCGAGGAGCAGGCGCTGCTGCGCGCGCTGCGCTGGCTGAAGAGCAAGCTCAAGCTCGGCGAGATTCTCGAACTGGGCATGGCCACCCTGTTCGACCTGCCGGAGCCGGCCGTGTATGCCGCGCACCTGCAGCGCATGGGCCTGGAAAAACCCGAGGGCCTGCGTGAACAGCTCTACCAGAAACTGCTGCTGGCCGGCCTGAAAGCCACCGCGCAATACTGAGGATCGATCGATGCCAAGCACCGCGCCAACGCCGGAAACCCTGCACTTCGCCAGCGATGGCCGCACGCCGAACAGCCCGCTGCCGGTGCTGATCTATCGCCAGTTGCCGCTGGGTCGGGATGACCTGGCCGGGCGTTTCGAGGGCCTGTTCGCCAGCCATCTGTGGCCGCCGCGCTGGCGCGCCAGCGTGTTCGATTACCAGCACTACCACGCCAACACCCACGAGGCGCTCGGCGTGGTCAGCGGCTGGGGGCGGCTGTTGCTGGGCGGCGAGTCGGGGGCCGAAGTGGAGGTGCGCGCCGGCGATGCGCTGGTGCTGCCGGCCGGCACCGGGCACTGCCGGCTGGAGGCCAGCGCGGATTTCCTGGTGGTCGGCGCCTATCCGCCGGAGTGCGACTTCGACCTGCAGCGCCCGGACGCGGCAACCCACGACGCTAATCGCGCGCGCATAGCCGGCGTCGCGCCGCCGCTGACCGATCCGGTGGCCGGCAGCCAGGGCAAGCTGGTGGGGTTGTGGCGGCCGCACGCCCGAGGAAGCGCGCCGTAAGGCATTGGCAAACCCGTTCGCTAGTCGACGAAGGTGACCTTGCCGTCCTTCAGCGATTTCACCCGTGCCAGCGATTCGACGCGGTAGCCCTCGCTTTCCAGCAGGCCGCGGCCTTCCTGGAAGGATTTCTCGATGACGATGCCGAGCCCGGCGACGCTGGCGCCCGCCTGGCCGATCAGGTCGAGCAGGGCCTTGGCGGCGTGGCCGTTGGCGAGGAAGTCGTCGATCACCAGCACATGGTCATTCGCCAGCAGGTGCTTGGCGGAGATGGCGATGGTGCTTTCGGTCTGCTTGGTGAAGGAGAACACCTTGGAGATGTACAGGTTGTCGCGCAGGGTCAGCGACTGGTACTTGCGGGCGAAGATCACCGGCACGCCGAGTTCCAGGCCGGCCATAACCGCCGGCGCGATGCCCGAGGCCTCGATGGTGACGATCTTGGTGATGCCCTGGTCGCGGAAGCGCTCGGCGAAGGCGTTGCCGATCTGCTGCATCAGCCGCGGATCGATCTGGTGGTTGAGGAAGGCGTCGACCTTCAGCACCTGCTCCGACAGCACGATGCCTTCGGCGCGAATTTTTTCTTTCAACAGTTCCACGAGCACGGCCCCCTGCGACCCCAAGGAAAGCCGCGCATTCTCCCGCAAATCGGCGCCGCGCGCCCGTCAATTCAACCGGCCGCCGGGCGGAAACCTTGCAATGGGGCAGCGTCGCGCGCCTCGCTGCCGGTCTGCGCGCTGTTCTTCGCCCCTCGCTCGGTTAGAATCCGTCCAGGCCCATGCGGATCGCCCCGATGAATCGCCTGTTGCACATCCTGCTCATGTTGCTGCTGCTCGCCACCACGGCCGGGCGGGGGATGGCTGCGTCGGCGATGATCGGTTGCACGGAGATGCCGATGGCCAGCCATGCCGAGGGTGGCCATCAGGCGGCGTCGGCGCATGCCGGGATGGACGCCTCCTGCGACACTTCTTCGGCGAGCATGGCCCATGACCTCGGTCTCTGCTGCCTGGCCTGCGTCGCCCTGCCGTTGCCGGGCGGACTTACGAACCTGAGTGCCGCGCCGGTGCGCGCGGCTCCCCTGCTCGGCGATCCCGAGCGCTACCGCAGCATCGTCCCCGACCCCTTGCGGCGCCCGCCGCGCTCCCTCGCCTGATCGCGCGTTTTCCTTCTCTTTCGACTTTCGCGGACATCCGCCGTCGCCTTGATGCGACCGTGCGGGCGCCGCTCGATCAGGATTTCACAGATGAACGCATCCTTCCCGGCGCTTTCGCGGCGCCGTTTCGTCCAGGGGCTGGGCGCCGGTGGCGCGCTGACGCTTGCCGGCGGCTGGCCGCAGGGCGCACTGGCGCAGACCGCCGCGCCTTCGCCGCGGCAACTTTCGGGTAACCGCTTCGAACTGGAGATCGCCGAGATGGCGGTCAACTACACCGGCCGCGCGGCCGTCGCCACCACGGTCAACGGATCACTGCCAGCGCCGACCCTGCGCTGGCGGCAGGGCGAGGAGATCAGCCTGCGGGTGACCAACCGCCTTGCCGTGCCCAGCTCGATCCACTGGCACGGCATCCTCCTGCCGGCCGACATGGACGGCGTGCCGGGCATCAGCTTCGCCGGCATCGCGCCGGGGGAAACCTTCACCTACCGTTTCCGCGCGCTGCAGGCCGGCACCTACTGGTATCACGGCCACAGCGGCTTCCAGGAGCAGACCGGACTGTACGGCGCGCTGCTGATCGAGCCTGAGCACGGCGAGCCGCTGGCGGTCGAGCGCGACTACACGTTGATGCTCAGCGACTGGACCGACGAGGACCCGATGCGCCTCTTCGGCCGGCTGAAGGCCGACAGCGAATACTTCAGCCGCGCCAAACCGAGCGTGGCGCAGTTCGCCCGCGACGTCGAAACCTTCGGCCTGGCTGCCGCCTGGGACAAGCGCGCGATGTGGAACCGCATGCGCATGAGCCCCACCGACCTGCAGGACGTGTCCGGTGCCACCTACACCTACCTGGTCAACGGCGCCACGCCGGCGGCCAACTGGACGGCCATCGCCGAACCCGGTGAGCGCGTGCGCCTGCGCTTCATCAACGCCGGCACCTCGACCTTCTTCGACGTACGGATTCCCGGCCTGCCGCTGACGGTGATCGCCGCCGACGGCCAGGCCGTGGCCGAGGTGACGGTGGATGAATTCCGCATCGCGCCGGGGGAAACCTACGACGTGCTGGTGCGCATGCCGGACGCGCAGGCCTACAGCATCTTCTGCCAGTCCATGGACCGCAGCGGCTACGCCCGCGCGACCCTGGCTCCGGTGGCCGGCATGCAGGCCGCGCTGCCGCGCCTCGACCCGCCGAGCTGGCTGGAGATGCGCGACATGGGCCATGGCGGCGAGGCCATGGCCGGCATGGACCACGCGGCGATGGCCGGGATGGATCATGCCGCGCCGCCCGCGGACGCAGCGCTGCAGACCTCTGCACAGGTCGACATGCGCGTCGTCAATCCGTCCGCCGCGCTGGACGATCCCGGCCCGCGGCTGCGTGGCAATGGTCGCCAGGTGCTGACCTACGCCGCGCTGCGCACCCTCGGCGGTAGTCTCGACCCTCGCCCTCCCGCGCGCGAGCTGGTGCTGCGGCTGACCGGCAACATGCAGCGCTTCGTCTGGGGTTTCGACGGCGTGAAGTACAGCGAGGCCGAGCCGATCGCGCTGCGTTATGGCGAGCGCCTGCGCCTGCGGCTGGTTAACGACACCATGATGAATCACCCGATCCATCTGCACGGGATGTTCTTCGAGGTGGAGAACCAGGCGAGCGGCGAGCTGCTGCGCAAGCACACCGTCAACGTCCAGCCGGGCAAGCAGGTGGCGCTGCTGCTCAGTGCCGACGCGCCCGGCGAATGGGCCTTCCATTGCCATCTGCTGTATCACATGGAAGCGGGCATGTTCCGCAAGGTGGTGGTCGCATGAAGACCTTTCTGATGGCGCTTGCACTGCTGTTCGCCACGGCGGTACAGGCCGACGAGATGCCCGGCATGCAGCACGACACGCATGACATGGACATGATGGAACACGCCATGCCGATGGCGGCGCCGACCGGGGCGCCTGCCGACGAGTGCGCCGCCAACCGCATCCTGCCGCGCGGCGAGGACGCGCCGCCGATGCCGATGGTGCCCAGTCAAGATCAGCATCGCCACGGCGAGTCGCTGGCGCAGCAGGTGCTGTTCGAGCGGCTGGAGTACCTCGATGGGCGCGACGACCACGGCCTGGCCTGGGAAGCGGATGCCTGGTGGGGCGGCGATACCGACAAGCTCTGGCTGCAGAGCGAGGGCGAACGTGTCGACGGAGAAAGCGAGGGCCGTGCGGAGCTGCTCTGGTCGCACGCCATCGCCGCCTTCTGGGACAGTCGCCTGGGCCTGCGCCAGGACTTCGGCAGCGATCCCGACCGCCAGTGGCTGGCCTTCGGCATCGCCGGCATCACGCCCTGGTGGTTCGACGTGCAGGCCAGCGCCTACCTCGGCCCGAACGGCCGCAGCGCGGCGCGCCTGGAGGTCGAGCGGGAGCTGCAGCTGAGCCAGAAACTGGTGCTGGCGCCGCAACTGGAACTGGACGCCTACGGCAAGGACGACCACGCCCGTGACATCGGCAGCGGCCTCGCCGAGGGCCGCTTCGGGCTGCGCCTGCGTTACGAGTTCACGCCGCAGTTCGCGCCCTATGTCGGCGTCGAGTGGACCCGCCGCTTCGGCGAAACCGCCTCGCTGGCCGAAGACCGGGGCGATGCGCGCAGCGACTCGCGCCTGGTGGCCGGTGTGCGCTTCTGGTTCTGAGTGGCGGGCGGGCGCCTGCCGGTCCGGTGGGCGACCCGTCTGGAGCGGGCGTGAAAGGCGAACAAGTTCGCCCCTACACAAGCGTTCCGGTGCCCGAAGGGGCACTGGGCGTTCTCGTGGGGCAAACACTCGCTCGATACGGGCGAGACGCCGCTGTTGTAGGGGCGAACTTGTTCGCCTTACGCGGCCGCCAAGCCGGCGCGCGGGTGCGGGGTTTTATCAGCGCGCCTTGCTGTAGACGCAGGGCTGCCAGTAGTCCTTGAGGATCAGGTTGAGCGGGCCGGACCAGCCGCGTTTGCGCAGTTCGGCGGAAATCAGCACGTTCATGATGCCGTGGCCGATGAGCATCACGCTGCCGTGGATTCTGGCCAGTTCGATCAGGCGGTCGGCGGCCTGGCTGGCGCGTTTGCGCGACACGCGGATGGATTCGGTGTGCCGGGCGAAACCGAGGAACCAGGCGCCGCGGAACAGCGTTCGCCAGACTTTCACCGGCAGCCTCGGCCAGTTCCAGTCGGGGTAGGGCAGGTGCGCTTCGGCGAAGATTTCGTCGACCTCGTCGGCGCATTCGCCGGCGACGCGGGCGCGCGACTCCACGCAGCGAGATATCGAGCTGCAGGCGAACACTTCGGTGCGTTTGGCTTGGTCGATCAGCGATTGCGGCACCTCCGAGCAGACCACCGGCGCACGGTTGTAGCCTTCGATCCAGGTCTTCATTTCGCCGGGCGTACAGCGTTCGACGCCGGAGTAATTCGGGCGGCCGTGGCGCACCAGGGTGATCTGCATGATGGGCGAGGTCCGTCTGCGTGGTCGGGCGCTCGGGATGTCGCGCCTGTCCGGGTTCGATGTCCGGCGCGGGGCGAAAGTTGCGTGGTAGCCGGGGATCGGGCCGTTTCGACGGCAAAAAAAGCCCCGCCGAGGGGCGGGGCGTTATGGCTGGCGCGGCGGCGGATCAGCGGTTGCGCAGGGTTTCGCCGAGGAACCAGGCGCGCTCTTCGGCTTGGTCGATCCACTCTTCCAGCAGGCTGGTGGTGGCCACGTCGTTGGCCTCGCCCGTCAGCGTGTGGGTGCTGCGCATGTAGGCGGCCAGCGCCTGGTTGTCGGCGTGTAGCTCGCTGAGCATCTGCTCGGCGCTGAGGTTTTCCGCGTCGCTGCTCTGCAGGCGCTTGCTGGCGACCACCTGCTCCACCGAGCGCAGGGTCGGCTGGCCGATCTTGCGCGCGCGCTCGGCGATCGGGTCGATGATGGCGAAGATCTGTGCGGCCTGGTCGTCCAGCAACAGGTGGTATTCGCGGAAGTGCGGTCCGCTAACGTGCCAGTGGAAGTTCTTGGTCTTCAGGTACAGCGCGAACATGTCCGAGACCAGCACGGTGAGGGCCTTGCCGATCTCGACGGCGTTGGCGATGCCGGCGTCCGGGCCTTTCGCGGCCTGGTCGCGGACGCTGTTGACGGTTTTCAGTTCCTGCTTGGCGCTTGCAGTGGCCATGGTGATTCTCCTTGCAAAGTGAAGATGCCCGCCCGGCAAGGGCGGCGTTGAAGCCTTGAGTTCAACTAGACCACATTAAAGCTGTGGTTACTCATCACTTTTGTCGATTGCGCCAAGCAGCGTTTTCTATGGAACGGCTTAACGCTTGAGCATCGAGCGCATCGCCGCCAGCGCATCGTTGCCGCGCGCCGCCTTGACCTCCACTGGCGCCTCATCCTGGCCTTCCCAGACCAGGTCCTCCGGCGGCAGCTCGTCGAGGAAGCGGCTCGGCGAGCAGTCGATGATCTCGCCGTACTGCTTGCGCTTGGCGGCGAAGGTCATGGTCAGGTTGCGCTTGGCGCGGGTGATGCCGACATAGGCCAGGCGGCGTTCCTCCTCGATGGTGTCGGCTTCGATGCTGGAGCGGTGCGGAAGGATTTCCTCCTCCACGCCGAGGATGTACACGGAGGGGAATTCCAGGCCTTTGGAGGCATGGATGGTCATCATCTGCACGCCCTCGGCGCCTTCTTCCTCTTCCTGCTGGCGCTCGAGCATGTCGCGCAACACCAGCTTGCCGATGGCCTCCTCGATGGTCATCTCGCCTTCTTCGTCTTTCTCCAGGGTGTTCTTCAGCGCCTCGACGAGGAACCAGACGTTGCCCATGCGCGCCTCGGCGACCTTGTCGCTGGAGGCGTTCTGGCGTAGCCACTGTTCGTAGTCGATGTCCATGACCATGCTGCGCAGCGCGGCGATCGGGTCGTCCTGCGAGCACTGCTGGCGGAGCTTGTCCATGTAGCGCTTGAAGCGCGAGAGGCGCTCGGTGTAACGGCTGTCGAGGTGTTCGCCGAGGCCGATCTCGTCGCTGGCGGCATACATGCTGATCTTGCGTTCGGTGGCGTAGTTGCCGAGCTTTTCCAGGGTGGTCGAGCCGATTTCGCGGCGCGGCACGTTGATCACCCGCAGGAAGGCGTTGTCGTCGTCCGGATTGACCAGCAGGCGGAAGTAGCTCATCAGGTCCTTCACTTCCTGGCGGGCGAAGAAGCTGGTGCCGCCGGACAGGCGATAGGGGATCTGGTGGTGCTGCAGCTTCAGCTCCATCAGCTTGGCCTGGTAGTTGCCGCGGTAGAGGATGGCGAAGTCGCTGTACGGGCGCTCGGTGCGCAGGTGCTCGGTGAGGATTTCCAGGGCCACGCGCTCGCACTCGGCGTCTTCGTTGCGGGTGCGGATCACACGGATTTCGTCGCCCATGCCCATCTCGCTCCACAGCTGCTTCTCGAAGGCGTGCGGGTTGTTGGCGATCAGGGTGTTGGCGCACTTGAGGATGCGGCTGGTCGAGCGGTAGTTCTGCTCCAGCATCACCACCTTCAGCGACGGGTAGTCCTCCTTCAGCAGCATCAGGTTTTCCGGGCGCGCGCCGCGCCAGGCGTAGATCGACTGGTCGTCGTCGCCGACCACGGTGATCTGGTTGCGCATGCCCACCAGCAGTTTCACCAGCAGGTACTGGCTGGAGTTGGTGTCCTGGTATTCGTCGACCAGCAGGTAGCGGATGCGGTTCTGCCACTTCTCCAGGATGTCCCGGTGTTCCTGGAACAGCTTCACCGGCAGCAGGATCAGGTCGTTGAAGTCCACTGCGTTGTACGCCTTGAGCGTGCGCTGGTAATGCAGGTAGACGATGGCGGCGGTCTGTTCCTTGGGGTTGCGCGCAGCGGCCAGCGCCTCGTCGGGCAGGATCAGCTCGTTCTTCCAGCTGTCGATGGTGTTCTTGACCTCGTCGGCGCCGTCATCGCCGGCGTATTCCTTCTGCATGATGTCGGTCAGCAGGGCCTTGATGTCGCCGTCGTCGAAGATCGAGAAGCCCGGCTTGTAGCCCAGCCGCGCGTATTCCTTGCGGATGATGTTCATCCCCAGGTTGTGGAAGGTCGAGACCGTCAGGCCCTTGCCCTCGCTGCCGCGCAGCAGCGTGCCGACGCGCTCTTTCATTTCCCGCGCAGCCTTGTTGGTGAAGGTCATGGCGACGATGTGACGGGCCTGGATACCGCATTTCTGGATCAGGTAGGCGATCTTGCGGGTGATCACGCTGGTCTTGCCGGAGCCCGCGCCGGCAAGCACCAGGAGCGGGCCGCCGACGTAGTTCACGGCTTCCTGCTGCCGGGGATTGAGTCGGGACATGGTCGTCGGATATCGCTGAGGAGAAGGGCCGGCATTCTAGCAGGCACTCGGCCGCCGGCTCGCGCCGTTGCGCTGATGGCAGCGTGCCACGGCTTGGTTATTTCGCCTGCTCCAGTAGGCTACGGGGTGATTGTGAGCGGCCGTTGACGTTTCCACGCCCGGCCGGGTCAGGGAAGACCAGCAGAACAAAGATTCCCGAACAGTGCCAGAAAGCTCGTCGGCGATGCCTCGAAGGCCCGCCGGCCGCGGGCTCGCGACGCTCGTGCGGTTACCCGCACGGCGCGTCCGGCGCCACCGCTTTTCGCCATCTGCCTGCACGGGAGCGTTCCAGCGAACACTGCCACTGACCTGGGGAGGTCGCGTGCCCGCGCTAGTGCAACCTTCGCGTTTGATTGTTCTTGGCAACGATCCGTCCTGGGTCGGGCTGCTGCGTGAACGGCTGATTCCCCTCGACAACGCGCCGGAGCTGATCTGTGCGGGCTCCTGGGAGGACGCCGCGGAGTTGCTCGACGACGACTGCCTGCTGCTCTGCACGCCGGCCCAGCTGCCCGCCGCCGGAGCCAGCACGGTACCCATCGTGCTGCTGCTGGAGCGCGAGCCGGAGAGCGTGCCGCCCAGCGTCAGCGACTGGCTGGTGTTCGACGACACCAGCCCGGCGACCCTGCGCCGTTGCATGCGCTATGTCGCCGAACGCAGCCTGCGCCGGCGCTTCGGCGAACTCGATCCGCTCACCGGCATCGCCAATCGCCAGGGTTTCCAGGCGCTGCTGACCGCGCGCATGGGCGAACACGACGGGCGTGATTTCGCCCTCGGGCACCTGGACCTGGACAATTTTCGCGCGGTCAACGACAGCCTCGGCTACCAGGCCGGCGATCGGTTGATCCTGCAGGTGGTCGAGCGAATGAAGGATCAGCTCGGCGAGGGCGACCGCCTGGCGCGGCTGGGCAGTGACGAATTCGCCCTGCTGATCGAGACCGGCGAGGACTTCCGCCGCGCCGAACGGGTGGCCGCGCAGGTCGTCGAGGCGCTGGAAGAGCCCTACTGGCTGGAGGGCGAAAGCCTGCTGATCGGTTGCAGCCTGGGCATGGCGCATGCCAATGGCGGCGCGATCGACCCGCTGATGTGGCACGCGCACATCGCCATGCAGCAGGCCAAGAACGCCCAGGGCTGCACCTTTCATCTGTACGACGAGCGCATCAACCACAGTGCGCGCACCCGCGCCCGGCTCGAAGGCGAATTGCGCCGGGCGCTGCGCCGCGACGAGCTGGCGCTGCACTACCAGCCGCGGCTGTGCCTGCAATCCGGGCGCTTCCTCGGCGTCGAGGCGCTGGTGCGCTGGCAGCATCCGCGCCGTGGCCTGCTGGCGCCGAGCGAGTTCGTCCCTCTGGCGGAGGAGAGCGGGCTGATCGTGCCGCTCGGCTACTGGGTGATTTCCCGCGCACTGCGCGACATGCAGGGGATGCGCGCGAAGGGGCTGCCGGCGCTGCACATGGCGGTCAACCTGTCGTTCCGCCAGTTCCAGGACAGCCAGCTGTTGCCGACGCTGAGCCGGCTGATCGAGGAAAACCGGGTCGACGCGCGCTGGCTGGAGTTCGAGCTGACCGAAACCGCGGTGATGCGCCGCAGCGATCAGGTGCGCCAGACCATGCAGGCGCTGCGCAAGCTCGGCGTGCGCTTCTCGCTGGACGATTTCGGCACCGGTTTCTCCTCCTTCGTCCACCTCGACCGCCTGCCCATCGCGCTGCTGAAGATCGACAAGAGCTTCGTCGGCGGGATGAACGCCAAAGCGGAGAGCTACCGGCTGGTGCGGGCGATGATCGATCTGGCGCACAACCTCGGCCTGGAAGTGGTCGCCGAGGGCGTGGAAAGCGCCGAGCAGCTGGCGCTGCTGGCGCGTTTCGGCTGCGATCAGGTGCAGGGCTATCTGATCAGCCGGCCGCTGCCGCTGGAGCAGCTCAGCCAGCTGCTCTCGAGCAATCCCCGCCAGGCCAGTCCACAGCGCCCGTCCTGAGCCGCTAGCCGAGGCCGCTGGCGCGGTACTGCAGGGCTTCGGCGAGGTGCGAGCGATCGATGGCCGCAGCGTCTTCTAGGTCCGCCAGGGTTCGCGCCACCTTGAGCACCCGGTGCGCCGCGCGCAGCGACAGGCCGAGGCGCTCGCAGGCGCTTTCCAGCCAGAGACGATCCTCCGCGTCCAGCAGGCAATGCGCGCGCAGGCCTTGCAGGTCGAGGAACGCGTTGGCCATGCCCTGGCGCCGCAGTTGCCGCTGGCGCGCGGCGGCGACGATGGCCGCCGCTTCGCTGCTGGGCATGCCGTGACGCGGCGCGGTGTCCAGCGCCATCGGCTCGCGCCGCACGCTGACGTGCAGGGCGATGCGATCCAGCAGCGGCCCGGACAGCTTGCCGCGATAGCGCTGGATTTGCTCGGAGGAGCAACGGCAACGCGCGCTGGGATCGCCGAGATAGCCGCACGGGCACGGGTTCATCGCCGCGACCAGTTGGAAGCGCGCCGGGAAGCGCACCTTGTCGTTGGCCCGGGCGATGACGATCTCGCCGCTCTCCAGTGGCTCCCCGGGGGGTTCCAGAACCCTGCGGTCGGACTCGGGGGGGTCATCGAGGGAAANNATGGGCCAATGTGATCTCGCCGGGGCGCGGGCGACTGCCGCCGCCGACCAATGCCGGCGCCGATGCGCTGTGGTGCGGATGGCGAAACGGTCTCTGCGGCCAGGCTTCCAGTGGTGTGTGGCTGGCCACGGAATGGATGGCCGCCACTTCCAGCGCTTCGCGTTCGTCCAGCGCCGGCAGCAGGCCCGGCAGGCGGCTGGCGAGCAGGGTCTTGCCGGTTCCTGGAGGACCACTGAGCAGCAGATTGTGCGAGCCGGCCGCGGCCACCAGCAGTGCGCGCTTGGCGGCGACCTGGCCCTGCACGTCGGCGAGGTCGGGGTAGGGCAACAGTCGGCGCAGCAGGCCCTGTGCCTGATACGGCGCCAGCGGCGTATGTCCGCTGAAGTGCGCGGCCAGTTCCAGCAGATGCTCGGCGGCGAAAACCACCAGCCCGGAAGCCAGGCTGGCTTCCTCCGCGTTGGCCCTGGGCACCACCAGGCTGCGTCCGACGGCGCGCGCGGCCAGCGCCGCCGGCAATACGCCCTGCACCGGACGCAGTGCCCCGGACAAGGCCAGCTCGCCGAGGCATTCGCAGTTGGCCAGGCTATCGACCGGCAGTTGCCCGCTGGCGGCGAGGATACCCAGCGCGATGGCCAGGTCGAAGCGCCCGCCGTCCTTCGGCAAGTCTGCCGGGGCCAGGTTCAGGGTGATCCTGCGGGGCGGAAAATCGAAACCGGAATTGAGGATGGCGCTGCGCACGCGGTCCTTGGCTTCCTTGACCGCGGTTTCCGGCAGGCCGACCAGGGCGAGGGACGGCAGGCCGTTGGCCAGATGCGCCTCGACCGTGACGGGCGGTGCTTCCACACCGACCTGGGCGCGGCTGTGGACGATGGCCAGGGACATGCATCACTCCTTGATGACATGCCGCTCGCCGAGCGAAGGTCACTCGGCGGCGGGAGGGGACTCTTTCGCCAGGCGCTCTTCCAGCTCGACGACCTTGCTTTCCAGGGCTTCGAGGCGGGTGCGGGTGCGCGCGAGGACGATCATCTGACCATCGAATTCGTCGCGGCTGACCAGATCGAGTTTGCTGAACGCGCTTTGCAGCACGGTCTTGAACTGCGCTTCGAATTCTTCGCGCGGCAGCGGGCGTTCGCCATTGAACAGGCGGGAGGCATGAGTGCTGATGGCGTCGAGCAGGGCTTTGGGCGGCAACATGGGCTTCTTCCGGTGGCAATGGCGGCGAAGTCTAGCATGTGGTCGGAAAATCCCAGGCTTGAGACATAAGCGCACGTTTATCGCGCATCTGTAATGTTTGCTATGCTCTATATTGGTGCGTTGAGGTGAATTGGTAGGCGCATTTGCCGGCGGATGCTGGCGCAAGACCCCGAAAAGCCGCTCATCGGTGTAGCTGGCAAGCTTTCTGCTTAGCTGCCTGTGACGCGTGCACCGATGCAGTTCCGGTGCGTTAGGCGAAGTGGGGAGAATGCTTCGTCGGGAACGGCAGGTTGATGTCGGCGTGGCCGAGCCAGGGCTGCGGCGCGTTACAAAGCCAGACACTGCGCATAGACTTGGTTCAGGTCGTCTGTTCCTGGGTCAAGTCATTTACACGGGAGATAGTTTTATGAAGCTAGTCACTGCCATCATCAAACCGTTCAAGCTGGACGACGTGCGCGAGTCTCTGTCGGAGATCGGCGTGCAGGGCATCACGGTCACTGAAGTCAAAGGCTTTGGTCGCCAGAAAGGTCACACCGAGCTGTATCGCGGCGCCGAATATGTCGTCGACTTTCTGCCCAAGGTAAAGATCGACGTAGCCATCGCTGATGATCAGCTGGACCGCGTCATCGAAGCCATCACCAAGGCCGCCAACACCGGAAAGATCGGTGACGGCAAGATTTTCGTGGTGAACCTCGAACAGGCTATCCGTATCCGTACCGGCGAAACCGGCACAGACGCGATTTAAGCCCCCGACCCCGACCCAGGAGATATACAGATGACTCTGCGTCAGTTCGCAGGGCTTGGAGCCCTTTTGTCCCTTTTCACCCCCGGTTTGGCCATGGCTCAGGAAGTTACCCTGAACTCTGGCGATACCGCATGGATGCTGACTGCCACGGCTCTCGTGCTGTTCATGACCATCCCCGGCCTGGCGCTGTTCTACGGCGGCATGGTGCGTTCGAAAAACATCCTCTCGGTAATGATGCAGTGCTTCGCCATCACTGGCCTGATCAGCATCATCTGGGTTGTCTACGGCTATAGCCTGGCCTTCGATACCACCGGTATGGAGCAGGGCGTCGTCAACTTCAACTCCTTCGTGGGTGGCCTGTCGCGCGTCTTCCTCAGCGGCCTGACCGTCGACAGCCTGACTTCGGCTTTCCCGGAAAGCGTGTTCATCACCTTCCAGATGACCTTCGCGATCATCACCCCGGCCCTCATCGTCGGCGCCTTCGCCGAGCGCATGAAGTTCTCCGCCATGCTGATCTTCATGGTCGTATGGTTCACCCTGGTGTACGCACCGATCGCCCACATGGTGTGGAGCGGCAACGGTGGTCTGCTGTGGGATTGGGGCGTTCTGGACTTCGCTGGCGGCACCGTGGTGCACATCAACGCCGGTGTCGCCGGTCTGGTTGCCTGCATCGTGCTCGGCAAGCGTAAAGGCTACCCGACCACTCCGATGGCTCCGCACAACCTGGGCTACACCCTGGTCGGCGCCGCCATGCTGTGGATCGGCTGGTTCGGCTTCAACGCCGGCTCGGCAGTCGCCGCCAACGGCACCGCTGGCATGGCCATGCTGGTCACCCAGATCGCTACCGCCGCCGCTGCCCTGGGCTGGATGTTCGCCGAGTGGCTGACCCACGGTAAGCCGAGCGCCCTGGGCATCGCTTCCGGTGTGGTTGCCGGTCTGGTCGCCATCACCCCGGCTGCCGGCACCGTCGGCCCGATGGGCGCCCTGGTGATCGGCCTGGTCGCTGGCGTGATCTGCTTCTTCTGCGCCACCAGCCTGAAACGCAAGCTGGGCTACGACGACTCCCTGGACGCCTTCGGCGTGCACGGTATCGGCGGCATCATCGGTGCCCTGCTGACCGGCGTCTTCGCCGCTCCGGCTCTGGGTGGCTTCGGCGCCGTCGAAGACATCGCCGCTCAACTGTTCATCCAGTTCAAGGGCGTTGCCTTCACCGTCGTCTACACCGGCATCGTGACCTTCGTGATCCTCAAGGTTCTCGACCTGGTCATCGGCCTGCGCGTCAGCGACGAGACCGAGACCGTCGGTCTCGACCTCGCCGAGCACAACGAGCGCGGCTACAACCTGTAATACGCGACACGAAGAAAGCCCGGTTCGCCGGGCTTTTTTTTGCCTGTGCGATGGCGAATCGCCGGCCCGCCGCGAGCGCCTTCGACTTTCGTTCAGTCGGGTGCGGACAAGGCTGCGCTAACCCTTTGCTTTTTTCGGCGCCGCGCTAGAATGCGCGCGCCAAAAGGGGAGAACGCCAGATGTGGCTGCAGCGATCGATCACCTTGCGGGCGCGTCCGCGTGGTTTCCATCTGATAACCGACGAAGTGCTAGGCGCTCTGCTGGAACTGTCCAGTTATCGGGTTGGTCTGTTACACCTGTGGCTGCAGCACACGTCGGCCTCGTTGACCGTCAACGAGAATGCCGACGCGGCGGTACGCCGCGACTTCGAGCGGTTCTTCAACCGTCTAGTGCCGCAGGGGGCCGACGGCTACGAACACGACTACGAGGGTCCCGATGATCTGCCGGCGCATTTCAAGGCGAGCCTGCTGGGTTGCCAACTGAGTCTGCCGATAGCCGCGGGACGGTTGGCGCTGGGTACCTGGCAAGGTGTCTACCTCGGTGAGCACCGCGACCAGGGCGGTGCACGGCGGTTGATCGCTACCCTGCATGGCGAAATTTGCTGATTTTCTCCTGTCGCGCAGTGCAGCGGCCGGACCATAACAACCTGCTTATCGCGAGCGTGAGGTCGAACATGAGCGACGAAGAACTGGAACAGGACGAACTGGAAGGAACCGACGAGGACGACGGCGAGGAGCTCGCCGCTGCCGAAGACGTCGATAGCGAAGACAGCGAAAGCGAGACTCCTGCGCCGGCCGGCAAGAAGGCCAAGGCAGCGGTCGAGCCCGAGGAGCTGCCCAGCGTCGAAGCCAAGCAGAAGGAGCGTGACGCCCTGGCCAGAGCCATGGAAGAGTTTCTCGCCCGGGGTGGCAAGGTGCAGGAGGTGGAACCCAACGTGGTCGCCGACCCGCCGAAGAAGCCGGACAGCAAGTACGGCAGCCGCCCCATCTGAATCTGTCCCGCGCATGAAAAAGCCCGCCTGGTCGCGGGCTTTTTCATGCCTGGCGTTCAGCTCAGCGGCGGTTCCAGGCGTCCAGCAGCGCCGGCAGTTCGGTCAGGCTTCGAATCTGCGCGTCCGGTGCACCGTCCTGTTCCCAGGCGGTGCCGAGCGGGTTGTACCAAACCGCGCGCATGCCGGCGGCCTGGGCGCCGAGGATGTCGTCGCCGGGGTGATCGCCGACGTGTACCGCGTGTTCGGCCTGCGCATTGGCGCGGCGCAGCGCCTCGCGGAACGGCTGCGGGTCGGGCTTGCCTATGCCCAGGTCTTCGGCGCAGAGGGCGAAGCGGAAATAGTCGGCCAGACCCAGGCGGCGGACGTCGGCGTTGCCGTTGGTGATCACCGCCAGCGCGAAGCGCCCGGCGAGCTGCTCCAGGGTGGCGATGGTGTCCGGGAAGAAGGTGATCCGGTGGCGTGCCTCGAGCATCGCCTGGAAGGCGCCCTCGGCCAGCTCGCGGGCCTCATCCTCGCCGTGGCCCAGTTCCGCCAGGGCATGGAACAGCGTGCGTCGGCGCAGCTCGCTGAGGCGGTACCTGAGGCCGGGCTCGCCCTCCACCAGGCGCGAG
Source organism: Pseudomonas sp. UBA5782 (assembly GCA_002418465.1). GTDB lineage: Bacteria > Pseudomonadota > Gammaproteobacteria > Pseudomonadales > Pseudomonadaceae > Pseudomonas_O. The sequence goes on along the minus strand of DIEE01000292.1, from coordinate 12,192 downwards.
CGGATGTCCCATAGGTGCTCGACCGGCAGCGCGCCCAGGCGCGGGGCGTGCAGGTTCAGCCAGTCGCGCATGCTGCGCTCGGCGGCGACGATCACCGGGCGGTTGTCCCACAGGGTGTCGTCGAGGTCGAAGGTGACCAGTTGGATGCTCATTCGGGTTCGCTGCGCCTCTTCGCCCGCGGGTGGGCACTGTCGTAGACCTTGGACAGGTGCTGGAAGTCCAGGTGCGTGTAGATCTGCGTGGTGGCGATGTCGGCGTGGCCGAGCAGTTCCTGCACCGCGCGCAGGTCCTGGGACGACTCCAGCATGTGGCTGGCGAAGGAGTGGCGCAGCATGTGCGGATGCACGTGCTGGCCCAGCTCGCGCACGCCGGCCAGGTGCACCCGCTGGCGGATGGCGCGTGCGCCCAGGCGCTGGCCCTGGCGGCTGATGAACACCGCACGATCGGCCGGATTGGCCAGCGCGCGCAGGCTGAGCCAGGTGTCCAGGGCGCTGCGCGCCTGGCGGCCGACCGGCAGCTCGCGGACCTTGTTGCCCTTGCCGTGCACGCGCACCAGGCCGGCGGAGAGGTCGAGGCCGTCGAGATCGAGGCCGGCCAGCTCGGACAGGCGCAGCCCGGATGAATAGAACAGCTCGAGCATGGCGTGGTCGCGGCGGGCGAGGAAGTCGTCCTCAACCGCGCCGTCCAGCAACTGCTGGGCACGGTCGGCGTCCAGCGTGCGCGGCAGGCGCTTCTGGCCTTTCGGCGGGCTCAGGCCGGTGGCTGGATCGTGATTGGCGCGGCCCTCGCGGATCAGGTAGCGATACAGCCCGCGGGTCGCCGAGAGCAGTCGCGCCAGGCTCGGGCTGGACTGTCCGCTCTGGTGCAGTTGGGCGACGAGTCGGCGCAGGCGACGGGTGTCCAGCGCCTGCCAATCGGCCAGTTGCTCCGCTTCGGCGAAGGCGAGCAGCTTGCCGAGGTCGCGTCGGTAGCCTTCGAGGGTGTGCGGCGATACCTGGCGCTCGCTGCGCAGGTGCTCCAGATAGGCGTCGAGATCGTTCTGCATGGGGCTCCTTTCCGGCGTGTTCGCGTCGAGCCGCATCGATGAAGCCATCCAGGCGCCGCGCTGGGCGGCTCAGCGCACCGAGCGCAGCGGTGCGGAGAAGCCCGGCAGGACGCGCGACAGCACTTCGCCCAGGTAGCTGAGGAACAGCGTGCCGAGCGAGCTCTTGTAGTGCTGCGGATCGGGGCTGCCGACCGCCAGCAGGCCGTGCAGGCCCTGGTGATTGAGCGCGACCACCGCGGCGGAGCCGACCTTCTCGCGGTCTTCCTCGCCGAAGAGGAACGCCAGCTCGTGGCTGCGCAGCACGCCGCAGAGGGTCTTGCTGCCGCTGAGCAGGCCACCGACCGCCTGGTGCGCCTCGGCGACGCTCACCGAGCGACCGACGCCCAGCGGCGTTTCGCTGAACAGGATCAGGCTGACGAAGGGCACCTGGAATTCGTGGCGCAGGCTGTCCTCGACGGCGCTGACCACTTCTTCGAGGCTGCCGGCATCGAGCAGGTCGAGCACCAGCCGGCGGGTCTTGTCGAACAGCCGGTCGTTGTCGCGGGCGACGTCCATCAGTTGCGACAGGCGATGGCGCATCTCGATATTGCGCTCGCGCAGCAGCTTGACCTGGCGTTCGACCAGCGACACCGCCTGGCCCCGCGAATGCGGGATGCGCAGTTCCGGGATCAGCTCCTCGAAATCGACGAAGAACTCCGGGTGCTCGCGCAGGTAGGCGGCGACCGCGGCGGCGTCGAGTGGAGACGGCTCTTGTTTTTTCTCGCTCATCGCAGGCTCTTGCTCATAGACGGACCTGACCTTCGTACACGCGTACGGCCGGGCCGGTCATGATAACCGGGTGCCCCGGACCTGCCCACTCGATGGCCAGGCGGCCGCCGGTGAGGTCCAGGTGCAGCGGCGAATCCATCCAGCCCTGCTGGATCGCGGCGACCGCGGCGGCGCAGGCGCCAGTGCCGCAGGCCTGGGTTTCGCCGGCGCCGCGCTCCCACACGCGCAGGCGCGCCAGCTTGCGGTCGAGCACCTGCAGGAAGCCGACATTGACCCGCTGCGGAAAGCGCGGGTGGTGTTCCAGTTTCGGCCCCAGCGTGCGCACCGGCGCGGCCTGCACGTCGTCGACGCGCAGCACCGCGTGCGGATTGCCCATCGACACCGCGGCCAGCTCGACGCTTTCGCCGTCGACCTCGACCTGGTAACTCAGCGCCTGGCCCTCGGCCTGGAACGGAATCTCGCTCGGCAGCAGGCGCGGCGCGCCCATGTCGACGCTGATCTGGCCGTCGGCGCGCAGGGTCAGCTCGATGATGCCGCCCTTGGTCTCGACGCGAATCTCACGCTTGCTGGTCAGGCGCTTGTCGATGACGAAGCGCGCGAAGCAGCGCGCACCGTTGCCGCATTGCTCCACTTCCGAACCGTCGGCGTTGAAGATGCGGTAGCGGAAGTCGACGTCCGGGTTGCTCGGCGGCTCGACGATCAGCAACTGGTCGAAGCCGACGCCGGTGTGCCGGTCGCCCCACTGGCGAGCGTGTTTGGACTGGATGTGGGCGTGCTGGCTGACCAGGTCGAGGACCATGAAGTCGTTGCCCAGGCCGTGCATCTTGGTGAAGCGCAATAGCATGATCGCGCCCTCAGACCGGCAGCAGGCTTTCGCCGGCGTAGAGTTCTTCGAGGGTTTCGCGGCGACGCACTTCGTAGGCCTGCTCGCCGTCCACCAGCACCTCGGCGGCACGGCCGCGGGTGTTGTAGTTGGAGCTCATGACGAAGCCGTAGGCGCCGGCCGAACGCACGGCCAGCAGGTCGCCCTCGGCGAGCACCAGTTCGCGGTCCTTGGCGAGGAAGTCGCCGGTCTCGCAGATCGGTCCGACCAGGTCGTAGCGGCGCGTCGCGCCTTCGCGCTGCTGCACCGGCACCACGTCCATCCAGGCCTGGTACAGCGCCGGGCGGATCAGGTCGTTCATCGCCGCATCGACGATGGCGAAATCCTTGTGCTCGGTGTGCTTGAGGTACTCGACCTGGGTCAGCAGCACGCCGGCGTTGGCGACGATCGAACGGCCCGGTTCGAACACCAGGGTCAGCGCGCGGCCTTCGATGCGCTGGCGCACCGCAGCGATGTAGTCGCTGGCCAGCGGCGGGGTCTCGTCCTTGTAGCGCACGCCGAGGCCGCCGCCGAGGTCCAGGTGGCGAACCTGGATGCCGCGCGCGGCGAGGCGGTCGATCAGCGTCAGCAGGCGGTCGAGGGCGTCGAGGAACGGCGGCAGGCTGGTCAGCTGCGAGCCGATGTGGCAATCCACGCCGAGCACCGTCAGGTTCGGCAGGCTGGCGGCGCGCGCATACACCGCTTCGGCGTCGGCGATGGCGATGCCGAACTTGTTTTCCTTGAGCCCGGTGGAGATGTACGGGTGGGTGCCGGCGTCGACGTCGGGGTTCACCCGCAGCGAGATGGCGGCGCGCACGCCCTGTTCGGCGGCGACTTCCTGCAGGCGTTCCAGCTCGTCGGTAGACTCGACGTTGAAGCAGTGAACGCCGACTTCCAGCGCGCGACGCATGTCGTCACGCGACTTGCCGACGCCGGAGAAGATCACCTTGCTGGCATCGCCGCCGGCGGCCAGCACGCGCTCGAGTTCGCCGCTGGAAACGATGTCGAAGCCCGCGCCCATGCGCGCCAGCAGGTTCAGTACGCCAAGGTTGGAGTTCGCCTTGACCGCGAAGCAGACCAGGTGCGGCACGCCGTCAAGCGCGTCGGCGTAGGCGCGGTACTGCGCCTCGATGTGGGCGCGCGAGTAGACGTAGGTGGGGGTGCCGAAGCGTTCGGCGATGGCGGACAACGCCACGCCTTCCGCGAACAGCGAGCCGTCGCGGTAGTTGAAGGATTCCATGATGCCTCCTCGATAGAGGCGCCCGTTCCGCCGGCATTGGCTGCGGCGGCGGACTCGGGCGGCCTCGTCGAACCTGCTTCCGATCGGCTGCGTGGCGTCCGGACGGCGTTGAAAGTGCCTTCGGAATGCTCATCTACGACGCGTAAACGGCGCTTCCTCTGCTCTTTCGCCTTGTCCGGCGCCATCGCGCCAGATCGAAATCCAGGTTCTTAGAATTCGAAACGATCTTTGCTGTTGGCGGCCTTTTCGTCGTCCGGATGGTACAACGGGCCTTTCTGGCCGCAGCCGGCGAGGGCGGCGCTGAGCACGACCAGCGCGAGGAAGGGAAGCAGCAGGCGCTTCATGGCGAAAATCCTTGTGAAAAGCGTGATTGCGCCGGAGTATACCGGCCGCCCGGCGCCTTGCCTATGCGCAGGACTCCCGTCCGGCGCGGCTTCTGGCGGTTCTTGCGGGGCATTTCGCGAGGTCCGACGAATGGCCTGGCAACGGCCCGCCAGGGCTGCCTGGCGTCGGCACCGACTGGCGTGCCGGGCGATGATTTGCTACGACAAGACTGTTCCATTGACGAGGATTCACCCGATGAGCCTGAGCGAAGCCCGCTACCATGACCTGATCGATGCCGCCCAGCAGGAGATCGAGGACGTGTTCGACGACAGCGACCTGGACGTCGATCTGGAGAATTCCGCCGGGGTCCTCACCATTGGTTTCGAGAACGGCACCCAGGTGATCCTCAGCCGTCAGGAGCCGCTGTTGCAGCTCTGGGTGGCGGCGCGTTCCGGCGGTTTCCACTTCGACTACGACGAGAAGAGCGCACGTTGGGTCTGCGACACCAGCGAAGAGCCGCTGGGCGAGCTGATGGCGCGCGTAACCCGCGAACAGACCGGCAGCGAAATTGAGTTCGAAGAGCTCTGATCCAGCCTCCGGCGAGCTGCCGCGAGTAGCCTCGCCCTGCTGCCGGCGTTGCTGCCTCGATGCGTTGGACGTCTGCCTGGGTTGCGGTCGCAGCCTCGAGGAAATCCTCCAGTGGAGCGAGTCGGACGATGCGCGGCGCCGGCAGATCGTCGATGCCGCCGCCGTGCGGCTGCGCGACCGGCAACCTTAGCCCCCGCCTTTCCCGCGCTCAGGGCGTACTGAGCAGCGCCGCGTTCAGCGCATCCTCCAGCTTGGCCTTGTAGCGCAGGTAATCGATGGTCTGCAGCTGGCCTTCGCTGGCCACCCGCGACAGGTCCAGATCGGTCAGGTAGCAGCGATAGCGCTCGTTTTCGCGACGCTGCTCGAGGATGTGGCGGGCCACCGCGGCGAACAGTTCGGCGCCGTACTCCAGCTCGGAAAACTCGCGGTGGTTGCAGTACAGGGTGACGTGTTCGCGCTGCCGATCGAGTGGTTCGACGATCGCCTGGACGTTGTAGAACGGCTGGTTGCCCGAGGTCTGCGGAGCGGCGCGGCGCTCCAGGCGCAGGGCGCGTTGCGGCGGCGGTGGCAGCACCTCGTAATAACGGATGTCCAGCGGCAGCGGCGGCAGTTCGTCCAGCGGCAACGAGGCGTTGCGCCGGTAGAGCACCGACTGCAGGAAGCGTTGCAGCGGGTTGAGCAGGCTCTGCTCGTCGCGGAACGGCAGTTGCTGGCGCCACAGCGCGTTGCGTTCGTCGAGCACGCTGAGTTCGGCGAAATCGCCGGCCAGGCGGTAGAACACCTGGATGCAGTCGGCCTGCCCGAGCGGCAGGATCAGCGCCAGCTCGCTGCCCTCAAGCGCATGGCGGTCCAGATGCAGCGGGCTGAAGCGCGGCAGGCCCGCGCCGAGGTGCTCGACCAGCGCCGGCAGGTCGGCGAGGGCGGCGTGGCTGACCTGCTCGGGGCTGAATTCGAGGACGTGGTACTGCTGCTGGATCTGCACCAGATAGCGGCTGCCGTGTTCGCCATCGAGATTGCCGAGCACGTCCTGGAACAGTTCCTCGACGCGTTGCGCGATCGCCGGCGCGCGGTTGCGGCAGAAGCAGCGCACCCGCAGGTCTGGTCGCGCGCGGCCGGCAGGCAGGCTGTCGAGGAAGCCGCGCAGGCAGTCGAGCAGGGCATAGGGGCCGTCGAAGCGGCTCACCAGCATCTCGTTCCAGCTGTTCAGGGTGATCTGGTCGAGGGTCAGCACCAGGTTCTCGCGGGCGCCGGCATAGCCCAGCGCGTCGGTGCGTTCGGTGGTCAGGTGCACGTTGAGCTGGCTGTGCTGCTTGAGCGGGTCGACGCCGACGTTGACCAGCAGCAGCACCTCGCTCGGTGCGCTGGCGCGCAGCAGGGCGCTTTCCCCGGCAGTCGGCAGCGGCAGCGGGAAGACCTGGCGCAGGCTGGTCAGCAGGTTGTTCAGCTCGAACTCGCTGAGGTCGCTGCTGCCGGCATGCAGGGTGAGCCGGGTGCTGGCGTCGATGACGCCGTTGCGGTGGCACCAGGCGAGCAGTTCGATCAGCTCGCGGGCGCGCTTGAGCGGCGCGAAGTCCTGCCATTCCTGGGCGTTGAGGTTGCCGCCGAACAGTGCCCACTGACTCTCGTTGTTGTATTCGCCGAGCGAGGCGTGGACCAGCGTCAGCGCGTCTTCGGCGAGGTCCGGGGCGATCCCCGGGTTGACGTTCTCGACCTTGCCGGCCTTGCGCTCGAAGGCGGCGTAGAGGCGCCGGCCGAGCACGCCGAGGTCGCGGCTGTTGAGCGAGCTGCCGACCTGCAGGTTGCGCGCGAACTGCGAGAGGAAGCGGTAGCTGTAGGTCAGCTCGTTGACCAGCGCGCGGCGCTCGGCGCTGACCTGGCGGACCTTCCACTGGCTGCGGCTGTCGAGCATCGCCAGTTGCCGCGGCGGCCATTGCCACTCGTCGGCGAGGCGTTCGAGGAGCAGGCGCTGCCAGCTTTTCGCGCGGCCGCGGGCGGGGCGGCTGAGTTTCTTGTTGATCTTCAGGTAGAGGCTGCGGCGCACCAGCTCCAGGCGTTCCTGCTCGCCGCGGCCGCCGAGGTATTCCTCCAGGCGGCGCAGCACGACGATGTAGGGGTCGAGCTCGTCGAGGTCGAGCTGGTTGGCGAACACCGCGCGCTTGAAACGCAGCGCCAGGCATTCCACCTGCGGGTGCTCGCTGGCGTAGACCTCGGTGAGGAGCAGCTTGAGCACCGACTTGTAGGGCGACTCGATGCCCTTGAACAGCTGCCACATGCCGGCGCCGATGAACTCGCCGGGCGGAATCCGCGCCAGGTGGCCGAGGTCGAGCACCTCCTCGGCGCGGATGAAACGCTTGGACAGCAGCGTGTGCACGTATTCGGCATAGCGCTGCTCCTCGTACACCGGCACCAGCCACCACACCGGAGTGCGTCCGCCGAGCCAGATCGCCGTGCGGTAGAACTCGTCGAGCAGCAGGTAGTGCTGGGTGGTGCCGCAGTCGTCGGAGGTCAGCTTGCCTTCGCGATCGCCGCTGGCGAAGCGCGACGGGTCGATGAGGAAGAAGTGCGCCTCGGCGCCCTGCGTGGTGGCCCAGGCTTCCAGTTGATCGCACTTGCGCTGCAGGTCGGCGACCTCCGCAGCGTTCAGTTCGGGCGCGTGGCAGACCCAGATGTCCATGTCGCTCTGCTCGGCCTGCGCGACGGTGCCCAGACTGCCCATCAGGAACAGGCCATGGATCGGCTGCTTCGGCTTGCCGGCGAGCGGGTTGCCGGTGCGCTCGCGGTAGGCGAACGAGCGCGTCAGGCGCTGCGCTTCGGCGAGGATCTGGTCGTCCGGCTGGAAACCCGAGAGGCCCGCCGGCGTGGCACCGGAAACGTAGCCGGGGAGCAGCGGGTGATTGACGTGGAACAGCAGCGGCATCAGCCGCAGCACCAGCTGCTGGCGCGTCGAGAGCATCTGCATGGCGCGCTGCAGGCGGCCGTCGTTGACGCTCAGGTAGCGCGCGCGAAGCTGCTTGAGAACCTTGCGATCGATGCCGTCGTCGATGTCGGGGCGAATTTCGTGGCTGCGCGACATGGCGGGTCCGCGTCGTGGGATGGCGCCTAGCCTATCAGCAGGCGCAGCGGTTGCTCAGTGTATCGTTCGGGCGGGGATGTTCTTGAGGAAGGAGTACGCCGGCACGGAGGCCGGCGTAGCGCGTCGCTTCGGCGTCAGGCCGTTGCGGGTTCGAAGGCAAGGATGGTCAGCAGCGACTGGGCGTGCTCGGCGGCGTCGAGGCCGAGGCTGGTCAGGTAGCCGCCATCGTCTGCGTCGACCAGACCCTTTTCGTGCAGGCGGCGGACGGCGGCAACGGCGGATGGAGCGGCAGTGTGGTGGATCTTAAGTCCTTCCTGGGTATTGGCCAGGTTGAACAGGGCGAGGATTTCGAGTTCTGCGATCAGCTCGGGCGTATAGGACATGGCAACTCCAGAGGTGTGAGCCGGCCTACTTTGGGCGGGCTTCAGCAGTGTAGACCGCGATCAGTTCGGCGTTTCATGACGCCAGGCAGTCAGGATGCTCTGGTAGCGTCCGTTTTCGCGAATCGTCTTCAGCCCGGCATCGAAGCGCTGGCGCAGCCGGTCGGCACCGGCGTACTGGCGTGAGAACGACAGGCTCAGCTGCGGCCGCAGCACGCTGGCGACCGGCACGAACTGGCCGCGCAGCGAAGGCATTTCGCGGAACAGCTCCTCGCTGGTGCCGCGGTAGGCCACGCAGTAGTCGACGCGCCCGCGCTGCAGCATCAGGAATCCGTTGAGGTCGCGGCGCACCGGTACCCGCTTCAGGCTGGGGTGCTGGTCGATGGCCGGCCCGTATTCGTAGCCGAGCACCATCGCTACCTTCTTGCCGGCGAGCAGGCCCAGGTCGTTCATCGGTGCGGCCTGCTCGCGGCGCGCCCAGAGCAGTACCTCGGCACTGAAGAGGGGCTGCGAAAGCTGGAATTCGGCGGCGATGCGCCGGTCCGGTGCGGTGTTGAAGCAGCCGGCGATGGTGCCCTTGCGGGCCAGCTGCATGCAGCGCGAATAGGGATAGGCGACCAGCTCGACCTCCTCGCCGGCCGCCTCGAAGGCGGCGCGGACGATGTCCACCGACATGCCGCTGATCTTGCCGTCGCGTAACGCGGTATAGGGATACCAGTCGTCTTCGGCGCCGATCACGTAGCGGTCGGCCAGCGCTTCGGCGCCGAGGAGTGAACAGCCAAGCAACAGCAGCAAGCGCAATGCGAACATGAACGAAGGGCCAGCAATGAGTCGACTGAGGGCAAGCAAGAGTCCAGCCAGCGGTGCCTCAGTCCTCCTCGGGCAGTTCCGGCAGGGCACGCAGCGCCTGCTCGTACCAGGCCCCGTCGAAGCCGCGGTCGTCGCGCAACATGCTGCGGATTTCCTGGGCCAGCACCTGGGCCATCAGGGCGAGGATTTCCTCGCGCTCGTAGCCGACCAGCGTCAGCTTGTTGAAGGTGGCCTGGGCGGCCGGCGGTTCGCCGGCCTCGAGCTGGTTCTCGATGGCCTCGATCAGGCGCGCTTCGGCGAATGCTTCGTCGTCGTTCTCGTTCATGCCGTTTCCCCACAAGATGAGCCGCCAGTCTGCCATGCGTGCGGCCTGCGGGGCAGGCGCAACAGAACGAATACGCCGCGCCGCGGCTCTATTGCTGGCGTCGAGCCGATGAAGATCCTGGAGTCCTGCCCGCATGATCACCTACTACCTGCCCAGCAGCGAGGGCCTGCGCGCCTGCCATCCCGAGGACCTCAGCGCATTGCCGCCGGAGGTGCTGTGGATCGACCTGCTGAACCCGACGCCGGACGAGGAACGGGTGGTGGAGAAGGCCCTCGGCGTGGGCGTGCCGACGCGCGAGGAAATGGCCGAGATCGAGGACTCCTCGCGTTTCTACGAGGAGAACGGCGCGCTCTACATGACCACCAGCGTGGTCACCGGCATCACCGAGAAGCATCCGCGCTCGGAGGAATCGTCCTTCGTGCTCTCCGAGCGCTGGCTGGTGACCGTGCGCTACACCGAGATGACCGCCTTCCGTACCTTCGTCAACAAGGCGGCGCGCCAGGCGGACTGCCACCAGAACAGCGACATGCTGTTCGCCTCGCTGCTGGACAGCATGGTCGATCGCATCGCCGACGTGCTCGAGGAGCTGCAGGCGCAGCTCAATGCGCTGTCGCAGCAGATCTTCAGCGAAACCCGCGGGCGTGCCCAGGACAAGGCCGACCTGCAGCGGGTGATAAAGGATCTGGGGCGCTACAACTCGCTGCTGGCCAAGCTCAACGAGAGCCTCCTGAGCATCGGCCGGCAGATCACCTACGTGCGCCAGGCGGCCAACGGCTGGCTCAGCGAGGCGGCGCGTACCTGGCTGAAATCCAGCGAGCGCGACGTGCGCTCGCTCAACGACTACCAAACCAAGATGTCCGGCGAGATCGTCTTTCTGCTCGACGTCACCCTCGGGCTGATCAACATCGAGCAGAACAGCATCATCAAGGTGTTCTCCATCGCCGCCGTGCTGTTCCTGCCGCCGACGCTGGTCGGCACCGTCTACGGGATGAACTTCAAGGTCATGCCGGAGCTGGACTGGACGCTGGGCTACCCGCTGGCGCTGGGCATGATGCTCGGCTCGGCGCTGCTGTCCTACGCACTGTTCAAGTACAAGGGCTGGCTCTGAGGCCGCGTCAGACGCTGGCGCTCACCGCGCTGCCGCTGGTGCTGCCGCCGGCGTCCTTGATCGCCTTCACCAGCGAGGCATAGGCCTGGCTCAGCGAGCCGCTGAGCGTGGTGACTTCGGTCTGCGCCGCCCGCACCGCCGCCTGGCTGGCCTCGGAATCGGGGTTCGCCGCTGCATCGCGGCTCGCCTGGTCGAGACGCTGCTGGGCCTCCTTGAGCTGTTCCTGGAGCTTGGCGATCATTTCCTTGAGCTTTTCCACCGTGCTGTCGGAGCTGCCGCTGCTCGAGCTGCTGCCGCCCGGGGCGCTGGTCGCCTGGTTTGGCTTGCCGACCGACACCTTGCCGCTGGCCGCGGCATCGCCGTTGGCGACGGCGCCGTTGGCGCTGGTCGAGGTGCTGCTGGCGATGCGCGTGTGCGCGGCGAGGTTCTGGCTGATGCTGGTCATTGCATGATCGTCCCGGAGAAACTTTGCCAGGCTATCGGCCGTCCTCTATGTGGCTTTAATCATTCACCAGGGTCCGCGAGCGCGGACTGGCAGGAGGAACCTCGACATGCGCATCGGTTTCATCGGCCTCGGCGGTATGGGTCAGGGCATCGCCGCCAACCTGCTCAAGGCGGGCCATCAGGTGACGGTCTGGAATCGTTCTCCTGGTCCGGCCGAGGAACTCCGGGCGAAGGGTGCCCGCGTGGCCGGCAGCCCTGGCGNNGGTGATGTTCAGCATGCTCGCCGACGATGCGGCGACCCGCGCCGTGCTGCTCGACAGCGGTGCGCTGCACCGCGCGGCGCCCGGGCTTCTGCATGTGAGCATGGCGACGCTGTCGCTGGATTTCGTTGCGGAGCTGCTCGCGCTGCATCGCCAGGCCGGCATCGGCTACCTCGCCGCGCCGGTGTTCGGGCGCACCGATGTGGCGGCGGCCGGCAAGCTGAACATCATCGCCGCGGGCGAGCCGGCGTTGCTCACGCGCGCGCAGCCGCTGCTGGACGTGATCGGGCAGAAGACCTGGGCGGTGGGCGAGGAGCCGCTGCAGGCCAACGTGGTCAAGCTGGCCGGCAATTTCATGATCGCCAGCGCGATCGAGACGATGGGCGAGGCGTCGGCACTGGTCCGCGGGCATGGCGTGGAACCGGCGGCGATGCTG
>DIEE01000292.1:0-503 GCA_002418465.1 Pseudomonas sp. UBA5782 | reverse complement strand
TACCAGAACTACGGCAAGCAACTGGTCGAACGGCGCTTCGAGCCCGCCGCGTTCAAGCTGACCCTGGGCCTGAAGGACGTCAACCTGGCGCTGGCCGCCGGGCAGGCGCGCAATGTGCCGATGCCGTTCGCCAGCGTGCTGCGCGACAACCTGACCGAGGCTGTCGCGCGTGGCGACGGCGGTCTCGACTGGGTCGCCCTCGGCCAGCATGCCCAGACGCGCGCCGGGCAGGACTGAGGAGGGCGGCGCCGCTCAGCGTGCGGCGAGCAGGTCCTTGCCGCGCATTACGGCGGCCTTGACCTGCGCCGGCGCGGTGCCGCCGATGTGGTCGCGGGCGTTGACCGAGCCTTCCAGGGTCAGCACGGCAAACACGTCCTGCTCGATCTGGTCGCTGAAGCGCCGCAGCTCGTCGAGGCTCATCTCGGCCAGGTCCTTGCCCCCCTCGGCCCCCCCCTTCACCCCCCAGGCGGCGCACTCCTGGCAAACCCCGGACGGGAAAACCC
>DIEE01000289.1:138-27680 GCA_002418465.1 Pseudomonas sp. UBA5782 | reverse complement strand
GGCTGCCCTGCGCCGCGCCACCGAGATCAAGCCGTCCAGCGAGGACGCCTGGTGCCAGCTGGCCACGCTGCTCAGCGAGCGCGGCGATTCCGGCGAGGCCGAAGCCGCCTACTTCAAGGCCCTGGCGTTGAAGCCGCGGATGGCCGATGCGCTCACCGGCCTCGGCCACCTGCGCCTGGAGGAAGGCAAGGTCGACGAGGCCGTGCGCCTGACCGAAGAGGCCATCGCCGCCGAGCCGGATCATTTCGCCGCGCGTTTTCACCTGACCCAGGCGCGCAAGGTCAAGCCGGGCGACAGCAACCTGGCGGCGCTGGAGGCACTGGCCGCGCAGTCCGGCCACAGCGACGCCAAACGCCTGTCGCTGCATTACGGGCTGGGCAAGGCCTACGACGACCTGCAGGAGTACGAACGCGCCTTTCCGCATTTCCTAGAAGGCGCTCGGCTCAAGCGCAAGCAGCTGGAATTCAGCGTCGAGCAGGACGACGCGTTCACCCGGCGCATCATCGAGACGGTGGACGCCGCCTTCATCGAGCGCCTGCGCGGGGCCGGCGAGCCGGGCGAGCTGCCGGTGTTCGTCCTCGGCATGCCGCGCTCGGGCACCACGCTGACCGAACAGATCATCGCCAGCCATCCCCAGGCCCATGGCGCGGGCGAGTTGCGCGACCTGATGCTGACGTTGCAGACCACCGCGAACGGCGCCCTGGCGCCGTTCCCGCAGTGCCTCGACGACCTCACGCCGGAACGCATCGCCCGCCTGGGCGGCGACTACCTGCAACGCCTGCGCGCGCATGCGCCGGGGGCGAAACGGATCACCGACAAGATGCCGGCCAACTACCTGGGCCTGGGCGTCATTCCGCTGTTGCTGCCGCGAGCGAAGATCGTGCACGTCCAGCGCGATCCGGTGGACACCTGCCTGTCCTGCTTCACCCGCCTGTTCAATCGTCGCCAGGAGGCCACCTACGACCTCTACGAACTCGGCCGGCACTACGCCAATTACCGGCGCCTGATGACGCACTGGCGGTCACTGCTGCGTGCGGGCAGCTTTCTCGACGTGCAGTACGAGGACATCATCGCCGACATGGAAGGCCAGGCGCGCCGCCTCATCGACTACTGCGAGCTGCCCTGGGACGCCGCCTGCCTGGCGTTCCATGAAACCCGGCGCAACGTGCGCACCGCCAGCGTCACCCAGGTGCGCCAGCCGATCTACAGCAGTTCGGTGCAGCGCTGGCGGCATTACGAGCGCTTCCTCGGCCCGTTGCTGGACGGCCTCGGCGAATTCGCTCCGCCGCGCGCGACGCCATGATTGGCGGGCCCGTGGCGAACGCCATAACGTGCCACGCACGGCACCTCACTCTCACTGTTCAGGAAGCCCTGCCCATGTCCAAAGCCCGTCCGTTCACCCTGCGCCACCTGCTGGCCGGGGGCGTCCTTTGCGCCTGCGCCAGCCTGGCCCAGGCGGCGACCGAATCCATCGTGCCGTCCAAGGTTCAGGAGAACTACGGCGATTGGCTGATGGCCTGCGTGCAGAAGGACGGCAAGCCGCTGTGCAGCCTTTCGCAGAACCAGGTGGACAGCAAAAGCCAGCGCCGGGTACTCGGCATGGAAGTGCTCAACCTCGAGGCCGGCAAGGCCACCGGCGTGCTCCTCCTGCCCTTCGGCCTGCTGCTCGGCAAGGGCGTTACCCTGCAGATCGACGATGCCGCGGCGGGCAAGCCGCGCCCGTTCAGCACCTGCCTGCCGGGCGGCTGCATCGTGCCCTTCGACCTCGACGAAAGCATGCTCAAGGCCCTGCGCAAGGGCAAGACGCTGAAAATCGCCGCCACCGGCATCGGCGGCAAGAACGTCCAGGGCCTGAACATTTCGCTGAAAGGCTTCGACGACGCCTACAAGCGTGCGTTGAGCATCAAGTGACCGGTGCCGGCTGCTGCATTCTAGGCTCTCAATCGATGATGTCGTTATGACATAATTTGCCGGTGCGGACGCCAAGAGCGCGTACCCACGAACTCATCCACACCTCTCTTGAAAAGGACTTCAAATGCAAAATCGCATCAAGTTTCTCGTCGCTGCATTCGGCCTGGTTGTTCTCGGCGGCTGTGCTTCGGTGCCCATGGATACGCCGCAGGCGGATGCGGCGTTGAAGACCTTTGCCGCGCCCACCGGCGACCAGGCCGGGCTTTACATCTACCGTGACAGCTTCGTCGGCCAGGCGCTGAAGAAGACCGTGACGCTCGATGGCGCAGCGATCGGCGAGACGGCCAACCGCACCTATTTCCACCGGTTCATCTCGCCCGGCAACCATGTCATTGGTACCGAGTCCGAGTTCAGCGACAACAACGTCAATCTGGTCGCCGTAGCAGGGCAGAACTACTACGTGCGCCAGTCGATCAAGATGGGCGTGTTTGTCGGCGGTGCCAAGCTTGAGGTCATCCCGCCGGCGACTGCCCAGGCTGATCTGCAGAAGTGTGAGCTGGCCAAGTAGCCCGCGTCTGGAAAACGGCAGATCGAGGCAGGGTCTGCCGGCCTTCCGTGGCGCTGTCCCGGCGCCACTCCCGGCACGGCTGAAGCCTTCAGCTGGCCATCAGCTTCCCTCCCCGGCTCTTCCATATCCTCACTGAAACTCCCACCTCACGCCGACCCAGCCGGTGCGTGGTGCGCCGGGGGCGAGGAAGGTTTCGCCGACGCTGGCGCTGCGGCGGCCGTTGACCGCGCCGTTGGTCGACTCGCCGTCGGTGCGCAGGGTGCCGCTGGCGTCGAAGGGGTTGGCGCCGAGCATGCCGGCGGTGGCGTATTCGCGGTCGAAGAGGTTGTTGACGCGGGCGAACACCAGCCATTGCCGGTTGATCCGGTAGTCGGTGGTGAGGTTGAACAGGGCGTAGCCGCCGATCTTGCCGCTGCCTTGGTAGAGGCCGCCGCGCTGATGGTCGTTGTTCTCGTTGCCGCGCACGTAGCTGCCGGAGAGGGCGATGGCGTCGCCGCCGATGTTGAGGCGTTCGCTGACCGCGTAGCTGGCCGAGAGCTTGAGGATGTGCCGGGGGATCAGCGGGATGCGGTCGCCGGATTTCACGTTGAGAACGCCGTCGTCGGCGCTGCTGTTGGCTTCGCCGAGGAAGGTCTCGGCGGAGCGGTAGGTGGCGTCGAGAAAGGTGTAGTTGGCGCCCAGCGCCCAGTCGCCCCAGACCCCGGAGATGCCGGTTTCGATGCCGCGCCGGCGGGTCTTGCCGACGTTGTCGAAGTAGCCGCTGCCGCTGGTACTGGAGGAGATGAACATGATGTCGTCGACGTTGCTCGAGCTGAACACACCGGCGTTCCACTGCGCGCGATTGCCGATCAGGCCGCGCAGCCCGGCTTCCCAGGTCTTGGTCACCACCTGTTCCAATGGCGGGTCGCCG
Organism: Pseudomonas sp. UBA5782; assembly: GCA_002418465.1. Classification (GTDB taxonomy): domain Bacteria; phylum Pseudomonadota; class Gammaproteobacteria; order Pseudomonadales; family Pseudomonadaceae; genus Pseudomonas_O. The sequence continues at coordinate 24,291 of DIEE01000289.1, read as the reverse complement.
GCCATCGAGTTGGGCAGGCGGCAAGGTGATTCCGGGTTGGCGCAGCCCAGTTCGATGGTGGTCGGTGCGCGGCTGCCTTCGCTGTAGCCGAGGTAGCTGGTCAGGCCCGGGCTGAGGGCGTAGGTCAGGCCGATGGCGGGGTTGAGGCGGGCGAAGCTGTGGGTGCCGCTGAGCGAGGCGTCTTCGTCGATGGTATCGCCGAGGGNNCAGGGTGTCGCCGTCCAGTTCGTAGTGGGTCTGGCGGTCGCTGTTGCGCACCGAGACCTGGTTGTAGCGCGCCGAGGCGGTCAGGTTCAGCCCTTCGGCGAGGCTCAGGGTGTCGCTGCCGTAGAGGCTCCAGGTGCGGGTGTTGCCCTTGAGGTCGACGCTGCGGTCGTCCAGCTCGCCGTCGAGGTTGAAGGCGTTGCCGGCCTCGGCGTACACGCCGCTGCCGAGGATGCCGCGGTCGGCGGTCAGTGCGCCGAATTCGGCGGACTGCCGGAAGCGCACCTGGCTGTAGTCAAAGCCGCCGCCCACGGCGAGGGTGTTGGCCCGTCCGAACAGACGATTCCTGAACGACAGCTGGGCGAACAGCCCGGCGTTGCTCTGCCGGGTCTCGGTGCGGTTGATCACGCCGCTGCATTTCTCGCCGGGCTCGCCGCCGGGTTCCAGTTCCGCCAGGCAGGCGGCAAGGTTGGCGGCGCTGGTGTAGGCGCCGGGCGTCAGCAAGATGTTCTGCCCGGCCCCGCCGATGTCCTCGGGCAGCGCTTCGTCGTTGATGTCGCCGTTGAAGGTGTCGGTGCGGATGTGTCGGTAGTAGGCGTTGCCGGACAGGCTCAGATCCTCGCCGACGGCGTGGTCCCACTGCAGGTTAAGGAAATTGGCGGTGTTCTGCGTGTTGTCCGGGTGGGTGTAGACGCTGTCGTAGTCGCGGCGCAGGAAGCTCTCGGGGACCATGCCGTTTCCGTTGAGGTCGGTGTCGGCGAAGCTGTAGGTCAGCTTCAGGTAGGTGGCGTCGCCTTGCCAGCCGAGCTTGCCGAACAGGTTCTGCGCGTCGGAGGCGGAGTGCTCCCGCCAGCCGTCCTCCTCGAACCAGGTGCCGGCGACGAACCCGTCCCAGGCGCCCTGGCTGGCGCCATATTCGCCTTCGCCGATGCGCCGGCCGTTGGAGCCGAAGGTGCTCTGCAGCGCGCCGCCGGGATAGTCGCGGCCGTCCTTGGTCTGCACCGAGATCGCCCCGCCGAGGGTGTTCAGGCCGAACAGCGGGTTGCTGCCGGGCATCAGCTGGGTGCTGGCGATGGCGTTCTCGGGGATCAGGTCCCAGCTGACCACATCGCCGAACGGCTGGTTCATGCGCACGCCGTCGACGTACAGCGACAGGCCCTGCGGCGTGCCCAGCAGGGGCGAGGCGGTGAAGCCGCGGTAGTTGATGTCCGGCTGCAGCGGGTTGTTCTGGATGTCGTTGAGGTAGACGCCGGCGACCTGGCGGTTGAGGTGGTCGGCCAGCCCCAGCGACTGGCTGCGGGCGAGGTCGTCGGCATCGAACGTCTGCACCGGCGCGGCGATGGCGTCGGGCGGAATGCCGAAGGAGGGCAGCGGCAGGGTGCCGATCACCTGAATGGGTTCGAGGGCGAGGGGCGCGGGAATGTCCGCGGCCTGAACGGCCACCGACAGCACGCAGGCGTTGCCCATGACCAGGGCGAGAGGGATCGGGGTGCGCATGGCTGCTCCGGTGTTTTTATTGGAATGGCGGATGCGGGCCATTAGAGCGGGCGCGGGTTCGGGAAAAAATCCTCCGTTGGGGCTGGCGCGGTTGTACCTAAGTACTGCTGCGGGGCTGCCTCGAATGCCCGCCGGAGCCTCCTGCTCCGGCGGGCGAGGGCGCGGTCAGGCCGGGATCGGCGCGTCCGCGTGGATCAGGCCCTGGCGCTTGGCCTCCTGCCAGAAGGCGGCCGGCACGGTGGCGGACATCGAGGCGACGTTCTGGCGGATCTGCTCCGCGGTGCTGCCGCCGGGAATGATCGCCGCGACCACGTCCGCGGCGTTGCAGAAGTGCAGCGCGGCAGTGCGCAGGTCGATGTCGTGATCGCGGGCCAGGGCGCGGCAGCGTTCGCGTTTCTCGGCCATGCCGGCGGGAATCTTCTGGCTGTAGTTGAAGTAGTCGTTGCCGGCCAGGTAGCCCGAGTTCAGCGGCGCGCCGATCACCAGCGAGACGGTGCGCCGGCGGCATACCGGGAACAGCCGTTCCACCGCGTCGTCGTGCTGCAGCAGCGAGTACTGGCAGGCCTGCAGGATGATGTCCGGGTCGGACGCCTCGATGGCGCCGAGCGACGGCTCCAGGGTGTTCACGCCCATGCCCCAGCCCTTGATCAGGCCTTCCTCGCGCATCTTCACCAGCTCCGGCATGGCGCCCTTCACGGCAATCTTGAAGCGCTCCTTCCAGGCCTCGCCCATGTCCTTGTTGTCCGGCGAGAGATCATGGATGAACACCACGTCGAGGCTCGGCACGCCCATGCGCTGCAGGCTGTCCTCCACCGAACGGCGGGTGGCCGCGGCCGTGTAGTCGTAGCGGTAGTCGAAATTGCTCGGTCCCTTCCAGCTCGGGTGCGAGTAGCCGAGGGCGGGGTGCAGCAGGCGTCCGCTCTTGGACGACAGCGAGTAGGCCTGGCGTTCCTGCGGCGAGAGGAAGTAGCCGAGGCGCCGTTCGCTCAGGCCCAGGCCGTACCAGGGCGAGGTGTCGAAGTAGCGGATGCCCGCATCCCAGGCCGCCTGCAGCAGCGCCTGCGCTTCGAGGTTGCCGATCTTGCGGCGCATGTCGCCGAGCGCCACCGCGCAGCCGTAGCCGTAACGCTGCGGCGGCCGGTAGCGCGGGTGACGCCCGTCGTTGCTCGGTAGCGGCTGAGTCGTGCTGCCGGCCGCGCCGGTCGAGGCAGCCTGGGCCAGGGCTGGACCAAGGGCGAGGCCGGCGGCGCCGAGGGCGCTGGCGGTGAGGAAGTGGCGTCGTTGCATGGGCGGGCTCCAGTCGGAAGGGATCGTGGGCGTGCCCTAGGTGCGACCGAAGCGTCTGGAATGCGGTTCTCGGGGAAATGTTACGCGATGTTGGGAGCGCCTCCGGAAAGACGCGTCCGGGCGTGGTCCGCCGATCGGCATCCGTCCCCTCCCGGGTCGGCGCGGCGTGGCGGCGGTGTACCATGCGCCGACCAACGTTTCCGAGTGCCCATCGATGAGTTGTACCGGCCGCAAGATCGACCAGCTGCGCCTGAGCATTCCGCGCTTCGACTGCGTACCCGGCTGCCACGACTGCTGCGGACCGGTGACCGCGTCGTCCGAGGAAATGGCGCGCCTGCCGGTGAGGAGCGATGCCGATCACGATGCCGCGCTGGCCGAATTCAACTGCGTGCACCTCGGCCCGCAGGGCTGCCAGGTGTACGACCAGCGCCCGCTGATCTGCCGCCTGTTCGGCACCACCGCGAGCCTGCCGTGCCCGCGCGGGCGTGGCCCGGAAACCCCCACCGAGGCGCATGTCGAGCGCCAGGTGCACCGGCTGATCGCGACCACGCGGCAGGTGCTGGTCTAGCGGCGCAAGGCGGTTCGCCCGGCTAGAAGCGCGCCGCCACCTGCGTCAGCGCGTGCAGCACCAGCCCCACCAGTCCGCCGACCAGGGTGCCGTTGATGCGGATGAACTGAAGGTCCTTGCCGACGCTCTGTTCCATCTGCGTCACCAGCTCGCGGCTTTCCCACTGCTCGACGCGGTCGGCGATGTAGTCGCCGATCTGCCGCCGATAGCGTTCCAGCAGTTCCGGGGCGGCGGCCATGACCTGCTGGTTGATCCACTCGCGCATGGCCGCATCGGCCGCCAGCGAGTCGCCGAGGCCCTGGGTCAGGTGCACGATGCGCCGGCCGATGCGCGAGTCGTCGCTGTCCAGGTCGTCCTGCAGCCACTGCACCAGCGCCTGCCAGAGCTGCTGCAGGTAGGCGGTGGTGGCTGGGTGTTCGAGCAGCTGGGCGAGGATGCGCTCCACCTCCAGGCGATAGTGCGGGTCGTATTTGAGGCGCTGGACGTAATGCGCGACGTGCTCGTCGAAGCGCGCGCGCAGCAGGTGCTGCGGGTCGTTGGCGACCTCGGCGATCAGCGACGAGATGCCATCCACCAGCTTGTTCGCCGACCAGTTGCCGACGCTCTTGCCGAGCCCCAGATAGCGCAGCGTGCGCACTTCCGAGGTGATGGTGCGGGCGATCAGCGCGCGGGTGTCGTCGTCGCGCAGCAGCCCGTGCAGCTTGACCAGGCCTTCGTCGAGCACGGCCTGGTGGCGGCCCTGGGCGGTGAGCAGTTCCAGCAACTTGGCGCACGCCGGCGCGAGGTCGACGGCGCGCAGGCGGTCGACCAGCTTGCGCTGGACGAAGTCGCGTACCGGCTCGTCGCGCAGCGCGGTAACGCCGAAGCGCGCCACGCCGATCAACTGGCGGCCGACCATTTCGGCGTTGTCCGGGTGGCGCAGCCAGTCGGCCAGGCGCCCGCCGAGGTCGAGCTGCTGCAGCTTCGCCAGCACCATCGGCGTGGCGAGGAAATGCGTGGTGATGAAGTCCGACAGCTTGCGCCCGATGCGCGCCTTGCTGCGCGGGATGATCGCGGTGTGCGGGATCGGCAGCCCGAGCGGGCGGCGGAACAGCGCGGTGACGGCGAACCAGTCGGCGATGGCACCGACCATCGCCGCCTCGGCGAAGGAGGCCAGGTAACCCCAGGCCGGGTGCCGCGCCTGCATCGCCGTGGCCAGCGCATAGAGCGCGGCGGCGAGCAGCAGGAGGAGCCCGGCGACCAGCTTCATGCGGGCGACCGGGGATTGCCAGGTGTGCAGCAGGCGGCTCATGGATGTCCTCTCTCGAGTGGCCGATAGGCGGCGGGCTTGCCTGATAACAGAGTGCCTCATCGCGCCTGACGTTCGCCCGGCGCATTTCGCCGGACCGGCCTGGCGCGGTGATCGCCAGGGTAATTTCCTTCAATACCGCGCGGCGGGCGCTCCCTAGCCTGCAGCACTGGTTCCCCCGTGCAGAGATCGCGATGACTCCCTACCTCTCCATGGCCGCGTTCGCGCTGGCCTCTTCCATAACGCCTGGCCCGGTCAATCTGGTGGCGCTGAATTGCGGTGCCCGGCACGGCTTCGCCGCCAGTCTGCGGCATGTCACCGGCGCGACCGTCGGCTTCACCCTGCTGTTGCTGCTGATCGGCCTCGGCCTCTACGAAGTGCTGCAACGCGCGCCGGCGCTGATGATCGGCATCCAGTGGAGCGGTATCGGCTTCCTGCTGTACATGGCCTGGCGGCTGGCGAGCGACGACGGCCAGCTCGGCGCCGGAAAAGCGATGGCCGGGCCGTCACTGTGGACCGGTGCGCTGATGCAATGGCTGAACCCGAAGGCCTGGCTGGCCTCGGTGGCGGGTATGGGGCTGTTCGCGGCAGACGGCGCGGTGACGCGGGTCTGGCTGTTCGCCGCGCTGTATTTCGTCATCTGCTATCTCTCTCTCGGCGCCTGGGGCCTGGCCGGCAGCCTGCTGCGCCAGCACATGCAGCATCCGGCGCGGGTGCGTCTGCTCAATCGGCTGATGGCGCTGCTGCTGGCGGGTAGTGCGCTGTATCTGCTGGAGGGCTGAGCGCGCCTAGGGGCACCTCGGAAAACTACCTGCGTCGTCATCACCGCGTTGAAAAAAGGCTCGATCGCGAGCCCGGTCAAAATGCTCATTTACAACGCGTAAATTGCGCTTTTTTGCCTGTTTTTGCCGTGCGTTGACTGCCTCTCCTGCGTTTTTGGAGATCCCCTTCAGTCGCGGTACTGGCCGGGCGTCGCCGCGAGATGGCGCTTGAACGCGCGCTGGAAGTGCGCCTGGTCGGCGAAACCGGCGGCCAGCGCCACCTCGGCCAGACCGCGTCCCTGGCGCAACCACTGCTGGCTGCGCTGGATGCGGCGGTTGAGCAGGTAGGCGTGCGGCGTCATGCCGTAGCGGCGCTTGAAGGCGCGGATCAGGTAGGACGGCGACAGCCCGGCCGCCGCGCAGATGGAATCGAGGGTCAGCGCCTCGGTGCAGTGTTCGCCGATGAAGCGCGCGGCGCGTTCCAGTTGCTGCAACGGTGCGATGTCCTGGCCGTTCGGTCGCGGCACCAGTGTCTGCTGCAACAGCGCGAAGAACTCGATGATCGCGCTCTGCTTGTGCAGGGTATCTGTCTGGTCAGCCAGGAGCTGGGCATGCAGCGCGGTCAGCGCGGCGAACAGCGCCGGGTTGCGGCTGAGGATCGCCGGGAAGGGCGCGAAGGCACCGTCGGCGCTGGCGCCCATCTCGCCCTGCCGTTCGCCGAGCCAGGCGGCATCGACGTAGAACATCAGGTACGACCAGGGTTGCCCGTCGACGGGATTGCAGGCGTGCACCGCCTGCGGATTCATCAGCACCACGCAGCCGGCCTCGATGGCTTCCTGCGCCTCGGCGTTGAAGTAGGTGCAGCTCCCCGCCGTGACCGCGCCCACCGAGAAGCAGGCATGCGAGTGCGGCGCGTAGCAGACCTTGCGCCCATCCTCCACCGAGCGTGCCTCGATGAACGGCAGCGCCGCGTCCCGCCAGAAGCGGGGCAGGGCGCTGAGCGAGTCCGTCACGGGCGGCCTCAGTGCGCGCGCGGTGGCAGTTCGCCGGAGAACAGCTCGTCGTCGACCTGGTCGCCGGGAATCGCGTGTTCCTCGGAGGCCCAGGCGCCCAGGTCAATGAGCTTGCAGCGCTCCGAGCAGAACGGCCGCGAAGGGCTCTTCGCGCTCCACTCCACGGGGGCTCCACAGGTGGGGCATTCGATGATCATCGGGTTGCTCATGGCTGGCCTCCGCGCAACGTCAGGTAAAAATGGTGCAAACGCTCGACTTCCGAACGCAGCCAGGTCAGGTCTCTATCGTTCATCAACACATCGTCGGCATGGCGCAGGCGCTCCTCGCGCTTGGCCTGCGCCAGCAGTATGGCGCGGACCTGCTCTTCGGAGGCCTGGTCGCGGCTCATGGTGCGCTGCAGTTGCAGCTGCTCGGGGGCATCCACCACGAGAACCCGCTGGGTGAGGCTGTGCTGGCCGGACTCGATCAGCAGCGGCGACACCAGGATCGCGTAGGGCGACTCGGCGAGGGCCAGGTAGTTGACGATCTCCTCGCCGATCAGCGGGTGCAGCAGGCTTTCCAGCCAGCGGCGTTCGTCGGCGTTCTGGAACACCCGGGCGCGCAGTTCGCCGCGGTCGAGCTGGCCGTCCGCACGCAGCACGGCGTCGCCGAAGTGTTCGACGATTCTGGCCAGTGCCGGGCGGCCGGGCTCCACGACCCAGCGAGCGGCGTGATCGGCATCGATCAGGTGCACGCCCAGCTCGATGAAGTGCTCGGCGACCGCGCTCTTGCCGCTGCCGATGCCGCCGGTGACGCCGAGAATCCAGGATTTCATCGGCCGCGCCCGTCTGCGTCGTAGGCGGGCGCAGGGTCGGCCGAGGCGGATGCGTCGATCCGCCACAGGCATGGGCTCTGGCGGGAGCGTTCAGTCACGGGACGCGCTGAAGAGAGCGGCGGGGTCATCAGAAACCGGCAAATTGCAGATAGGAGTCGGTTATTTGATCACCCCAGAGCAGGGCAATCCAACCCGCGATGGCGAGATACGGACCAAAGGGGATCGGCGTGCTGGCTTCGGACCTGCGCAGGCGCAGCGTGGCGATACCCAGTACGGCCCCCACCAGAGATGACAGCAGGATGGTCAGCGGCAGGACCTGCCAACCGCCCCAGGCTCCGAGCATCGCCAGCAGCTTGAAATCCCCGTAGCCCATGCCTTCCTTGCCGGTTACAAGCTTGAACAGCCAATACACCGACCACAGGCTCAGATAGCCGGCCACCGCACCCCAGAGCGCATCCGCCAGGCTGGCGAACAGGCTGTAGTTGTTGGCGATCAGTCCCAGCCAGAGCAGCGGCAACACGATGGCATCGGGCAACAGCTGGTGATCGGCATCGATCAGGCTCATCGCCAGCAGACCCCAGGTCAGCAGGAGCATCCCACCGGTCTGCCAGGAAAGCCCGAAGTGCCAGGCGACATAGGCCGACAGCAGGCCGGAGGCCAGCTCCACCAGCGGATAGCGCTTGCTGATCGGCGCCTTGCAGCCCGAGCACTTCCCGCCAAGGGCGAGATAGCTGAGCACGGGAATGTTTTCCCAGGCCTTGATTTCATGCCCGCAGTGCGGGCAGTGGGAGTTCGGCAGGACCAGATTGAACGGCTTTCCGACGGGTTCGGCTGGCAGTTCGAGGATTTCCCTGGCCTGGCTCTTCCAGTCGCGCTCCAGCATCACCGGCAACCGGTAAACCACCACGTTGAGGAAACTCCCCACCAACAGCCCGAGCACCCCGACACACAAAACAAAGGCCAGCGCATGGCTGGCCAGGAAGTCGAGCACGAGCATCAGACGACGGAGCCGAGCTGGAAGATCGGCAGGTACATCGCGATGATCAGACCGCCGACCAGCACGCCGAGGACGGCCATGATCATCGGTTCCATGAGCGCGGTGAGGCCATCGACCTTGTTGTCGACTTCCTCTTCATAGAAGGTCGCCACCTTGTCCAGCATCGAATCCAGCGCACCGGATTCCTCGCCAATGGCGGTCATCTGGATGGCCATGGCCGGAAACACGCCGGTGGTGCGCATCGCGAAGTTCAACTGCATACCGGTGGAGACGTCGGCTTTTACCCGGTTTACCGCATTTTTGAACACGACGTTACCGGTAGCGCCGGAAACGGAGTCCAGAGCATCGACCAACGGAACGCCGGCGGCAAAGGTCGTGGCCAGAGTGCGGGCATAGCGGGCAAGAGATGACTTGTAGAGAATGTCACCAACGATGGGAAGTTTGAGCACGCCTCGGTCTACGCCGTCGCGAAATTTTTGCGAGCGTTTATGAGCTTCCTTGAATGCAAAGCCCAATCCGAACATAGCGATCAGGATCAGGAACCACCATTCCTGCAATGCTTCGGAAAGCCCGATCACCATCAAAGTAAAGGCCGGTAATTCTGCGCCGAAGTTGGCAAACACGGACTGGAACTGCGGAACGACTTTGATCAGGAGGATGGCCGAAACAATGATGGCGACTGCCACTACTGCAATGGGGTAGTTCATCGCTTTCTTGATTTTCTTCTTCAGCAGTTCTGTTTTTTCTTTATAGGTTGCTACGCGATCCAGCAGTGTTTCCAAGGCGCCGGACTGTTCGCCAGAGTCAACGAGGTTGCAATAAAGGTCGTCAAAATATTGGGGCTTCTTGCGCAACGAGTTGGCAAAACTATTACCAGCGGCCACCTCCTGCTTTATCTCGTCAATCAACTTGCGCATGTTCGGGTTTTCCTGCCCATCCATGATGATGTCGAACGACGAGAGCAGGGGGACGCCTGCTTTCATCATTGTCGCCATTTGCCGGGTGAACAGGGCGATGTCCATCGGCTTGATCTTTTTGCCGGTACCGAAGGAAAAACCCTTCTTGCGTACCTTGGTCGGGTTGATGCCCTGCTTTCGAAGCTGGGCTTTGACCAGTGCAGGGTTTACACCGCTCAACTCCCCTTTGACCTTGGTGCCCTTCCTGTCCATCCCTTCCCAGGTAAACAGGCTGGTCTTGATTGCTTTCTGCGCCATGATTAATCCTTGGTCACGCGGTTGACTTCCTCAAGGCTGGTCACGCCTTGCATGGCCTTGTGCAGGCCCGAGGTGCGCAGATCGTTGAAGCCGTCTTCACGCATCTGCGCGGCAATATCGATGGAGTTGCCTTCCTCCATGATAATCCGCTGCAAGGACGGGGTGTTTTTAACTACTTCATAAATACCGACACGGCCCTTGTAACCGTGCTTGCAATTGTCGCAGCCAACCGGCGCATAAATCTTGAAGGTACCAATCTTGTCCTCCGGGAAGCCTTCCTTGAGCAGTGTGTCCCTGGGGACTTCTACTTCTTTCTTGCATGCAGGGCACAGCTTGCGGGCAAGCCGCTGGGCAATGATCAGGTTGACCGACGTCGCGATGTTGAAAGCAGCCACGCCCATATTGCGCAATCGGGTCAGGGTTTCGGCGGCGCTATTGGTGTGCAGCGTGGACATCACCATGTGTCCGGTCTGTGCGGCCTTGATGGCGATCTCGGCCGTTTCCAGGTCGCGAATCTCGCCGACCATGATCACGTCCGGGTCTTGGCGCAGGAAGGCGCGCAGCGCCTGCGCGAAATCCATGCCCTGGCGCGGGTTGACGTTGACCTGGTTGATGCCTTCCAGGTTGATCTCCACCGGATCTTCCGCCGTGGAAATGTTGATGTCCACGGTGTTGAGGATGTTGATGCCGGTGTACAGCGAAACCGTCTTGCCTGAGCCGGTAGGGCCGGTCACCAGGATCATGCCCTGTGGTTGACTCAGGGCTTTCATGTATAGCTCTTTCTGGTCTTCCTCGTAACCGAGCGCATCGATGCCCATCTGTGCACTGGTCGGGTCGAGGATCCGCATCACGATCTTTTCGCCCCATAGCGTGGGCAGCGTGTTCACCCGGAAGTCGATAGCCTTGGTCTTGGAGATGCGCATCTTGATACGACCATCCTGCGGCTTTCGGCGCTCGGAGATATCCAGTCCTGCCATGACCTTTAGGCGTGCCGAAATTCGGCTGGCCAACTGGATCGGCGGGCGCGCCGCCTCATGCAGGATGCCGTCGGTACGCAGGCGAACGCGGTAGGTCTTCTCGTAAGGCTCGAAGTGAAGGTCGGATGAGCCACCCTTGATCGCATCCAGCAGCATCTTGTTTACGAAGCGAACCACCGGGGCATCATCTGCGTCGCCGCCTTCGGTAATGGGCTTGTCTTCGCTGGCGTTTTCAATATCCAGCGCTTCCATGTCCATGTCGGCCAGGCCATCAAGGCCGCTGGTGGTTGCCTCGAACATCTGCTCGATGGCATTTCCCAGCTTGTCGTCCTCCACCAGAATCGCTTCGGTGGTCAAGCCAGTGCTGAACTGAATGTCAGTGATTGCTTGGTGGTTTGATGGGTCGGATACACCTACGAAGAGCTTGTTGCCGCGCCGCCATAGAGGTAGCGCGCGGTGCTGGCGTACCAGCTTCTCGCTGACCAGCTCCTTAGGCTGGCTCTCTCTATCTATGGTGCCGAGATCAAACAAGGAAATGCCGAATTGCTCAGCAGCCAATTCCGCCACGTCTCGGCTTTTCGCAAGTTTGTTCTGCACCACGTAGGTTACCAGCGACAGCTTGTTGCGCTGCGACTGCTGCTGCGCTTGCTGAGCGGTTTTCTCGCTGAGAATCTCGGCCAGCACCATCTGCCTGGCCAAGCCGGAAAGTTGGACGATGTCGTTCATTAGGGCGCCTCACGGTAATGCTGCCCTTATAGCGTAGACGCGAGGGGCTGCCAAATGGCTGGGAATGGGCTGACAGAAATCGTCACTTTGGGACGTTCTACATTAACTGCGGCTCGAAGATCTATGGCGATATTCGCGTAATGGGGCATTTCCCGCTGTGGCATGGAAGCTGCTATCCCTAGGTCAGGTCTTCAGGCCTGACAACTATGGAGAGAACCATGAAAGCTCAAAAAGGCTTCACCCTTATTGAATTGATGATCGTTGTGGCGATCATTGGCATTTTGGCTGCAATTGCTCTTCCTGCTTATCAGGATTACACTGCAAGAGCAAAGGTGTCTGAAGTTATACTTGCTGCTTCCGCATGTAGGACTTCGATTACAGAAACTACTCAAACGGCTACTACGTTACCTGCTGCTACCGATGGGTGGGGGTGTGGTGAGTCTTCTAGTCCTGTGTCTAAGTACGTGAAATCCATATCTACAGCTGCTACTACAGGGGTTATTACTGTTACGGCTCAGAACATAAATAGCGAAGTGAATAATCAGACTCTTACTCTTACTCCTTATCAGGGTGCGACCGGGACCACCGCTATTGCAGCTGGCTCCGGTATTGGGCAGTGGGTCTGCGGTGGCACAATTCCTGCGAAGTTCCGTCCAGGATCCTGCCGCTGATTATTAACGGGGATGTAATTTTAAACTGCGCTCGATAAACCCGCTATTGGCGGGTTTATTTTATGGGGCACGTAAATGACCGTTAATGTTCGCTGGTATGGATTTGGCTTTTCTTTTTTGGTTTTGGCTTGGCTGCTTCCGAACCACTATGCACCTTGGCAATCCGCTTATCAGGAATTCTTGGGGGCAATTTTTCTTTGGGTTATGTGTTCGCTCGTTTTATACACCCAGGTAAAAGTTTCTCCTGTTATCTTAGCGTTTCTGTTGTTGGTGCCTATTCCGCTTTTTCAGTACTGGATGGGGGTGGTGTATTTCTTTGGTGATGCACTTGTTTCATCTCTCTATCTTTTGGGTTGGGTCGCAGCCTTGAGCGCAGGATACAATTTTTTTAAGTATCCCCAGCATCAAGCATTTATTGGTGTGTTCGCGTCAGCTTTTATTTTGGGATCAATTTTTTCGTTCTGGGTAGCCGTCCGTCAGTGGCTTATGCTTTCGGGTAGTATCTGGGTCGCAGATCTTCCCTCCGGTGGTCGGCCATTTGCAAATATGGGACAGCCTAATAATTTAGCAACTTTATTGTGTATGGGCGCTTCGGGGGTTGTTTATTTTTATGAAAAGAGAAAAATAAATAATCTATCCGCCGGCGTTTTAATCGTGATTTTCCTATTTGGGGTGGCGCTTACCGGATCTCGTACTCCTTGGGTTGCCGCGCCCGCAGTTTTTTTTTTCTGGTATTGGAAATCGTATTCTTTTAAGTTTCGTCTTTCACCCTTGGTGTTATTTTTTTGGTTGACTGTTTATTTTGCTTTTGTTGTTATATTTCCATATTTGACTGAGCGACTTTTAATATCGGATGGTGATTTTTCTTATCGGGTTTCCTCATTTGAGCGGTGGGATATATGGAGACAACTCCTTCATGCAGTTTGGATAGGCCCGGCCTGGGGTTACGGGTGGAATCAGGTAAGTGTTGCTCAAGTAAGTGTGGCATCTTTCTATCCTGTGTTATTGATGGTTGAGCATAGTCATAATATTGTTATCGATATTTTGTTGTGGAACGGTCCAATTATAGGTGGAATTATTATACTCGTATTGGGGGGGTGGATAATTTTTATCGGGCTGTTTGTTCGTGGTATTGAAGGAGTATACTGCTTAGTGTCTAGTGGGTTTTTAATTGTTCATGGGATGCTGGAATATCCAATGGATTATTCCTTTTTTCTTTTCCCGTTGGGTTTGCTTTTAGGTGCTGCTTCTTCGTGTTGCGGTTGTAAACATGAAGTGATGGTTTCGCGGGGTGTAATAGTTTTTTTAATTATATCGACTTTTGGCTTGATGTGTTGGCTTTGGAAGGAGTATAGGGTGATTGATGAGGATTATCGGCTTATGCGTTTTGAGATTGCCCAAATAGGAAGTTTGAAATCGCTTGATAAGTCGCCAAATGTTGTTCTGTTGACTCAGCTAAGAGAGTTCATTCGTTTTGCCCGAACTCCGGCGACCGTTGGTATGAGTAATGATGAGTTGGGTTGGATGCAAAAGGTTGCTCACAGATATCCTTATCAGCCAAGTTTGTATCGTTATACCTTAGCGCTCGCGCTTAATGGTGAATTTAATAAGGCGGCAGATCAATTGCTGATGCTGCGAGGTTTTTACGGGGCTGATGCTTATGAGGACGCCGTAATTTCGTTGCGGAAGCTGGAGGTAAGTTATCCTCAGTTACATCTTCTGACTGGTCGTTTGCAAGTGCATTAGTTTTCCGTCTTCAGTTGAAAGAACTTGGTTGAATTATTGCGGGCACAATGCTACTTTCCCGCCCCCTGCCGGTGTAGCTCAGTAGGTAGAGCAGCGCACTCGTAACGCGAAGGTCGCAGGTTCGATTCCTGTCTCCGGCACCAGTCACTGTTCAAGGCCCCGAAACTCGGGGCCTTGTCGTTTCTGCGGTTTGGATTACAGGCTTAGGCGCATCGACAGGTCGACGGCCTTGACGTCCTTGGTCAGCGTGCCCAGGGAGATGTAGTCGACACCGGTTTCGGCGATGGCGCGCAAGGTGTCGTCGTTGATGCCGCCTGAGGCTTCGAGCTTGGCCTTGCCGTTGGTGAGACGGACGGCGGTGCGCATGTCGTCCAGGCTGAGTTCGTCGAGCATGACGATGTCGGCACCGGCATCGAGTGCTTCCCGCAGTTCTTCCAGGCTCTCCACTTCTATTTCCACCGGCTTGCCCGGAGCGATCCTGTGCGCGGCGGAGATGGCGGCGGCGATGCCTCCGCAGGCGGCGATGTGGTTTTCCTTGATCAAGAACGCGTCGTAAAGGCCGATACGGTGGTTGTGGCAGCCGCCGCAGGTGACGGCGTATTTCTGCGCCAGGCGCAGGCCGGGTAGCGTTTTTCGGGTGTCGAGTAGTTTGACCTGGGTGTCGGCGACCATGTCCGCGTAGTGGCGGCTGCGGGTGGCGACCGCAGAAAGCGCCTGGAGGAAGTTCAGTGCGCTGCGCTCGCCGCTGAGCAGGGCGCGGGCGGGGCCTTCCAGATGGAACAGTGCCTGGTTGGGTTGTACGCGTTCGCCGTCGCCTACCTGCCAGTGCACGGCAACGCGCGGGTCGAGGAGGCGGAACACCGTGTCGACCCAGGCGCTGCCGGCGATGACGGCGGATTCGCGGGTGATGATGGTTGCATGCGCCATGCGCTCGGCCGGGATCAACTGGGCGGTGATGTCGCCATTGCCGATATCTTCGGTCAGGGCGCGTCGCGCGTTGGCTTCGATTTCGGCGGTGAGATCGGCGAGGGCGAGGTTGGGCATGGTGAGCCTCCGAGGCTGGAATGCCCGGGATTATAGGGGGGCGCAGGATTACGGACTATGTGCATGACCTTACGGCATTTTTTTGCATTTCGCTGGTCGTATAAAGATTGCCGTCCGGCGCCAATCAGCTTACATGTGTGATGAAGGTCCATATCTGAGAAGAACGGGCTTGGTTGCGTCACCTGGTCTCTATAAGCTGTGGTTACATTGACGCCATGAGATTGACGTTACGGACGACGCCAGTTCCACGCAGGGCAAATGGGCACACCTCGGTGCCATGTCCGCAGGAGAGACGTGATGAAGAACGACGCCAAGGTAGTACAGCTCGCCAAGACCTTACCCGAGGCCTCCCTCTCTGCAGGGCGGTTGCCGTTTGCGCTCGCCAAGGTTCGCGACAAGTCCGCCCAGCAACTGAAAGTTTCGCTGCAGGCGCTGTTCGATAACGCCGACGACACCTTGTTCGAAATGGCCGATCGGGCCACCAGCAACGCGGAGCAGAATGCCTTCTTCGAAGCCATGCGCGACCTGCGGCTGAAGCGCAAGAGCATCGAGAGGGGCTTCCTGGAAAAGCTCTTCGCGGCGTTCGCCAATCTCAATCAGTATGAGATCGGCAAAGCGCCGCAACTCGATTCGGTTTCCTTCGACAGCCTCAGCCTGGTGCAAAACGACGAGCTGGAAGAGTCCGTCGCCATCGACACCATGGTCGCCAAGGTCATCAGCCGCGCCAGCCGGCCGCTGGGGCACCTGACCACGCGCCTGAATACCCAGGTCAGCAAGAAGCTCGAAGACAAGACCAACCCGCTCGGTCCCAGCGCCCTCTGCGAGTTTTTCCTCGATGCCTGCCGCAGCCTCGGCGTGGAAATCCGCGTCAAGCTGATCGTTCTCAAGCTGTTCGAAAAATACGTGCTGAGCAGCCTCGACGAGCTGTACGTCGAGGCCAACGATTCGCTGGTCGCTGCGGGTGTCCTGCCGGATTTGAAGAATGCTTCGCCGCAGCGCCGCCAGCAGGCCCGCGGCACGCCAAGCCACGCCTACCTCGGCGAAGGCGAAACGCGCGCGCCGCTGGGCGAGGGCTATTCCGGCGAGGTGCAGGAAGCCTTCGGCGTGCTGCAGGAGCTGCTCTCGCAGACCCGTGGAAGCATCAGCTATCGCCGCGAAGTGCCCGCGGACGCGATGCCGATTTCCAGCCATGACCTGATGCGCCTGCTCTCTCACCTGCAGCACCAGCAGCCCGCGCAGCAGGTCAGCGACGAATTCGACCTGCGCCAGCAGCTCGAGCAACTGCTCAGCCGCGCCAGCGCCAAGAGTGGCCGTGCGCGGGTAGTGGGTGAGGTCGATGAAGACGTCATCAACCTGGTGTCCATGCTGTTCGAGTTCATTCTCGACGACCGCACCCTGCCGGATTCGCTGAAGGCGCTGATCGCCCGTCTGCAGATCCCGATGCTCAAGGTCGCGGTGCTGGACAAGACCTTCTTCAGCCGCGGCAGCCATCCCGCGCGCCGCCTGCTCAACGAGATCGCTTCGGCCTCGCTGGGCTGGGGCGAGCAGGACGACGCCCAGCGCGACAGCCTGTACCAGAAGATCGAAAACATCGTGCAGCGCCTGCTGAACGATTTCACCGACGATCCGGCGATCTTCGCCGAGCTGCTCTCCGACTTTCTCGCCTTCACCGGCGACGAGCGTCGCCGCAGCGATCTGCTCGAACAGCGCACCCGCGATGCCGAAGAGGGGCGTGTGCGTGCCGAGCTGGCCCGTCATCAGGTCGAGCACGCGCTGAACGATCGTCTGCTCGGCCGTACCCTGCCGGAAGTCGTCGTGCGGCTGCTGCAGGAAGCGTGGAGCAAGGTCATGCTGCTCACCTACCTGAAGAGCGGCGGCGATTCCGAAGAGTGGCAGGCCGTGCTGTCGACCATGGACGACCTGATATGGAGCGTGGAGTCCCATGAGGAGCCGGAGGACCGCCTGCGTCTGCTCGAGCTGGTTCCGGGCCTGCTCAAGTCCTTGCGCGACGGTCTGACCAGTGCCGCCTTCGATCCGTTCTCCACCGGCGAGTTCTTCAGCCAGCTGGAAGCCTTGCACGTCCAGGCGTTCCAGCGCTTCAAGCGGCCGGAGCCGGAAGGCGAGATCGAGCCGAGTGCCTTGGCCGATGTCGATGAGCCCGCTGCTCTGGATGCCGAGGCCGAGGCCGACGTGGAGCTGGAAGACGACCTGATCCTGGCGGATCTGCCGCAGATGATCGAAGTGGTGGAGGAAATCGTCCTGCTGGCGCCTGGTGAAAGCCATGCACCAGAGCCGGAAATAATCCTGCCCGACCATGACGAGGCGCTGCAGCAGGTGGAAAACCTGCGCGTCGGCAGCTGGGTGGAAATCCAGGAAGACGCCGAGCACAAGATGCGCTGCAAGCTCGCCGCGATCATCAAGCCGACCGGCAAGTACATCTTCGTCAACCGTACCGGCATGAAGGTACTGGAGAAGACGCGGATGGGCCTGGCCGTCGAGTTCCGCCGCGGCGCCGTGCGCCTGCTGGACGACGCGCTGCTGTTCGATCGGGCGCTGGAATCGGTGATCGGCAACCTGCGGCGGTTGAAGGGCGCCTAGTTTCCCGGAGATCGCATCGCAGCCCGGATAAGGGCGCTGCTCGTCAAGCGGCGCAACTTATCCGGGCTGTTTCGTTTTTATAGCTTCTGGTTCATCGGGGCTGCGCTTGTGGCGGACGTGCCTGAGTAGGGGCGAACTTGTTCGCCAACCGGCACCAAGGCCAGGCTAACAAGGTCGCCCCTACGGGTGGCTGCTTCCCGGTCGTGTAGTGTTGGCGTTTTTGCGAGCGTTCCCTGCGCTTGCTCGCCGGGCTTGGCGTGGGTCCGGGGGCTGCTCTAGAGTGGCGGCTCGTCAAGGAGTCTACCCATGCAACTGGACCCGCAAAGCGGCTGGGTCGAAGGCATCCAGCATTGCCCGTCGCCCAACTTCAACGCACGCCCGGCTGGCGAAGTCTCTCTGCTGGTGATCCACAACATCAGCCTGCCGCCGGGCCAGTTCGGCACTGGCAAGGTGCAGCAGTTCTTCAGCAACCAACTGGTCGCCGACGAGCATCCCTACTTCGCCGGTATCTGCTCGCTGACGGTCTCGGCGCATTTCCTCATCGAGCGCGATGGCGCGGTGATCCAGTTCGTTTCCTGCGCCGATAGAGCCTGGCATGCCGGTGTTTCGCGCTTCGGTGCGCGGGAGAACTGCAACGATTTTTCCCTCGGCATCGAGCTTGAGGGTACCGACGAATTGCCCTACACCGATGCCCAGTACGGCGCGCTACATAACCTGATCGGCAAGTTGCGGCGCGCCTATCCGGCTATCTCACCCGAACGCATCGTCGGCCACAGCGACATCGCGCCGGGGCGCAAGACCGATCCGGGCGCCGCATTCGACTGGCCGCGCCTGCGCGCTGCGCTGAAGGAGTCAACGCAATGAGTTTTCTGGTGCTTTTGCTCGCGCTGCTGGTGGAGAAGCTCTCCGGCCTGCGTCACCGCATTCAGCGCGACGGCCTCTGGTTGCGGCTGCTGGCCCGGGTCGATTCCGCTGCCGATGACCGCTCGCCCTGGCTGCGGCTGATCCTGCTGGTGCTGCCGCCGCTGCTGCTCCTGGCGCTGGTGCTGCTGATCCTGCAGCCGCTCGCCTATGGCTGGCTGGCGCTGCCGGTACACCTGCTGGTGCTGATCTACAGCCTTGGGCGCGGCGACGTGCAGAAGTCCTGCGGCCCGTTCCGCGATGCCTGGCGCCGTGGCGATGCGGTTGCCGCCGAGCTGGTGGCCGAGCGCGACATGCGCATCGAAGCCGACGAGCCAGGCTCGCTGCTGCTGCGCGTGCAGCGCTATCTGCTCTGGCAGGGCTATCAGGGCTTCTTCGCGGTGATCTTCTGGTACGCGCTGCTCGGTCCGCTGGCGGCGCTGGGTTACCGGCTGGTCGCGTTGCTGGCCGAGCAGGCGCAGGGACCGGCGCTGCGCGAGCGCGCCGTGCAACTGCGCCATGGCCTCGACTTCATTCCGTCGCGGGTTCTGGTGGCCAGCTTCGCCCTGGTGGGTAACTTCATCGCCGTCAGCCGCGAGCTGCTGCACGAACTGCTGAACTGGAATCTCCCCGCCGAAACGCTGCTGGCGCGGGCGGGCAGGGCGGCGGGCGATCTCGGCGAACCGCTGACCGGCGAGCCGGGCGTCGCCAGCCTCAACCTTCTCTGGCAGTTGCTGGTGCGCTCGGCGGTGCTCTGGTACGCCGCGCTGGCGCTGCGCGCACTGCTGCTGTGAGGCTTGCCACGAGGCGCAACCTGCGTCTCGTGAATGATGGCAAAACGCTTAACCTTAAGTTACAAATCGCGCCGCCGATATCGGGTATACAGGCTCCTGCGGCTGCCGGCTGGCACACTGGAAAGTGCCCGCGGACGCACCGCGTAAGGCCACCGAACACCCTGTTTTTTCTCCGTCGACCATAAAAATAATCGGGAGAATTCGATTGAAGACCATTCTGTATCCGGCTATCGCGCTGATGAGCCGGCTGAGTTTCGCGATGAAATTCAGCCTGATCAGCGTGATGTTCTTCCTGCCGATGCTCGTCACCAACTTCTATCTGGTGCGCGACTCCTACGACCAGTTTCTCGGCACCCGCATCGAGCTGGACAGCCTCGATTTGCTGGGCAAGACCCTGGGCATCCAGCGCGACACCGAGTCGCTGAGCAACCTTGTCGAAATCAATTCGCTGATCGGCCAGTCCGGCAACGCCGGCGACATCGAGGGCCGTATCAGCCAGCTGCAGGATGCGCTGGTGGGAGGCATAGGCGCATTGCAGTCCGCCGGCGGCAGTGCGCAGCAGGTCGAGGACTTCAACGCCAAGCGCGACGAACTGCTGGCCGGGATGAAGGCCGTCCAGGCGGAAACCTCGTTGCAGAACAAGTCGGCGATGGTCGACCAGCAGCTCGGGCGCGTGCAGGCGTTCGTCGCGTTCGTCGCCTCCGACGCCGGGCTCAGCCAGGACCCCGACCGCGCGGTGCGGCAGATCACCGAACTGGTCACCACCTCGACGCTCAAGGTCACCGATACCCTGGGCGCAGCGCGGGCGACCGGCGCCTATTCGCTGGGCCTGGGCTTCCTCAATTCGGTGGCGAGCAATCGCATGGACGAGCTGGTCGCCACCCTGGAAAAACTCGAGGGCGAGTACGCGGTGGCGCTGGAAAACGCGTTGTCCAGCAGCGCCCGGGCGCGCGCCACTCTGGACGCCCAGGCGCAGGCCAGCCGCGGCAGCCTGAAGGAAGCCAGCACGCTGATCGAGGACAAGGTCACCGTCGCCGATACGCTGGACACGCCGTGGCCGGAATACTACGAGGACATCAGTGCGCAGATGGCCAAGTCCTACCGGCTGAGCGAGGCCGCGCTGGACTTTCTCGACAGCCAGCTGCAGCAGCGCCTGGCCGAGCACCGCCGGCAGATGGTGCTGCTGGTGGTGGCGCTGATCGCGGTGTTCCTGCTGATCGGCTACCTCTACGGCGGCTTCTACGAATCCACCCGCAGCACGCTGAAGAGTCTCGGCCAGGTGATGGACAAGGTCGCTGCCGGCGACATGACGGTGAGTTTCAAGGCGCAGACGTCCGACGAGTTGGGCGAGCTGGGCCAGGTGTTCAACGGCACCGTGGTGAAGATCCACGACCTGATTCAGCGCGTCGGGCTGACCGTGGTCGAGGTCGAGCGCCAGGCCGATCGCGTGGAAGTGGTGTCCGGCGAAAGCAACCAGGCGGTGGCCGGGCAGCGCAACCAGATCGAGCAGGTTGCCACGGCGATGAACCAGATGTCCGCGACCGCCCAGGAGGTCGCACGCAGCGCCGCCGCGGCGGTGGACAGCGCGCACAGCGTCAACCAGGAAACCGTCAGCGGTCGCGAGCTGGTCGAGTCGCAGGTCGGCAGCATCCAGCGCCTGGCCGGCGAGATCGACCAGTCGGTGCTGGTGATCAACCAGCTGGCCAGCGACAGCCAGTCGATCAGCCAGGTGCTGGATGTGATCAAGGGCATCGCCGAGCAGACCAACCTGCTGGCGCTCAATGCGGCCATCGAGGCGGCGCGGGCGGGCGAGCAGGGCCGCGGTTTCGCGGTGGTCGCCGACGAGGTGCGCAATCTGGCCAGGCGTACCCAGCAGTCCACCGAGGAGATCGAGCAGATGATCGCCCGATTGCAGGGCGGCGTGGGCGCGGCGGTGAAGGCGATGAACGCCAGCCATCGCATGGCCGATGGCACGGTGGACGAGTCCGGGCGGGTACAGCGCGCGCTGGAGAACATCCTCGGCGCGGTGGGCATGATCGTCGACCAGAGCCAACAGATCGCCGCGGCGGCCGAGCAGCAGACCGCGGTGGCACACGATATCGATCAGAACATCGTGCAGATCAACCAGGCCGGCGAGCGCACCGCCGAGGGCGCCAGCCAGACCGAGCTGGCCAGCCGCGAGTTGTCCGAACTGGTCGGTGACCTCAAGCAGCTGATCGGCGCGTTCCGGGTCTAACCCGCACGAAAGGCGGCGTGGGCCTGGCGTCAGTGTCGGGCCGGCGTCCAGCCGAACAGTTCGCAGCTGTTGCGATAGCTGGCCGCGGCCAGTTCCTCGCTGCTCACGCCTTTGATTTGCGCCAGCGCCGCGCAGATGTCGGGGAGAAATTCCGGGCTGTTGCGCTCGCCGGCGTGGGAGTGCGGAGTGATGTCCGGCGCGTCGGTTTCCAGCACGATGCTTTCCAGCGGCAACTGGCGCAACACCTTGTGCATGCGCAGCGCCTGCGGCCAGGTGCCGGCGCCGCCGAGACCGAGTTTGAAGCCCAGCTTGATGTATTCCCGAGCCTCCTCGTAGCTGCCGCTGAAAGCGTGGGCGATGCCGCCACGCGCCGGTCGGAGGCGCTTGAGCGTCGCCACCACGGCGGCGTGGGCGCGGCGCACGTGGAGCAGCACCGGCAGCTCGAACTCGTTCGCCAGGCCCAGCTGCGCCTCGAAGAGTTCCTGCTGGCGGGGCTTGTCCGGGTTCTCGATGTAGAAATCCAGGCCGACTTCGCCAATCGCGCAGAGCCTTTCGTCGCCGGCCAGGCGTTGCAGCCAATCGCGCAGATCGCCGAGGTGTTCCGGGCGGTGCATGTGCAGGAAGGCGGGGTGCAGCCCCAGGGTCGCGTGCAGGCCCGGTTCGCGGCACACCAGCTCCCAGAGGCGCTGCCAGTGCGCCTGGTAGACGCCGATGACCACCTGCCGCTCGACGCCACCGGCGCGGCTGCGTTCGAGCACGGCGCCGCGGTCGTCGTCGAACGGCGGGAAGTCCAGGTGGTTGTGGGTATCGATCAGCGGCATCAGCGGGCGTTTTCCGTGACTGCCGGCTGGCGCTGGCTGCGGTTTTTCAGCACCCGCGGAATCGCCTCCAGCCCTGGCTCGTAGTTGCCGTGCTCGATGCCCTGTAGGACCCAGTAGAGGATGCGCTCGGCGAGCCGTTCGTGCTGCTGCGAGATGGCGTTGACCCGCAGCGGCAGGAAATCCAGCAGACGGGTGTCGCCGAAGGTCGCCAGGCGCGGCGCCGCCATGCCCGGCCAGTCCTGTTGCTGCAGCGCCTCGAAGACGCCTTCGAGCAGCACGTAGGCGGTGGTGATCAGCGCATCCGGCATCGGCTCGTAGCGCAGCAGCGCCTGCATCTGCTCGCAGCCGCAGGCGCGGCTGAATTCTGCCCCGTGGAGCACGCTCAGCTTGCCGGCGAAACCGTCCAGGCCCTCGCGGAAACCGGCTTCGCGCGCCTGGCTGATCGGTAGTTCCGGGCGCGCACCGATCAGTACGATGTGCCGCGGCGGCGGCTCCAGCAGGCTGGCCGTGAGCAGTGCGCCGGCCTGCTGGTCGTCGCTGACCACCGAGCGGATGTACTGCGGGTCGAGCGCGCGGTCGAGGGCGATCACCGGCAGGCCGGCTTCGACCAGTTGCGCGTAGGTGGGGTCTTCCTGCGGCAGGCAGCTGGCGACCACCAGCGCATCGCAACGCCGCGAGCGGAACAGTTCGACCAGTTGCCGCTCGCTGTCCGGTTCGTCGTCGGAACTGGCGATCAGCAACTGGTAGCCGGCGGCCCGCGCCAGCTGTTCGAGGAACTTGGCGGTGCGCGCGTAGCTGGGGTTTTCCAGGTCCGGAATGATCAGGCCCAGGCAATGGCTCTGGCCGCGACGCAACCCGGCGGCCTGCTGGTCGGGGCGATAGCCGTAGCGCTCGACCACCGCCTGCACGCGCGCCACCGTTGCCGCGCTGATTCTGCGTTGCGCCGCCTGACCGTTGATCACGTAGCTGGCGGTGGTCACGGAAACCTCGGCCAGGCGAGCGACATCACTGAGTTTCACGGTTGGCGGAATCCTTGTGGTCAATACTTCAGGCGTTGGCCGGACTTCAAAGCTTCCCCCATTCTGGGGTAACGTGCCAAGCCTTGATGAAACGATTCAGCAGGCGGCCGGTCTGAGTTTGGCCGTCGTAGAGGACCCGCAGATGCTCGAATTGAATGCCGCGCAGATCCAGATGGATCGGCGCGCCCCGGACAAACAGGCCGCCCTGAAGAGCCTAGCCGATAACCTGGTCGCCGACGGCCTGGTGATGCCCGGCTACCTGGCCGGCATGCAGGCGCGCGAAGCGCAGGGCTCGACCTACCTGGGCCAGGGCATTGCGATTCCGCATGGCACGCCGGATACCCGCGATCAGGTGCTCAGCACCGGGGTGCGGCTGATGCAGTTTCCCGAAGGCGTCGACTGGGGCAATGGCCAGCGCGTCTACCTGGCCATCGCCATCGCCGCGCGTTCCGACGAACACCTGCAGCTGCTGCAGATGCTCACCCGTGCCCTCGGCGAGGGCGACCTCAGCGAGGCGCTGCGCTGCGCACCCGACGCCGAGGCGCTGGTCGCCCTGCTGCAGGGCGCGCCGCAGGAGCTGGCGCTGGACAGCCAGCTGGTCGGCCTGGGGATCGACGTCGAGGATGCCGACGACCTCGCCTGGCAGGGCATACGCCTGCTGAAGAAGGCCGGTTGCGGCGGCCCCGGTTTCGCCGCTGGGGTGCTGCAGGAACAACCGCTGCCGCTGGGCGACGGCCTCTGGCTGCTGCATGGCGAGGCGGGCGTCAGCCGCCCCGGGCTGGCTTTCGTCACCCCGCAGACGCCGTTGCAGCTCGACGGCCAGCCGCTCGCCGGGCTGTTCTGCCTGGCCAGCCGTGGCGAGGCGCAGCGGCAGATTCTCGAACGCCTGTGCGACCTGCTGATCGAAGGCCGCGGGCATGAATTCAGCCATGCCACATCCAGCCGCAGCGTGCTCGAAGCCCTTGGCGGCGAGCTGCC
>DIEE01000289.1:0-128 GCA_002418465.1 Pseudomonas sp. UBA5782 | reverse complement strand
CTGGCGCAATCCTTCGACGGCGAGGTGCGCGTGCGCCTGCCCGGCGATCCGGGTCGCGGTGTCTCGGCGAAAAGCCTGAGCCGCCTGCTGGCGCTGGGCGCACGCCGCGGGCAGGAACTGGAATTCAT
>DIEE01000250.1:36879-37080 GCA_002418465.1 Pseudomonas sp. UBA5782 | reverse complement strand
GAAACGCGCGGCGATCCGCCCCAGGCCGCGCAACACGGCGTGGTGATAGCGACCGAGCAGCGCCAACCCCAGCAACGCGCCGCCGAGCAGCGCCGCGCTGCCACCGAGCAGCCAGCCGACATGCGCGCTGAAGGCATGCGACAGCGCGTAGGCGAGGATGCCGAGCAGCGCGCAGACGAACACCAGCAGGTCGCTCAACTG
>DIEE01000250.1:6476-36815 GCA_002418465.1 Pseudomonas sp. UBA5782 | reverse complement strand
CGCCAAGCGCCTGGCCATGCCCGATCGGATGCTAGCCGAGAAGCAGGCGCAGGCGCAGCGCGTTGAGGTTCCAGCACAGCAGGATCATGCCGAACATCAGAATCAGCAGCCCGCCCGGAAAGCTCCGCAGGCGCTCGAACAGGCCGCTGCCACCGAGCAGAAGCGGCCCCAGCGCCGCCGCCAGCAAGGCGCCGAGCAGCAGCCAGAGGCTGCGGCTCATGCCGCCGCGCTCGTCGCCCGCAGCCGGCCTTGCAGCCAATCGATCTTGGTCGTCGGCACGCGGCCATCGGCCAGCAGTCGCTGCAGCAGGTCGAGCCAGTAGCCGCGGGAAAAGCCGTGACGCATGTCCACCGGATGCAGGCCGAGGCGCAGCAGCGGCGCATCGCGATGTTCGCGCAGGGCCCGCTCGCTGATCAGCCGCGACATGCCGCGGCGCCAGGCGCTGCGCGCGCTCCAGACCAGGCCGGGGGCGTCGATGGGGCTGTGCTCGGGGAGCAGGTAGAAATGCTGCGGGTCGCTGGTGTAGCGCAGCCCACTGGCGCTCAGTGCCTCGCGGGTACCGCGACTCATCAGCCAGGCCGGCGCGACGAAGCCGTGTAGCGGCCAGGCATGCCGATGGAACAGCGCCATGCCCTGCTCCAGCCGCTGCTGCGCCTGGGCGCGGTCCAGCGCGTAGAACTCGCCTTCCCAGGTGTAGACGCGACGCATGAACCAGTCTTTCGGGGTACGCGGCTTCGGCGCGTCGTCACAGTGATAGAAGCCGTGCAGCGCCAGCTCGTCGCCGCGCGCCACCCGCGAATCCAGCAGCCGGCAGAAATCCGGATGCGTGTCGAGGGCGTTGCGATAGTGGAAATCCGGCACCACCAGCCAGGTGATGGGAATCCGGCCGAGCGCTGTCCGGCCGAGCGCATCCACCGCCTCGACGAACGGCCGGTAGTCGGGCCAGGTTTCCGGTGCCACGTCGTGCAGCACCAGCATCAGGCTGCGCTCAGCCATTGGCGGCCCGCGGCAGGTCGAGCGTGCCGAGCACCGCGCGGTAATGCGCGAGCAGGCCGGCGACCACGGCGTCCCAGGAATACTGCGTCTCGACCAACTGGCGAGCCCTGGCGCCGAGGGCGCGGACATCCTCCTCGAACAGCTCGCGCACGGTGGCGGCCATCGACGCTGCATCGTTCGCCGCGCACAGCCGTCCGCCCTGGGGCGTGACGATCTCGGCCAGCGCGCCGGCGCGCACCGCCACCACCGGAATGCCGCTGGCCATCGCCTCGAGCGCCACCAGGCCGAAGGTTTCCTGGTCGCCGGCGTGCAGCAGTACGTCACAGCTGGCCATCAGCCGGGCGACCTCGTCGGCCGGGCGGAAACGTTCCAGCACCGTGACGTTGGCCGGCACCTGGCGCGGCATGTTCGAGCCGACCAGCACCAGATGATAGGGCGAGCCCAGGCGGCGCGCGGTTTCCAGCAGCACCGGCAGGTTCTTCTCGCGCGAGCCGCGGCCGGCGAAGATCATCAGCCGGGTGTCCTCGGCCAGGCCCAGCTCGCGGCGCAAGCCGGCATCGCGCCGTTGCGGGCGGAAGGTGCGCAGGTCGACCCCCAGCGGTTGCACGTATACGTCGCGCACGCCCAGGCGGCTGAGCTTGTCGGCCATCACCTGACTCGGCGCCAGTACCCGGTCGAAACTGCGATAGAGCCGCGCGACGTAGGCCTCCATGTTGGTGCCGATCCACGGGCCGAGGCGGTTGCAGGCCAGCAGAGGCAGGTCGGAGTGATAGAAGCCGATCACCGGCACGTCGAGCTGGCGACCGGCATCCAGCGCCGCCCAGGCAGTCATGTACGGATCGCCGACTTCGATCAGGTCCGGCCCCAAAGTGCGCAACAGGTTGCGCCAGGGCGCGCGGCGCACCGGGAAACGGTAACCCTTGCCGAACGGCAGCGCGGGGGCCGGCACCTGGTAGATGCCATCGGCCTGCTGGTAGGCGGGGCCCGGAATCAGCACGCTGTGCTGCACATCGGGATGGAGGCGCAAGCGGCGGTGCTTCGCCTCCAGGTAAGTGCGCACGCCACCGCTGGCGGGTGCGTAGAACATGGTCATATCGGCGATATGCAAGGGTCGGCTAACTCCATTCGGCGTTCGCTCCGCAATCCAGGGGCGTGCAGCGCATGCCTGTGCCTGAGAATGCGGTCGCCTGAAATTGACCGTTACAAAATTAAGACGTTCGCCTGGCTGGCAGCGCGACGGGAGGCAGCGCGTGGCCGAATGGCCTTTCGCGGAAGGACTTCGACGGCCGGCACAGCTCGGCCGACCGGCAGTCGCGCCTCAGGGCAGCTCGATGCGGTCTTCGAGAATGCGGATCAGCCCCTGCTTGTAGAGGCCGCCGATGGCCTTCTTGAAGTTGCCCTTGCTGACGTTGAAGCGGCGGGTGATCTCTTCCGGCGAGCTCTTGTCGCTCAGCGGCAGCGCACCGTCGTTGTCGCGCAGCTGACGGAGGATCTGTTCGCCGAGGCTTTCCACGGCCTTCTCGCCCAGCGGCTGCAGGCTCAGGCTGATCTTGCCGTCGTCGCGCAGCTCGCGGATGAAGCCCTTCTCCTGCATGCCGCTGCGCAGGAACTTGAACGCTTCGTTCTTGTGGATCAGGCCCCAGTGCTGGCTGTTGATGATCGCCTTGAAGCCCATGTCGGTGGCTTCGGCGACCAGCAGGTCGACCGCCTGGCCGACTTCGTAGCGCGGCGGCGTCTTGTCCAGATAGCGGTCGAGGCGCGCGGTGGCGGTGATGCGCCGGGTGCGCTTGTCGAGGTAGACGTGCACCACGCAGTAGTCGCCGACCTGCAGCGGCCGCTTCTCTTCAGAGTGCGGCAGCAGCAGGTCCTTGGGCAGGCCCCAGTCGAGGAACAGGCCGACGCGGTTGATTTCCGCCACCTTGAGGCTGGCGAAACCACCCACCTGCACCTTCGGCTTGAGCGTGGTGGCGATCACCCGGTCGTCGCTGTCCAGATAGACGAATACGTTCAGCCAGTCGCCGATATCGGTCGGTTCACCCTTGGGAACGTAGCGGTTGGGCAGGAGGATTTCGCCGTCCGGCCCGCCGTCCAGGTAGAGCCCGAAGTCGGTGTGCTTGACCACCTGCAGAGAGTTGAAACGCCCGATGAGTGCCATGTCGTGTGCCTTGATTCGCCAGGCCGCGCATTCTACCCGCAGCGCCCGCCCGCGGGCTGGAATTTCCCCGGCGGGCGGCGCGATTGACGAACGGCGGTTCGCCGACGACGCCTTAGCTGTTAAAAGGTTCAACGGGGAGGTCTGGAATGCGGCTTTTAAGCGCACCGGCCGATCGGTGGAGATGGAGCCTGGAGCTCTTTTGCGGTGGCTGGGCGCTGACACGATCAGCGTGACGAGTCACTCCTTGATCGAAGAGGAGTGCGCGACATGCGTGAATCTTGGCTTGTTCTGACACTCTGCCTGGGCGGCTGCGCCTCGCAGCTGCAAACCACCAACATCCAGCGCGAGGTCGGCGACTTCGACCTCAAGCTCGGCTCGGCCCCCACTCGCAGCATGGCCCAGGGCCTGGTCAAGCCGCAGACCAGCGGCCAGGTGCACGGCGGTTTCGACCTGACCCACAGCAGCGGCTGGTACCTCGGCCAGTGGGCGCCGGACCTGGCGCCCGAGGAAGGCCAGCAGCTGGAAATGGAAACCTACGCCGGCTTCAAGCACCCGGTGGACGATCACCTCGGCTACGAGCTGGGTACCCTGCTCAACAGCTACCCGAGCGTCGGGCAGATGGACGTCGAGGAGTACTACGCCGGGCTGACCATTTTCGGCCATCGTCTCGGCGCCTCGTTCAGCCTCGACCCCGGTCGCGAAGACCGCACCCTGCTGGCCAACTTCGACCTGCAGGAAGCGCTGGGCTTCCAGGTGATCGTGAAGTACGGCAACCATGTCCTCGAATCGCCGGTGGCACTCGCCGATGGCGCCAACGTGCGCATGTTCAACGACTGGTCGGTGAACCTGACGCGGCCCTGGCTGGGCTTCGACCTCAACCTGTCGTACAGCGCCTCCAGCCTCAGCGACGAGGAGTGCTCGGCCTATTCCGGCTTCAACACCCGCTGCGACGGCGCAATGCGTTTCCAGGCCTCGCGCCCGCTTTAGCGGCTAGTCCAGGCCGACTTTCAGCAGTTGCCCATCGGACGCATCGGTGAGCACGTAGAGATAGCCATCCGGGCCCTGACGCACGTCGCGGATGCGGCTGCCGAAGTCTTCCAGCAGACGTTCTTCGCCGACCACCTTGTCGCCGTCCAGCTGCAGGCGGATCAGGTAGCCGCGCAGCGCGCCGATGAACAGGCTGTGCTGCCACTCGGGAAAGCGCGGGTTGTCGTAGAAGGCCATGCCGCTGATCGCCGGCGACTTCTCCCAGACATGCAGCGGCGGCTCGGTGCCCTCGACGAACTCGCCCTTGGCTTCGGGAATCGGCAACAGGCTGTAGTTGATGCCGTGGGTCGCCAGCGGCCAGCCGTAGTTCTTGCCGGCTGCCGGGATATTCACTTCGTCGCCGCCGCGCGGGCCGTGCTCGTGGGTCCAGAGCGCGCCGCTCCACGGGTTGATCGCCGCGCCCTGCTGGTTGCGATGGCCGTAGGACCAGATTTCCCCGCGCACGCCGGCCTGGCCGACGAAGGGGTTGTCGCCGGGGACGCTGCCGTCGGCGTTCACCCGCACCAGCTTGCCCTGCAGCTTGTCGAGGTCCTGCGCGGTGGGCCGCTGGTTGTTCTCGCCCAGGGCGATGAACAGGTGGCCGTCACGGTCGAACACCAGCCGCGAGCCGAAGTGCTCGCCGGTGGACAGCTTGGGCTGCTGGCGGAAGATCACCTGGAAATCCTCCAGTCGCGAATCGTCAGCCGCCAGGCGACCACGGCCGACCGTGGTGCCGGCCTTGCCGTCGCCGGCCTCGGCGTAGGACAGGTAGACCAGCCGGTCCCTGGCGAACTGCGGCGACAGCGCCACGTCGAGCAACCCGCCCTGCCCGCGCGCGAACACCTCGGGCACGCCACCCAGCGGCGCGGACAGGCCGGATTCGCCAAACAGGCGCAGGTTGCCGCTGCGCTCGGTGATCAGCATGTCCTTGCCGCCCGGCAGGAACGCCAGCGCCCAGGGATGCTCCAGCCCGCCGACCACCTCGACCACGCTCAGCTCGCCGCTTTCACTCGCCTGCGCGGAAACCTCGGTGCACCACAGGGCGCCGCAGAGCAGCGGCAACAGGGTTCTACGCAGCATGTATCGACTCCTCGGGCTGAAAATCCGCGAATAGTGTGACCGCAGCGACAGGCTTTCCGCGATGAATCACATAGCCGGTTACAATCCCCCACCGCCTCCAGAGCCCAGACCATGACCGAACCCGTGCGCCTCTCCAAACGTCTCGCCGAACTGCTGCCCTGCTCGCGCCGCGAGGCCGAGCTCTACATCGAGGGCGGCTGGGTCAGCGTGGACGGCAAGGTGGTCGAGGAACCGCAGTTCAAGGTCGACGCGCAGCGCGTCGAACTGCTGCCCGGCGCGATGGCCGCGCCCATCGGTTTCGCCACGCTGCTGCTGCACAAGCCGGCCGGCTNNTTCCTCCGCCAGGAACTGCTCACCGCGCTGGAAACCGATGCCAGCGGGCTGGTCATCTTCAGTCAGAACCACGGCGTCGCCCGTGCGCTGAAGGAAGATGCGGCCAAGCTGGAACAGGAATTCATCGTCGAGGTGAGCGGCGAGATCATCGAGAACGGGCTCAAGCGCCTGAATCGCCCGCAAAGCTACAAGGGCCAGCCGGAGACACCGCTGAAGGTCAGCTGGCAGAACGAAACGCGCCTGCGCTTCGCCCTCAAGGCGCCGCAGCCGGGGCAGATTCGTCACCTCTGCGAAGCCGTCGGCCTGCAGGTGGTGGGGATGAAACGGATCCGCATCGGCCGTGTGGCGATGGCTAAACTGCAGCCGGGGGAATGGCGCTATCTCAAAGCCGACGAGCGTTTCTGAGGGCCACCCGAGGCGCGCGGGTTTGGAACCGCTGGCGCAGGGGCGCTAGAGTGCGAACCGCATGGACTTCACGCAGTCGAACCTGCGGTCAACGCAGCACATGGGGACAGAAGAAGAATGAAGAAATGGATTGCCCTGGCCGCCTCGCTCGGCCTTGTCGGATGCAGCTCGACGATGTGCGACAGCCCGTGGAGCCGCTCCGACTGCCAGACCGAGCGCCTGCTCTACCAGAACGACCTGCTGCAGGCGAAGATTCTGGTGGGCTCCGGCGATCTGGAGAGCCTGGAACTGGCCGAAGCGCTGCTCGACCGCGCCGCCCGTGACGATCAGACCGGCGAAACCGCCTTCTACAAGGCCGTGCTGCTGATCCGCCTCGGCCCGCAGCCGGACGAAGTCCTCAAGCTGCTGAACAAGGCAGTCGCCAAGGGCCATCCGCACGCCACCGCGCTGATGTACAAGATCTACTCGGAACCCTTCCTGGTCAGCGAAGCCGACCCCGAGAAGGCCGAGGAATACCGCGCCGACTATGCCAACCTGGACGTGGCGAAAAGCGGCTACCCCTCCTTCGAGCGCGCCCTGGCGCTGGTCAATGCGCTGGTCACGCCGCCGCCGGAAAGCCTCACTCCCGCCGAGCCGCAGTAACCCCCCGCGCCGACGCCGGCCCGCCCCAGGGGTTGGCTTCCAGACCGTTGTGGATCGCCGTCGCCGCCTGCGCCGCCTGGCCGGTGGCGGTGCTCACCTGATGCAGCGCGCAGACTACGTCTCCGGCGGCGTACAGGCCGGGCACGCTGGTGCACTGCTGACGATCCACCAAGAGCGCGCCGTTCTCGTCGCAGGTGGCGCCCAGTTTCAGCGCCAGTTCCGAACGCACCCGCGAACCCAGCGTCGGGTAGACCATGTCGAAACACAGTTCCTCGCCCTTGCAGGTCAGCAACAGCACCTTGCTGTCCTGGATGTGCATGCGCTCGACGCGGTCGCCGATCATGCGGATGCCGTAGTGCCCGGCCAGCTCCAGCGCCTGCACGCAGGCCTCGCTCTCGCCGTGGACGATCACCGTCACGCGGTCGGTGAAGGTGCGCAGGAACACCGCATGACGGATCGCGCACTCGGCTTCGCCGTACACGCCGACATCGTCGCCATCCACCTCGTAACCGTCGCAGATCGCGCAGAGCCGCACCCGCGCGGCGCGGATGGCGTCGTAGGGTTCCTCCAGCTCGGGCGGCAGTTCGTCCTCGATGCCGGTGGCCAGCAGCACGCGGCGCGTCTGCAGGCGGCTGCCGTCTTCGAGCACGGCCTCGAAGTGCAGCTCGTCCAGGCGCTGCAGGCTCGCCACCTGGGTGTGCAGGACGCTCGCGCCGTAGCCCTCGACCTGCTGGCGCAGGCGCTCGAGCAGGTCGATGCCGGAAATGCCCGGCGGGAAGCCCGGATAGTTGTGCGACAGCGGAATCAGCTCGGCGCGGCTGGCGCCGCCATCGATCAGGCGAATGTTGCGGTGGAAGCGCGCCAGGTAGATCGCTGCGGTAAGCCCGGCCGGACCGGCGCCGATGATCAGGCAGTCGATCACCGCGGGCGGCTCGACGAGGGGCATGTTCCCCGCGGCTGATCGGCGTTCACGGTCTTCAATGCGCGGCAACTCGCGCCAGCGCGCTGCCCAGGGTTTCCGCGGTAAGCGGCTGGTAGACGTCGCTGGCGTCCTTCAGCGCTTCGTCGAGCAGCGGCTGCAGCCGCCTCCAGCGCGGCTCGTCATCCAGCCAGCCGAGCAGCTGCGAACCCAGCGGGTTGATGCCGAGAATCCACGCCTCCTCGTCGAATGGCTGCGTGGTGCGGATGAAGCCGTTGCCGGCCAGGCACTCCCCTGCGGAAAGAATCGCCTGGGTCACCTCGGGATCGTCGGCGCGGGTGCCCATGCGCGCGGCCACCACCACGCTGGCATCGTGGAAACCCAGGGTTTCGTCGCGTCGGGCGATCCGCAGCAGGTCGCGGGTGGTCGCCCAGTCGGCGGTGCAATCGATCATCGATAACCTCCAGGGATAAGGTGATCATTTTTTAACTGACCGCTGTGGACGGGCTTCGCTCGCGCCGGTGGTCGGTTCGCCGGGCGAACTGGCGGGCGCTCCCGCCGCTCTGATGAACGAGCGACGACAGAGATTGCCCCCATGCGCACCGCCTACCGAAACGCCTTCCTGCTGGTTCTCGCCAGCATCCTGCTGCTGCAGAGCTGCACCCGCATCGGCCTCGCCTACCGCCATCTGGATCGGTTGATTCCCTGGTCGATCAGCGACTACCTGGATATGACGCCCGAGCAGCGCAGCACCTTCGACAGCCAGTTGCGCGAACAGCTGAGCTGGCACTGCCGGACCCAGCTGCCGGGCTATCTGGCCTGGATGGACAGGGTCCACGCGATGGTCGCCGAGCGCCGCGTCAGCGAACCCGAGGTGCGTGCACGCCTGGCCGAGGCCAAGCAGGCGGTGGCCACCGTCGCCGAGGAAATCACCCCGTCGACGGTGGAAATGCTGCGCGGGCTGAACGACGAGCAGGTCGAGGAGCTGGCAGCCTCCTTCGCCGACGACCGCCGCGAGCGCAAGGAGAAGTACCTCGACGTGCCGCTGCAGGAGCAGATCGACGAACGTGCCGAACGCATGCAGAAACGCCTGGAAACCTGGATGGGCCGCCTGAGCCAGGCGCAGCAAATGCGCGTGCGCCAGTGGTCCGCCTCGCTGGGCACGCAGAACCAGGCCTGGCTGGAGAACCGCGCGCATTGGCAGGACGCACTGCTGGCGGCCCTCGAACAGCGCGATAGCGGGCAGTTCGCCGGGCGCATCCAGGTGCTCCTGCAACAGCGCGAAACCCTATGGACGGATGCCTATCGGCAGGCGTTCGCCACCACCGAACAGGCGGGCGTCGACCTCTTCGTCGACCTGATGGCCAGCGCCAGCGACACCCAGCGCGCCACGCTACTCAAGCGTGGCGCTGCCTTGCGCGAGGATTTCGCCGGGATCGGATGCCAGGATTGAGCAGGCAGGAGGTCAGAGCAGGAAGAGGGTCGCCAGGCCGAGGAAGATGAAGAAGCCGCCGCTATCGGTCATCGCGGTGATCATCACGCTGGCGCCCATCGCCGGATCGCGGCCCAGGCGCACCAGGGTCATCGGAATCAGCACGCCCATCAGCGCTGCCAGCAGCAGGTTCAGCGTCATCGCCGCGGTCATCACCACGCCGAGCGACCAGCTGCCGTAGAGCGCGTAGGCCACCGCACCGATCACGCCGCCCCAGACCAGCCCGTTGACCAGCGCCACCGCCAGCTCCTTGCGCAGCAGGCGCTGGGTGTTGCCGGTGCTGACCTGGTCCAGCGCCATCGCGCGAACGATCATGGTGATGGTCTGGTTGCCTGAGTTGCCGCCGATGCCGGCGACGATCGGCATCAGCGCGGCGAGCGCCACCAGCTTCTCGATCGAGCCCTCGAACAGGCCGATCACCCGCGAGGCGAGGAACGCGGTGATCAGGTTCACCGCCAGCCACGACCAGCGGTTGCGCAGCGATTTCCACACCGAGGCGAAGATGTCTTCCTCCTCGCGCAGACCGGCCATGCTGAGGACTTCGCTCTCGCTCTCCTCGCGGATCAGGTCGACCATCTCATCGATGGTCAGACGGCCGATCAGCTTGCCGTTCTTGTCCACCACCGGAGCGGAAACCAGGTCGTAACGCTCGAAGGCCTGGGCGGCGTCGTAGCCGTCCTCGTCCGGGTGGAAACTCACCGGATCGTTGGCCATCACCTCGGCAACCTGCTTCTCCGGGTCGTTGACCAGCAGCCGCTTGACCGGCAGCACGCCCTTGAGCACGCCGTCGTAATCGACCACGAAGAGCTTGTCGGTGTGGCCTGGCAGTTCCTTCAGGCGGCGCAGGTAGCGCAACACCACTTCCAGGCTGACGTCCTCGCGGATGGTGACCATCTCGAAGTCCATCAGCGCACCGACCTGGTCCTCCTCGTAGGACAACGCCGAACGCACGCGCTCGCGCTGCTGCGCATCGAGGGTTTCCATGAGCTCGTGGACGACGTCGCGCGGCAGCTCCGGCGCCAGGTCGGCGAGTTCGTCGGCGTCCATCTCCTTGGCGGCGGCGAGCAACTCGTGATCGTCCATGTCGGCGATCAGGTTTTCCCGGACGGCATCGGAAACTTCGAGGAGGATGTCGCCGTCGTTCTCGGACTTGACCAGTTGCCAGACGGTCAGACGATCGTCGAGCGGCAGCGCTTCGAGAATGTGGGCGACGTCGGCGGGGTGAAGCTCATCGAGCTTGCGTTGCAGCTCGGCGAGATTCTGCCGGTGCACCAGGTTTTCCACGCGGTCGTGGTGCATGCCTTCCTGACGGTGCGTCAGGTCTTCCACCAGCTTGTGCCGGTGCAGCAGATCGATCACCTGCGCCAGGCGATCCTGCAGGCTTTCTTGCGGCTTCTTGATTTCTACTTCGTTCATGGCGCACTCCCCCCCCAGCGGCGGCGCGCGCCAAGGGATCAATCGGTCATGTGATCGGCAAAAAGGGCTATTGAGCGACTACTGGGTAAGTCCATGGGGGTGTTCCACAAGCCCCGGCGGGGCTGACGCCGGCAATGATACCCACTGCCCGGCGCCTTTGCACCCGACAAAACCCGACCAAGAACAAACGTTTGCGAAGCGAATCTCGGCAAGAGCTGAATAGCTGTGCGACGTCATGCAGCGCCGCCGAGGCACCTTGCCGGCGCGACGAGCGACTACACTGCTGCTCGTTTCGTCAGGAGGACGTTTCCCATGCATGGATCGCTATACACCGGGCTTCTAGCCCTCGCCCTGGGCCTGCCGCCGTTCGCTACGGCAGCCAGCGTTTTCCGCTGCGTCGACGCCGCGGGCAAGGTCACCTTCAGCCAGCGCGGCTGCCCCATCGACCAGCAGCAGGCGCTGCAACAGGCAGAGAACCCGACACCGGGCAACGGCAAGCCGGTGCCGATGGCGACGCCGAAGAAGAAGGTCGCCGGCAAGAGCGGCATGGCGGAGAAACAGCAGAACAAACGCGAACTGGTAGTGGTCGGCGCGCAGGACGACGGCTGCGGCAACCTGCTCGACGCCAGCCAGCGGCGCCAGGCGACGATTCGCCGTGAAGTGCGCGACGGCATGAGCCGCGCGGACATCGAAAGCGCCTTCGGCCGTCCGGACAAGGTCAGCACCCAGAACGGCCAGGTACGCTACACCTACGAAGCGGACGGCAACGGCCGCAGCCGCCAGGTGGCATTCGACGAAGCCGGCTGCGTGAAGACCAAGACGAAGAAAAATCGCTGACAAAGAAAAAGGGCCTGCATCGCTGCAGGCCCTTCTCTATTTGGTGCACTCAGGAGGATTCGAACCTCCGACCGCTCGGTTCGTAGCCGAGTACTCTATCCAGCTGAGCTATGAGTGCATGTGGCGCTTGATGGACCAGGTCACCGCTGGTTGAAACAAAATGGCCTGCATCGCTGCAAGCCATTCGGAGTTGGTGCACTCAGGAGGATTCGAACCTCCGACCGCTCGGTTCGTAGCCGAGTACTCTATCCAGCTGAGCTATGAGTGCATGGGGTGCGCATTATAGGGAACTTGCTTTGCGATTCAAGTAGGTTGTCAGCTATTTCAACGACTTGCTGTTCAACTTACTCGCATCACGCCCTGGTAATGCTAATGGCGGAGAAGGGGGGATTCGAACCCCCGACACCCTTGTGAGGTGTACTCCCTTAGCAGGGGAGCGCCTTCGGCCACTCGGCCACCTCTCCGCAACGGGGCGCATGATACCCATGTTCCCCCACTTTGCAAAGCCAAAATTTTGAGAAAAATTAGTGGCTTGGTTCTTGATCTTTCTCTTTCTGGATGCGCTGGTAAATCTCCTCGCGGTGAACGGCCACTTCCTTGGGCGCATTGACGCCAATGCGCACCTGATTACCCTTAACGCCCAACACGGTGACGGTAACTTCGTCACCAACCATAAGGGTCTCCCCTACCCGGCGAGTCAGAATCAGCATTCCTTTCACTCCCTTTTGGATTCATAGCAAGACACGGTTGTCTGCACATATTCACTACTGTCCGAGGCAATCTTCTGCTCGGGCTTGCTCCCAGTATTGACCGTCTTCGAGGAACGTAAAGTTCCGCCGGCACAGCCAATTACGACAAAAGGCGCGAAATAGCGCCTTTGCCCGGGTCTTCAGTCTTCGCTGCCCGGCCGCGACGGCGCGTCCAGCTCGAACGCGGTGTGCAAGGCACGCACCGCGAGTTCGAGATACTTTTCCTCGATCACCACCGAAACCTTGATTTCGGACGTGGAGATCATCTGGATGTTGATGCTCTCCTTCGCCAGCGATTCGAACATGCGGCTGGCGACACCGGCGTGCGAGCGCATGCCCACGCCGACGATGGAGACCTTGGCGATCTTCACGTCGCCGACCACTTCCCGCGCGCCGATTTCGCGCGCGGTGTTCTGCAGCACCGCGAGGGCGTTCTGGTAGTCGTTGCGGTGCACGGTGAAGGTGAAATCGGTGGTGTTATCGTGCGCGACGTTCTGCACGATCATGTCCACCTCGATGTTCGCCGCGCTGATCGGGCCGAGGATCTTGAAGGCCACGCCGGGGTTGTCCGGCACGCCACGGATGGTCAGCTTGGCTTCGTCGCGGTTGAAGGCGATGCCGGAGATGATCGGCTGTTCCATGGATTCCTCTTCATCAAGGGTAATGAGGGTGCCCGGACCCTCCTGGAAGCTGTGCAGTACGCGCAGCGGGACGTTGTACTTGCCGGCGAATTCCACCGAGCGAATCTGCAGCACCTTGGAGCCAAGGCTGGCCATTTCCAGCATCTCCTCGAAGGTGATCTTGTCCATCCGCCGCGCCTGCGGGACCACGCGCGGGTCGGTGGTATAGNNGGGTGGTGATGTTGCCCTGCTCGTCGACGCCCTGGAAACCGGCGACCACCACCACGCGACCGGCCTTCAGCTCGGCGCGCAGTTTGCGATCGTCGATCTGCAGGATGCGCGCCTTGTTGAAGGCGCTGTCGGTGAGGATGCGCACCTGGTTGCCGGTATAGGAAACCGCCGGCACACCGCGCTTGTTCAGTGCCATGGCCAGCAGGGCGATGGTCACCTGCTCGCCGGTGGAGATCATCACGTCCAGCTCGCGTGCATGCGGCTGCTCGTCGATCTGCTTCGCCAGCGCGATCAGGCGGTTGGTTTCACCGCTCATGGCCGAGACCACGACGACGATGTCGTCGCCGTTCTCGCGGAATTTCTTCACTTTCTCGGCCACCTGCTCGATACGCTCGACGGTGCCGACGGAGGTGCCCCCAAATTTCTGTACGATCAAAGCCATTTCAAAAGCCGCCTAAGCCCGCGAAGGGCGCCCATTAAACATACAACCCCAACCACTGCCAAGGCCCGCGCGGCGCCGATACGCGATCNNGCGATCGGCGCCGGTATCCGTATCAGAGGCCCTGCTCGGCGAAGGTCTTCGCCAGCGCCAGGGCTTCGTCGAGTTTCGCCGGCTCGCTGCCGCCGCCCTGCGCCATGTCCGGGCGACCGCCGCCCTTGCCGCCGACCGCCGCAGCGGCCTGCTTCATCAGCTCGCCGGCCTTCAGCTGGCCGGTCAGATCGGCAGTCACGCCGGCCACCAGCACGACCTTGTCGTCGAGCACGCCGCCGAGCAGGATCAGCGCCCGACCCAGCTTGTTCTTCAACTGGTCGACCAGCGCCAGCAGCGCCTTGCCGTCGAGCCCATCGAGACGCGCGGACAGCACCTTGACGCCTTTCACGTCGACTGCCGAACCGGCAAGGTCGTCACCGGCGCTGCTCGCGGCCTTGGCCTTGAGCTGGGCGAGTTCCTTCTCCAACTGGCGATTGCGCTCGAGCAGGCCGGATAGCTTGTCGACCAGGTTGTCGCGGCTGCCCTTGACCAGGTTGGCGGCTTCCTTGAGCTGCTCCTCGGCGGCATTCAGGTAGCTGAACGCCGCCGCGCCGGTGACCGCCTCGATACGGCGGATGCCGGCCGCGGTGCCGCCTTCGCTGGTGATCTTGAACAGGCCGATGTCGCCGGTGCGCGACACGTGGGTGCCGCCGCACAGCTCGACGGAGAAACCGCCGCCCATGCTCAGCACGCGCACGCGGTCGCCGTACTTTTCGCCGAACAGCGCCATGGCGCCCTTGGCCTTGGCGGTCTCGATGTCGGTTTCCTGTGTTTCCACCGCCGTGTTGGCGCGGATCTCGCGGTTGACGATGTCTTCCAGCTGCTTCAGTTGCTCGGGCTTGATCGCCTCGAAATGACTGAAATCGAAGCGTAGCCGCTGGCTGTCTACCAGCGAGCCTTTCTGCGACACGTGCTCGCCGAGCACCTGGCGCAGCGCGGCGTGCAGCAGGTGAGTCGCCGAGTGGTTGAGCGCCGTGGCCTGGCGCACCGAGGCGTCCACCGTGGCCTCGACGCTGGCGCCGATGCTCAGCACGCCGCTGTCGAGGATGCCGTGATGGAGGAACGCACCGCCGGCCTTGGTGGTGTCGCGCACGTCGAAGCGCAGGCCTTCGCTGGCGAGAAAACCGGCGTCGCCGATCTGCCCGCCGGACTCGGCGTAGAACGGCGTCTGGTCGAGCACCACCACGCCCTCCTCGCCCGCCTGCAGCTGCTCGACGGCCGCACCGTCCTTGAACAGCGCCAGCACCTTGCCCTCGCCGGTGGTGCCCAGGTAGCCGGTGAAGCGCGTCTCGCCCTCCACCTTGACCAGCGCGTTGTAGTCCATGCCGAAGGCGCTGGAGGCGCGCGCGCGCTTGCGCTGGGCGTCCATCTCGCGCTCGAAGCCTTCCTCGTCGAGGGTCAGCTCACGCTCACGGGCGATGTCGCCGGTGAGGTCCATCGGGAAGCCGTAGGTGTCGTACAGCTTGAAGATGACTTCGCCCGGAATCACCGAGCCCTGCAGCTCGGCCAGATCCTGTTCGAGGATCTTCAGGCCCTGTTCGAGGGTCTTGGCGAACTGTTCTTCCTCGGTTTTCAGCACGCGCTCGATGTGCGCCTGCTGCTGTTTCAGCTCGGGGAAAGCCTCGCCCATCTCGGCGACCAGCGCCGCGACGATGCGGTAGAAGAAGCTCCCGGTGGCGCCCAGCTTGTTGCCGTGGCGGCAGGCGCGCCGGACGATGCGGCGCAGCACGTAGCCGCGGCCTTCGTTGGACGGCGTGACACCGTCGGCGATGAGGAAACCGCAGGAACGGATGTGGTCGGCGACCACCTTCAGCGAGGCCTGGCCTTCGTTGGCGCAGCCGATGGCCTCGGCCGCCGCGTTCAGCAGGTTCTGGAACAGGTCGATTTCGTAGTTCGAGTGCACGTGCTGGAGCACCGCGCTGATTCGCTCCAGGCCCATGCCGGTGTCCACCGACGGCGCCGGCAGCGGGTGCAGCACGCCGTCCGCGGTGCGGTTGAACTGCATGAAGACGTTGTTCCAGATCTCGATGTAGCGGTCGCCATCCTCTTCCGGCGAGCCGGGCGGGCCGCCCCAGATATCGGCGCCGTGGTCGAAGAAGATCTCGGTGCAGGGGCCGCACGGACCGGTGTCGCCCATCGCCCAGAAGTTGTCCGAGGCGTAGGGCGCGCCCTTGTTATCGCCGATGCGGACCATGCGCTCGACCGGGATGCCGACCTCCTTGGTCCAGAGGTCGAAGGCCTCGTCGTCGGTGGCGTAGACGGTGACCCAGAGCTTGTCCTTGGGCAGGTTCAGCCATTTTTCCGAGGTCAGGAACTCCCAGGCGTAGCTGATCGCGTCGCGCTTGAAATAGTCGCCGAAGCTGAAGTTGCCGAGCATCTCGAAGAAGGTGTGGTGGCGCGCGGTGTAGCCGACGTTTTCCAGGTCGTTGTGCTTGCCGCCGGCGCGTACGCACTTCTGGCTGGACGTGGCGCGGGTGTAGGCGCGTTTTTCCAGGCCGAGGAAGCAGTCCTTGAACTGGTTCATCCCGGCGTTGGTGAACAGCAGGGTCGGATCGTTCGCCGGAATCAGCGAACTGGACGCCACACGGGTGTGCCCCTTCTCTTCGAAGAAGCGGAGGAAGGCTTCACGGATTTCTGCGCTTTTCATTAGATTTTTCCAGGGAAACGGCCGGACAGGAAATAACGGCAAAGGGCCGCATTATATAGGCCCTGAGCCAGCCCGATAGTGCTTTGTGAATAGAGCCGCGCTATCGGGAAGAGAGGCGCGCGGACATTGCGCACGCCGCTCGCAGCGGCTTCGGCAACGCTAGCGCAACGCGGCGAACAGCTCGCGGACGCGGGGGACGTGTTCGGCGCGGAAATCCAGGTGAGTGACCAGGCGCGTACGCGGCGCGGTGCTCAGCTTGATGCCCTGCTCGGCGGCGCGCGCCTTCAGCGCGGCGGCCTGATCGCCAACATGCACATAGACCATGTTGGTCTGCACCGGCTCGACCTCAAGGCCCAACCCACGCAGCTGTTCGGCGAGGAGCTGCGCGTTAACGTGGTCCTCGGCGAGGCGCTCGACCTGGTGTTCCAGCGCGTGCAGTCCGGCCGCCGCCAGCATGCCCGCCTGGCGCATGCCGCCGCCGACCATCTTGCGCCAGCGCCGCGCCTTGCCGATCAGCTCCTGGCTGCCGCAAAGCACCGAACCGATGGGTGCGCCGAGGCCCTTGGACAGGCACACCGAGACCGAATCGAAATGTCGCGATATCTCCTGCGCCTCGACGCCCAGCTTGACTGCAGCATTGAACAGCCGCGCGCCGTCCAGGTGCAGGCCGAGGCCGCGCTCGCGGGTGAAGGCGCGCGCGCGGGCCAGGTAGTCCAGCGGCAGCACCTTGCCCTGCATGGTGTTTTCCAGCGCCAGCAGACGCGTGCGGGCGAAGTGGAAGTCGTCCTCCTTGATGTACGCGGCGACCCGCGCCAGGTCGAGCGAACCGTCGGCGTCCATTTCGATCGGCTGCGGCTGGATCGAGCCGAGCACCGCCGCGCCGCCGCCCTCGTATTTGTAGGTGTGCGCCTGCTGGCCGACGATGTACTCCTCGCCGCGCTCGCAGTGCGCCAGCAGGCCGAGCAGGTTGCTCATGGTGCCGGTCGGCACGAACAGCGCAGCACCGAAGCCGAGCCGCTCGGCCAAGTGAGCCTCCAGGCGGTTGACGGTCGGGTCCTCGCCGTAGACATCGTCGCCCAGTGGCGCGCGGGCCATGGCCTCGCGCATCGACCGGGTGGGCTGGGTGACGGTATCGCTGCGCAGGTCGATCAAGGACATTCTCGGGCTCCGGTGAATTCGTCGGGCGGCCAGACAGCGGCAGCCGGTCGCGCAGGATAATGCCAGCCAGCGCCGCTGTGCAGGGACGCGCGAACGCTCAGTTGCCGCCCGGCGCCTGCGCGGGGACGATCAGGATGCCGGCCCGCAGGCCGTTGGCGACTTTCGGGTTGGGGAAGATGATCCGCGCGCCCTCTTCCTCCACCAGCCAGCGGCTGCCGGCGATGTCCTCGGCGAGCAGATAGCCCGGAGGCAGCTCGCTGAAGTTCTCCACGTCGGCGGCAAGATGCAGCTGGAACGCATCGCTGTGCTTGATCACTTCGCGGGCGACGGCGAACAACTGCAGGCCGTCGAGGCTGTCTTCAACCGGCTCCTCGCGGCCCTCGATGAGCGCCGCCAGGCGCGCTTCGAGACGGCGCAGATCGACACCTTCGTTATGGCCGAACGGGCGCGCCTTGCCCAGCTCCAGGGTGAAGGACTCCGCCTGCAGCTGCGCGTAGGTGTAGGCGCTGAAGGTGATGCCGGGCTTGCTCTGCAGCAGCACCGCGTCGATCCCCGCCGCACGCAGGCGCGCCAGTTGGCGCCGCGAATGCTCGCGGCCGCTGGCGAACGGATAGAGCGCGAAACGCTCGATCTTCGAGCCGCGGATGGCGGTGTGCAGGTCGTAGTGCAGGCGCTCGCGCTCGGCGCGGGAGAAGAACGCCGCGGCCAGGCGCTCCAGCTCGGCGGCGCGCAGCGCCTCGAAACCGCTGGATTCCTCGTGGCGGCCGACGAACAGGCGGTTGAGGTCCTGCCCCAGGTAGCGCTCGCCGCGGCGCATGGCGTCGGGGTTGCCGTAGATGAACAACACCCGCGCGCGCGGTTTAAGGCGGCCGCTGGCGATGTCCTGCAGCAGCCGGTCGAGCAGCTCGATGGGCGCGGTTT
This sequence comes from Pseudomonas sp. UBA5782, assembly GCA_002418465.1. Lineage (GTDB taxonomy): Bacteria > Pseudomonadota > Gammaproteobacteria > Pseudomonadales > Pseudomonadaceae > Pseudomonas_O. The sequence goes on along the minus strand of DIEE01000250.1, from coordinate 18,656 downwards.
CGTTGCCGTGGATGCCCGCCGAAAGCATCAGGTCGAGGCCATCGTCCTTGCCGGCGGGCGGGGTGACTTCGAGCACGCCCTCGGTCAGCCAGTGCAGGCGCACGCCCCCCACCGTCAGTTGAATCTTCTCGGTCGGCTCACGGCGGACCAGGGTCAGTTCAAGCAGTTTGCCGAGGGCAAGCATGGGCGTCCTCCCTGTCTAGCGCATTGCGAACGGCTGGCTCAGTGGCCGCAATCCGGACCGTGCACGTGCTCTTCCTCGTCTTCGTCGGTTTCCACCGGTTCCATTTCCAGCTGCAGGCTGACCAGGTTGGTGGCCATCGGGCGCAGCAGCAGGTTGGCGTATTCAGTGTCGCCGTCCTCGATGTCGACACCGATCAGCAGTTGCCCGTTGTTCTGCTGGATCCACAGCTCGCGGCCCTGCCAGACCACGGCGAAGCGCGTGCAGGAGGTTTCCAGCTGGGTGCCGTCGGTGTCTTCGAGGATCAGTTGCAGGGCGTCGCTCATGGGTTACTCCAGATCGCGGGCGCGGCCCGCATCACAAGGCAAGGGAGCCGCGAACCGATGCCCGCGGCAGGAAGATCAGTTGGTCTGGAACGGATAGACCGAGCCCAGTTTAAGTATCCGGGTCAGCTCGTCCAGCGCCGTGCGGCTCTCCAGCAGCAATTGCGGATCGCCGAGGTCGGCCTCGCTGAGGCGATCGCGGTAGTGCGTGTCGACCCAGGCGAGCAGTTCCAGGTACAGCGCCGGAGTCAGCAGCACGCCAGGATTGACCGCCGCCAGCTCGGCATGGTTGAGCGCCACGCGCAGGCGCAGGCAGGCCGGGCCGCCGCCATTCTGCATGCTCTGCTTGAGATCGAAGACCTTCACTTCGCGGATCGGCCCGCCGCTGGCGGCGAGCCCGTCGAGGTAATTCCACACCGCCGGATTGTTGCGGCACTCCTCCGGCACCACCAGCAGCATGCCGCCATCGGCGCGGTTGAGCAGCTGGCTGTTGAACAGGTAGGAGCGCACGGCGTCGTCCACACCCACGGCATCGCGCGGCACGCCGATGGCCTGGAAGCGGCCGCCGCGTTGCGCCAGCTTGCCCTGCAGCTCGGCGAGCACACGCTCGCTGTCGAGGAAGGCGTCCTGATGGTGGAACAGCACCTCGCCATTGCCCACCGCGATCACGTCGTTGTGGAACACGCCCTGATCGATCACCGCCGGATTCTGCTGCGCGTAGACCACGCAGGCCTCGCTCAGCCCGTGCAGCCGCGCCACCGCCTGCGAGGCCTCCAGCGTCTGCCGCGCCGGGTAGCGCGAAGGTTGCGGATAGCGGCCATCGAAGGCGCTGCGACCGAAGACGAAGAATTCCACGCCGGGCTCGCCGTAATCGCGGCAGAAACGCGTGTGGTTGGCCGCGCCCTCGTCGCCGAACTGGCTGGCTGCCGGCAGCGCCGGGTGATGGGCGAAATGCTCTGGGTCGGCGAACATCGCCGCCAGCACGCGACTGGTCTGCGGGTGTTCGATGCTGCGGTGGAACTTGCAGTTGAGGTTGGCGGCGGTGAAATGCACGCGGCCATCGGCGGTGTCGGCGCTGGGGCTGACGGTGGCGGCGTTGGCCGTCCACATGCTGGAGGCCGAACTGCAGGCGGCCAGCAGCAGCGGGGCTTCGCGGGCGGCCTTCTCGACCACCTGGGCGTCGCTGCCGGCAAAGCCCAGGCTGCGCAGCGCGGCGACGTCCGGGCGCTCCTGCGGCGCCAGCACACCCTGGCGGAAGCCGAGGTCGAGCAGCGCCTTCATCTTCGCCAGCCCCTGGCGCGCGGCTTCCTTCGGATTGGACGCGGCCTGGCTGTTGCTCTGCGAGGCGACGTTGCCGTAGGAGAGCCCGCCGTAGTTGTGCGTCGGCCCGACCAGCCCGTCGAAGTTCACTTCATGTGCCGTCATAGGCTGACTCCCGGGGTCAGGGTGGCGGGCAGGCTGAGGCGCTCGCTCTCCAGCGAGGCGACCGGGTAGGCGCAGTAATCGGCCGCGTAATAGGCGCTGGCGCGGTGGTTGCCGGACGCGCCGACGCCGCCGAAGGGCGCGCTGCTGGCGGCCCCGGTGAGCGGCTTGTTCCAGTTGACGATGCCGGCACGGCTTTCCAGCCAGAACTGCGCGTAGCGCTGCGCCGAATCCGACAGCAGCCCGGCGGCGAGACCGTAGCGGGTGGCGTTGGCCTCGGCGATGGCGGCGTCGAAATCGGCGTAGCGGATCACCTGCAGCAGCGGACCGAAGAGCTCTTCGTCGTCGCGCTCGGCGACCGCGCTCACGTCAAGGATGCCGGGCGTCAGCAGCGCCGCGTTTTCCATCGGCTGCGACATCTCCAGCAGCGAAATCGCGCCGCGCTCGATCAGTTGGCGCTGCGCCTTGAGCAGCTGCTGCGCGGCGCCGAGGGAAATCACCGAGCCCATGAACGGCGCCGGCTGTTCATCGAAGGCACCGACCCTGAGCGTCGCGCTGACCGCCACCAGGCGCGCCAGCAGCGCATCGCCCCAGGCCCCCTGCGGCACCAGCAGCCGGCGCGCGCAGGTGCAGCGCTGGCCGGCGGAAATGAAGGCGGACTGGATGATCGTGTAGACGGCCGCGTCGAGGTCGGCGACCTGATCCACCAGCAGCGGGTTGTTGCCGCCCATCTCCAGGGCGAGGATCTTTTCCGGGCGCCCGGCGAACTGGCCGTGCAGCAGGTTGCCGGTGCGGCTGGAGCCGGTGAAGAACAGCCCGTCGATGCCGTCGTGAGCGGCCAGCGCGGCGCCGGTGTCGCGCGCGCCCTGCAGCAGTTGCAGAACGCCGGCCGGCAGGCCCGCCTCGATCCAGCAGTGCACGGTCAGCTCGGCGGTTTTCGGGGTCAGTTCGCTGGGCTTGAACAGCACCGTGTTGCCGGCCAGCAGCGCCGGCACGATATGCCCGTTGGGCAGGTGGCCGGGAAAGTTGTACGGGCCGAACACCGCCACCACGCCGTGCGGCTTGTGCCGCAGCGCGGCGGTGGCGTCACCCAGCGGCGCGCTCTTCTCGCCGGTGCGCTCGCGGTTGCTCTGCCGCGAGATGGCGACCTTGTTGATCATGCTGGTGACTTCGGTCGCGGCTTCCCACAGCGGCTTGCCGGTTTCCCCACCGATGCAGCGGGCCAGCTCGTCGGCACGTGCCTTGAGCACCTCGGCGAAACGCTCGAGCACGCCGACGCGTTCTTCGAGCGGGCGCCGCGCCCAGGCCGGAAACGCCGCGCGCGCCGCCTGCAGCGCCATTTCGACCTGCTCGGCGCTTGCCGCACGGCCGCTCCACAGGCACTCCTGGGTGACCGGATTGAGCGACTCCAGGGCCTCGCCCTGGCCGGCCTGCCAGGCGCCGGCGATGTAATGGGTACTCATGCGGACAGTCCTCGCCTCAGGCGCTCAGCGGCACGGCGCGCACCTGGGTGCCGGGGGTCAGTTGCAGGCGCCGCGCGGTCATCGGGTCTACCACCAGGGTGCCGGCGGCCATCCGCGCGGGGGCCGCGGTGATCCTGCAGTCCTGGCGCTTGCGGTTGTGGATGAGGAACGGCGTGGCGTCGTCGCCCGGCGTGCCGACCGCCAGCACCAGCGGCTGGCTGTCGCGAACCGCGCGGATTTTCGCCGTCTCGCACTCGATGGCCGGGCCGGCGTCGAAGATGTCGACATAGCCCTGGTGGCTGAAGCCCTCGCCCTTGAGCATCGCCAGCGCCGGTTCGGTGTCCGGGTGGACGCGGCCGATGACGTTGCGCGCGTCTTCGGAAAGAAAGCACGTGTAGAGCGGGAACTTGGGCATCAGCTCGGCGATGAAGGCCTTGTTGCCGACCCCGGTGAGGTAGTCGGCCTGGCTGAATTCCATCTTGAAGAAGTGCCGGCCCAGGCACTCCCAGAACGGCGAGCGGCCGGCCTCGTCGGACATACCGCGCATCTCGGCGATGACCTTCTCGCCGAACAGCTGGCGGAACTCGGCAATGAACAGGAAGCGCGCCTTCGACAGCAGCCGGCCGTTGAGACCGCTGCGGTGGTCGGCGTGCAGGAACAGCGAGCACAGCTCGGAGTTGCCGGTGAGGTCNNGGAACAGCGTCGGAATCTGCCGATGGATGTTCAGCTCCTGCGAGGCGCTGACAGTGAGCCCGACGCGGTAGTTGTACCAGGGCTCGCGCAGGCCGACGGCGCCGGCGATGGCGGAAATGCCGACCACCCGGCCATCGTCATCCTCGAGCACGAACAGGTAGTCGGCATCGGCGCGCTCTGCCTCGCCACTGAAGGTCTTTTCCGCCCAGCCGACGCGGTGCGCCAGGCGCGCCTCGTTGGCCGGCAACGTGGTCAGCCCGGCGCCGGTGCTGCGCGCGAGGTCGATCAGCGCCGGCAGGTCGGCGCTGCGTACGGGACGAACGATCATCTGAATCTCCGGAATGCTGCCGCTTTCATCACACCGCCACCAGCCGCACGCTGGCACCCTCGCCCGCGCCGAGCGCTTCGGCGACAGCCAGCGGCAGGCTCACAGGCTTGCCCGGCACCCAGTCCAGCTCGACCACCAGCGCGNNGCACCACGCGGCTCTGCGCGATCGAGCGGATGCCCGAGGTGCGCGCATGCAGGGTCGGCCCGCCGTCGAAGATGTCGATGTAATGATCGGTCTCGAAGCCCTCGCGCATGAGGATGTCGAAGGTGATCTGCGCGCGCGGATGCACCTGGCCCATCGCTTCCTGCGCCGAATCCGGCAGCAGCGGCACGTAGATCGGGTAATGCGGCATCAGCTCGGCGAGGAAGGTACGGCTCTTCAACCCGCAGAGGCGCTCGGCCTCGGCGTAGTTGATGTCGAAGAAATTGCGCCCCACCGCATCCCAGAACGGCGCATCGCCGTTTTCGTCGCTCTGCCCGACGATCTCGGTGACGATGGCGTCGGCGAAGCGTTCCGGGTGGTTGGCGACGAACAGCAGGCGTGCCCGCGACACCAGCTCGGCGGCGATCGAATCGACCAGCCCCGGCTCGATGTAGAAACTGGTCAGCAGGCTGTTGCCTGTGAGGTCGTGGCACAGCGAGAGGACGTGGGTCTTGTTGTGGATCTTCAGCTCGCGCGCGGCGTGCACGAAGGTCTCGTTGCGAAAGCTGTAGAACGGCTCGGAGTAGCCGGCGGAGGCGACGATGCCGGAGCAGCCGACCAGGCGGCCGCTGTCGCTGTCCTCGAGGACGAAGAAATAGGTCTCCTCGCCGTTGAAGCTGACTTCGGCGGCGAACGAGGCCTCGGAGGCGCCGATCTTTTCGCCGAGCCGATCGCTGTCGTCGGGCAGCGACGTGACACCGACCGGGCTGTCCGCGGCCAGGCGCTGCACATCGGCCAGATCGGACATTTGCGCGGGGCGCATCACCAGCATCCTGTCATTCCTCCAGAAAAACGCGCCGCCAGAGGGCGGCGCGCGAACACGCAGGCAGCGCGCCGAAGCGCGTCGTCGGGCTTGCCTCAGGCAGCGGCGAGCTTGGCCACCGCCCGCTCGAAGCGCGCCAGGCCTTCGTCGATGTCGGCCTCGTCGATGACCAGGCTGGGGGCGAAGCGGACCACGTCCGGGCCGGCCTGCAGCACCATCACCGCCTCCTGCTCGGCGGCGGTGAAGAAGTCCTTGGCCTTGCCCTTCCAGGCGTCGCTGAGCACGCAGCCGATCAACAGCCCAAGGCCGCGAACCTGGCTGAACACGCCGTACTGCCGGCCGATGCGCTCCAGCGCAGTGCGGAAGCGCTGGTGCCGTGCCTGCACCCCGTCGAGGGTCTCGCGGGTGTTGACCACGTCCATCACCGCGCAGGCGACCGCGCAGGCCAGCGGGTTGCCGCCGTAGGTGGTGCCGTGCACACCGACCGAGAAGTGCTTGGCCAGCTCGGTGGTGGTGAGCATGGCGGCGATCGGGAAGCCGCCGCCGAGGCTCTTGGCGCTGGTCAGGATGTCCGGGATCACGCCGAAATGGGTGTGGGCGAACAGCTCGCCGCTGCGGCCCATGCCGCTTTGCACTTCGTCGAAGATCAGCAGCGCGTCGTGCGCATCGCAAAGCTCGCGCGCGCCCTGCAGGAACGACTGCTCGGCCAGCAGCACGCCGCCCTCGCCCTGGATCGGCTCCAGCACCACGGCGCAGGTCTTGTCCGAGATCGCCGCCTTGAGCGCATCCAGGTCGTTGAACGGAATGTGGCTGATGCCCTGGATCTTCGGCCCGAAGCCGTCGGAATACTTGGCCTGGCCACCGACGCTGACGGTGAACAGGGTGCGCCCGTGGAAGCTGTTCAGCGCGGCGATGATCTCGTACTTGTCGTCACCGAAACGGTCGTGGGCGACGCGCCGGGCCAGCTTGAAGGCGGCCTCGTTGGCCTCGGCGCCGGAGTTGCAGAAGAACACCCGCTCGGCGAAGGTCGCGTCGACCAGCTTCTGCGCAAGGCGCAGGGTCGGCTCGTTGGTGAACACGTTGGAGACGTGCCAGAGCGCATTGGCCTGCTCGGTCAGCGCGCCGACCAAGGCCGGGTGGCAGTGGCCGAGCACGTTCACCGCGATGCCGCCGGAGAAATCGACCAGCTCTCGGCCACTCTGGTCCCAGACTCGCGAACCCTTGCCGCGCACCGGAATGAAGGCGGCAGGTGCGTAGTTGGGAACCATGAACTGGTCGAAATCGGCGCGTTCTACTTGCGCTTGCGGAGCGGACATCGGCTTTTTCTCCTGCCATGAATGGCCAGTGGTGAACGGATTGTAGGGACTGCACCGGGCCCGTCATTGCCGCCATGCGACAACTTGTTATAGCGGCCACCCGGCTGTTCGCCGTGCTTTCAGCAATGCGACAGAAAGCATCGGGACTGCGCAGTTTAAACGCACTGCCAAGGCCATTGGCGTTGCCGGGAAAATTTTCCGCAGGGTGCGTAGCAGGATCGGTTGGCCGCGCAGCGGTGCAACCTGTCGGGCCATGTCGATGGGCATCGCGGGCTCAAACCATCCTGCGACGCCGATATTTTCTCGGTGCGCGCGGCGCACCCTACGTGAAATGCGCGCCTCGCAGGGTCAGGACCGTAGGGCGGATCGCGCCTCATCGATCCGCCGAGCGGTGTAACGGTGGATGGCCGGAGGGCCGCCCGGCTCGCAGGAGAGGTCGGCCGCGCAGCGGCGTCACCCATCGAGGCCGCCAGCGTTACTCGCGTTCGCCCGAGCCGCTGAGTTCGAAGGGGTTGGCGCTGCGTCGCTGGTTGCGGTCTTCGCGCGGGGTGGCGCCGAAGAAGTTGCGGTAGGCGCTGGAGAAGTGCGGGCCGGAGGAGAAGCCGCAGGACAGGCCGATCTGGATGATCGACTTGCTGGTCTGCATCAGCATCTGCCGCGCCTTGTTCAGGCGCAGTTCCAGGTAGTACTGGCTCGGCACGCGGTTGAGGTACTGCTTGAAGATGCGTTCCAGCTGCCGGCGCGACACGCAGACGTGCTGGGCGATCTCGTCGGTGGTCAGCGGCTCCTCGATGTTCGCCTCCATCAGCAGCACCGCCTGGGTCAGCTTCGGATGGCTGGAGCCGAGGCGGTTCTGCAGCGGGATGCGCTGGCGCTCGCCGCCTTCGCGGATGCGCTCGACCACCAGCTCCTCGCTCACCGCGCCGGCCAGTTCGGCACCGTGATCACGCGCCAGCAGCGCCAGCAGCAGGTCGAGCACGGCGAGGCCGCCACAGGCGGTGAGGCGGTCGCGGTCCCAGTCGAACAGGTGGCTGGTGGCGATCACCTTGGGGAAGCGCTCGGCGAAATCGTCATGCCAGCGCCAGTGCACCGCGGCGCGGTAGCCGTCGAGCAGGCCGAGCTGGGCCAACGGATAGACGCCGGCGGACAGCCCGCCGATCACGCAGCCGCTGCGCACCAGTTGCTTGAGCGCGGCGGCGAGCGGCGCGGAGACGTTCAGCGGCGGCTCGTCGGCGACCACGAACAATCGCTGCAAACCGTCCAGGTTCCCGTTCCACGGCTCGCCGGGCAGGCGCCAGGCATCGCTGGCGGCCGTTTCGGCGTGCAGGAAGGACAGTTCGTAGACGACCTCCGGATGCAGCCGCTGCGCCACGCGCAGCGCTTCTTCGGCCAGGGACAGCGTCATTGCCCGGGTTTCGGGCCAGATCAGAAAGCCGATTCGATAAGAGGTCATGGCGGTCGAGTCTAGGGCTTATTTGAGGCTGCCGGAAAGAAACTGCTTGAGTCGTTCGGACTGCGGATTCGCCAGTACCTCGCGCGGGTTGCCGCGCTCCTCGACCAAACCCTTGTGCAGGAATACCAGTTGGCTGGAGACCTCGCGGGCGAAACCCATCTCGTGGGTCACCACCAGCATGGTGCGGCCCTCCCCAGCCAGGTCCTGCATCACCCTGAGCACGTCGCCGACCAGCTCGGGGTCGAGCGCCGAGGTCGGCTCGTCGAACAGCATCACCTCCGGCTCCACCGCCAGAGCGCGGGCGATCGCCACGCGCTGCTGCTCGCCGCCGGACATGTGCGCCGGGTAGGCGTCCTTGCGGTGCGCCACGCCGACCTTGGCCAGGTAGTGTTCGGCCTTTTCCAGGGCTTCCTTCTTCGGCACGCCGAGCACGTGCACCGGCGCCTCGATGACGTTCTGCAGCGCGCTCATGTGCGACCACAGGTTGAAGTGCTGGAACACCATCGACAGCCGCGAGCGCATGCGCTGCAGCTGGCGTTCGTCGGCGGCTTTCAGCGCGCCGTGCTTGCCGGGCTTGAGCCTGAGCGCCTCGCCGTTGAGCAGGATGCTGCCGGCGTGCGGCTGTTCGAGCAGGTTGATGCAGCGCAGGAAGGTGCTCTTTCCCGAACCGGAGGAGCCGATGATGCTGATCACGTCGCCGGCCTTCGCCGCCAGCGAAACGCCCTTGAGCACCTCGTGGTCGCCGTAGCGCTTGTGCAGATCCTGGACTTCGAGTTTGTACATGTTCTCTCTCTGGTCAGTCGCTGAGCAGGCGACCCTGGCGAATGGGTTGGCGGCCGGCGACCTTGGTCAGCCACAGCCCCGGACGGGCGAAACGCATGCGCTCGCGGACGAAGAGCACGCCGTCGACCCCGGAATGCACGACGCTGTGGCGGCCGTCCAGCGGGTCGATCACCTCGAACAGCGGATCGCCGATACGCACCTGCGCGCCGAGCGGCTGAAGGAAACTGACCACCCCGGCGTGCGGCGCCAGGGCGAATTCGGCGCCGTCGAAGGGCGTCGCCTCGCAGCACTCGGCCGGTGCTGCCGGCCAGTCGCCGGCGATCAGCCCCTGCTCGGCGAGGAAGGCGAGAATCGCCTCGGCATTGGCCTCGGCCTGCTCGCGGCCGGTGTCGCCCATGCCGCCCAGTTCGATGGTGGTCGCCAGGCAGGCCAACGGCACGCTGGCCTCGGCGAAGCGCCGCGCCAGGCTCAACCAGGGCATCGAACAGGCTTCGTCGAAGGAATTTCCGCCGGACTCCTCGGCCAGCAGCACCGCGCCGGCGCCCAGGCGCGCGGCCAGCGGGCGCCATTGCGCCCAGTGCTGGGGGATCGCGTAGAGGTGGGTCAGCGCTTCCATGTCGCAATGCAGGTCAAGCACCACGTCGGCGTCGCAGGCATGGCCGAGCAGCAGGCGCTGCAGCCCTTCCAGCTCGGAGGGCGCGACCGGCAGGCAATCCAGCGCCTCGCGCATGGCGGCGCGGATCAGCCGCACGTTGGCCGTGGCGTCGGCGCCGAGCATCTGTTCGAGGGCCGGCGCGATCAGCTCGGCGAGGTCGAGGAAGCCGCGATTGAAGTTCTTCCCGCTGCCGAATTCGAAGCGCCCGAGATGGCTCGCCTGCAGCAGCTGGCCGAGACCGATCGGGTTGGCCACGGGGACCAGTTCGATGGTGCCGGTGAGGCGGCCCTGGGCTTCCAGCTCCGCCAGGCGCCGCTTGAGTTCCACCGCCACGCGCATGCCGGGCAGCTCGTCGGCATGCAGCGAAGCCTGCACGTAGGCCTTGGCCGCGCCGCTGCCGAAGCGAAACACGCTGAGTGTGCGCTGGGTGCCCGGCGTGCCCCAGGGCAGCGAATGATCGATGCGTTGCATGGCGCTCTCCTCAGGACGCGCGGGGCGCCAGGTAGGCCAGCCAGCGACGCTCGGCCAGCTTGAACAGGCGTACCAGGATGAAGGTCAGGCAAAGATAGAACGCGCCGGCGGTGATGAACGCCTCGAACGGCAGGTAGTACTGCGAGCTGACGGTGCGCGCCGCGCCGGTGATGTCGATCAGGGTGACGATCGAGGCCAGGCTGGTGGTGTGCAGCATCATGATCACTTCATTGCTGTACTGCGGCAGTGCCCGGCGCAGCGCCGAGGGCAGCAGGATGCGCCGGTACAGGCGCGCACGCGACATGCCCATCGCCCGGGCCGCCTCGATCTCGCCGTGCGGCGTGGCCTTGAGGCTGCCGGCGAGGATTTCCGCGGTGTAGGCGCTGGTGTTGATGGCGAACGCCAGGCAGGCGCAGAAGGTGGCGTTGGACAGGTACGGCCAGAGCACGCTCTCGCGCACCGCGGCGAACTGCGCCAGGCCGTAGTAGACCAGGAACAGCTGCACCAGCATCGGCGTGCCGCGGATCACGTAGGTGTAGAGCCAGGCCGGGAAGTTGATCGCCGGCTGCCGCGACACGCGCATCAGCGCCAGCGGGATGGCCGCCGCGAGCCCGACGACCAGGGCGATCGCCAGCAGCTTGAGGGTCACCAGCACGCCGCCGAAGTACAGCGGCAGGCTCTCCCAGATGACCGAGAAGTCGAGGATCATGCGCGGCTCCGTTGGTTCGTGATCGACCCGACGTTCATAGCTCAGCCACCTTGATGCCTGCGCTGTAGCGCTTCTCGAGGAAACGCAGGGCGAGCAGCGAGACGCTGGTCAGCACCAGGTAGAGCGCGGCGACCGCGAGGAAGAAGGTGAACGGCTCGCGGGTGGCGTCCGCCGCCTGCTTGGCCTTGAACATCATGTCCTGCAGGCCGACCACGGAAATCAGCGCGGTGGCCTTGGTCAGCACCAGCCAGTTGTTGGTGAAGCCGGGAATCGCCAGGCGGATCATCTGCGGCACGAGGATGCGGAAGAACACCTGGCGCCCGCTCATGCCATAGGCGGCGCCGGCTTCCGCCTGGCCTCTGGGAATCGCCATGAAGGCGCCGCGGAAGGTTTCCGACAGGTAGGCGCCGAAGATGAAGCCGAGGGTGAAGACCCCGGCGACGAAGGGATTGATGTCGATGTAGTCCTCGTAGCCGAGCAGCGGCGCGAGGCGGTTCACCAGGTCCTGGCCGCCGTAGAAGATCAGCAGGATCAGCACCAGGTCGGGAATGCCGCGGATCACCGTGGCGTAGGTTTCGCCCAGCAGCGCCAGCCAGCGCAGCGGCGACAGCCGGCAGGCCGCGCCGAGCAGGCCGAGGCCGATGGCCACCGCCATCGAGGTCAGCGCCAGCAGCAGGGTCAGCCAGGCGCCATCGACGATGGTCGCCCCGTAGCCGTTCAACATCGAGCAGTCCTCGGGCGAAGCGGCGCGCCAGATGCGCGCCGCGCGGGTGAGCGACGAAGGCCGGGCTCAGCGCCTGCCTTCATCCAGACGCGCTCCTTGCGGAAGCGCGATAGGGCTCAGCCCTTACTTCCCGTAGACATCGAAAGCGAAGTACTTGTCCTGCACCTGCTTGTATTTGCCATTGGCGCGGATCGCCAGGATCGCCGCGCTGATCTTGTCGGCCAGCGCCGTGTCGCCCTTGCGCACCGCGATGCCCTGGCCCTCGCCGAAGTACTGCTCGTCGGTGAAGTCCGGGCCGACGAAGGCGAAGCCCTTGCCGGCGTCGGTCTTGAGGAAGCCGTCGTCGATGTTCACCGAGTCGGCCAGGGTAGCGTCGAGACGGCCGCTGGCGAGGTCGAGGAAGACTTCGTTCTGCGAGCTGTAGCGGACGATCTCGGCACCCGCCGGGGCGAAGACGTCGGTGGCGTAGCGGTCATACACCGAGGAGCGCTGCACGCCGATCTTCTTGCCCTTGAGGTCGGCAACGTCCTTGTAGGCGGCGCCGTCCTTCATCGCCAGCTTGGCGGGGGTGGAGTAGTACTTGCCGGTGAAGTCGACCGACTTCTTGCGCTCGTCGGTGATCGACATCGAGGAGAGGATGGCGTCGAACTTGCGGACTTTCAGCGCCGGGATCAGGCCGTCGAACTCCTGCTCG
>DIEE01000250.1:0-6429 GCA_002418465.1 Pseudomonas sp. UBA5782 | reverse complement strand
ATCGCCAGCGGTGCCAGCAGGGACAGCGCCAGTGCGCCGAACAGGACGATCTTGTTCTTCATCGAAAGCTCCTTGATGCGGAAATGTCGGGTGCCGCGGGGTTGGCCCGCTGAAACGAAGGGAGTTGGCAGAGGTGGCCTGCGGCGCGAGCCTTTTGGGATCGGCGGCCCTCCTTTCGGGTGGGCGGCATTCTAGCGGCAGCCCGGAGGGGGATATTTCCTCAATGCGACAACTAATTACAGAACCCCCGAAAGCCGCCGAGGGTGATATTGACAGCCCACCCGAAACGTGACCATCCGGACAGGAAACAGTCAATCGTTGATCGAAGCAATTAGCGCACCGCAATAGCTGCAGCGCTCTGCGCCGGGGCTTTACCCGTTGCGGACGAAGTGCGGAGGCGGCCCCGGCGTTTCCATTCGCCACCGTTGCCACGGGTGGTTACAGCAGTAACGAAAACGCCCCGCCCGGCGGAACCGGGCGGGGCGTCGTGGGTTGCGGGTCAGGCGACCTGCATGGTCTTGTGGGTGTTGATCAGGTGCTCGACCACGCCCGGATCGGCGAGGGTGGAGATGTCACCTAGCGCGCCATATTCGGCGGTGGCGATCTTGCGCAGGATGCGGCGCATGATCTTGCCCGAGCGGGTCTTCGGCAGGCCCGGCGCCCACTGGATCACGTCCGGCACGGCGATCGGGCCGATCTCCTTGCGCACCCAGGCCTTGAGCTCCTGGCGCAGCTGCTCGGAATATTCCTCGCCGCTGTTGAGGGTGACGTAGACGTAGATGCCCTGCCCCTTGATGTCGTGCGGCACGCCGACCACCGCGGCTTCCGCGACTTTCGGGTGGGCGACCATGGCGCTCTCGATCTCCGCGGTGCCCATGCGGTGCCCGGAGACGTTGAGCACGTCGTCTACGCGGCCGGTGATCCACCAGTAGCCGTCCTCGTCGCGGCGTGCGCCGTCGCCGGTGAAGTACATGCCCTTGAAGGTCTTGAAGTAGGTGTCGACGAAGCGGTCGTGGTCCTTGTACAGGCTGCGCGCCTGACCCGGCCAGGAGTCGATGATCACTAGGTTGCCCTCGGCGGGGCCTTCGATGATGTTGCCCAGGTTGTCCACCAGCGCCGGCTGCACGCCGAAGAACGGACGGGTCGCCGACCCCGGCTTGAGCGCGGTGGCGCCCGGCAGCGGGCTGATCAGCACGCCGCCGGTTTCGGTCTGCCACCAGGTGTCGACGATCGGGCAGCGGCTCTGGCCTACGCACTCGTGGTACCAGTGCCAGGCTTCCGGGTTGATCGGTTCGCCGACCGAGCCGAGCAGGCGCAGGCTGGAACCGTCGGCGCCTTCGACCGCAGCCTTGCCCTGGGCCATCATCGCGCGGATCGCGGTGGGCGCGGTGTAGAGGATGTTGACCTTGTGCTTGTCGATGATCTTGGCGACGCGGGTGATGTCCGGGTAGTTCGGAATGCCCTCGAACAGCAGCGTGGTGGCGCCGTTGGCCAGCGGGCCGTACACGATGTAGCTGTGGCCGGTGACCCAGCCGACGTCGGCGGTGCACCAGTAGATTTCGCCGGGCTTGTAGTCGAACACGCGCTCATGGGTCAGCGCGGCGTACAGCAGGTAGCCGGCGGTGGTGTGCAGTACGCCCTTCGGCTTGCCGGTGGAACCGGAGGTGTAGAGGATGAACAGCGCTTCCTCGGCGCCCATTTCCTTCGGCGCGCAGACGCTGCCGGCCACTTTCATCAGGTCCTCGAACCAGATGTCGCGGTGCTGGTTCCACTTGATGTCGGCCCCGGTGCGCTTGCACACGATGACCTTCTGGATGCTGTTGGTTTCCGGATTGGTCAGGGCGTCGTCGACGTTGGCCTTGAGCGGGGTGCGCTTGCCGCCGCGCAGACCTTCGTCGGCGGTGATCACCACTTTCGACTTGCAGTCGATGATGCGACCGGCCAGCGCCTCGGGCGAGAAGCCGCCGAACACCACCGAGTGGATCGCGCCGATACGGGCGCAGGCGAGCATCGCAACCACCGCTTCCGGGATCATCGGCATGTAGATGGTCACCACGTCGCCGCGGTGCACGTCCTGGCCGCGCAGGGCGTTGGCGAACTTGCAGACCTGCTCGTGCAGCTGGCGGTAGGTGATTTCCTTGTGCTCGGACGGGTCGTCGCCTTCCCAGATGATCGCCAGCTGGTCGCCGCGCTCTTCGAGGTGGCGGTCCAGGCAGTTGGAGGAAACGTTGAGGGTGCCGTCGGCGAACCACTTGATGTCGACGCGGTGATCGTCGAAGGAGGTCTGCTTGACCTTGGTGAAGGGCTGGATCCAGTCGAGACGCTTGGCCTGCTCGCGCCAGAAGCCATCCGGGTTGATGACCGATTGCTGGTACATAGCCTTGTAGGTGGCTTCGTCGGTCAGCGTATTGGCTACGACCTCGGGACTGACGGGATAAAGAGAAGCAGCGCTCATGGACTAGGACCTCGGTAGATAGTTGTTTTTCTATGCTGTCTTTGTATCCGCCGGGCGCCCCCGACAACCATTCGACCATTGTCTTACCGGGTTAAGACAATAGTCGAAGAGGCCGAAAAATCACGTTCAACGCCACTTCTTCACCGCCGAAGCGGACCTGGATGGTGCACGCCGGCCGAGGTCTGCGGGCAAAAAAAAATCCCGCGCGCAATTCGGCGGGATCAAGGGACGCAAGGGCCGTTGCCAACGCCCGGAACGACGTCGGCAACGGTTTCGGCGCGCTACATGCCGAGCCAGTTCGGCAGCGCCAGCGAGATGAACGGCACGTAGGTGACGAGGATCAGGAACAGCAGCAGGATGCTCAGCCACGGCAGCGCCGCACGGATCGTCTGGCCCAGCGTCAGCCCGGTCACCGCGGAGGTCACGAACAGGTTCAGCCCCACCGGCGGATGCACCAGGCCGATCTCCATGTTCACCACCATGACGATGCCCAGGTGGATCGGGTCGATGCCCAGTTGCATGGCGATCGGGAAGAAGATCGGCGCCAGGATCAGCACGATCGCCGAAGGCTCCATGAAGCTGCCGGCGACCAGCAGGACCACGTTGACCATCAGCAGGAAGCCGATCGGCGTCAGGCCTTCGGAAATCACCCATTCGGTGATCTGCTGGGGGATCTGTTCGGTGGTCAGCACGTGGGCGAAGAGCATGGCGTTGGCGATGATGAACATCAGCATGATCGCCAGGCGGCCGGACTCCAGCAGCACCTTCGGGCAGTCGCGGATGCGCATGTCCTTGTAGACGAACAGCGCGACGAAGGCCGAATACACCGCCGCCACGGCCGCCGCCTCGGTGGGCGTGAACATGCCGCTGTAGATGCCGCCGAGGATGATCACCAGCAGCAACAGGCCCCAGAAGGCACGCCGTGCGGTGGTCAGCCATTCGCGGAAGGACACCCGCGGCTGCGCCGGCAGGTTCTTGATCCGCGCGACGATGTAGATCACCACCATCAGGATCACGCCGAGCAGGATGCCCGGGATCACGCCCGCCATGAACAGCTTGCCGACCGAGGTTTCGGTGGCGGCCGAGTAGACCACCATGACGATCGACGGCGGGATCAGGATGCCCAGGGTACCGGCGTTGCAGATGATCCCGGCGCCGAACTCGCGTGGGTAGCCGGAACGCACCATGCCGGCCACGGCGATCGAACCCACCGCCGCCACCGTCGCCGGCGACGAACCGGAGAGCGCGGCGAAGAGCATGCAGGCGAGCACCGCGGCGATCGCCAGGCCGCCACGGATGTGACCGACACAGGCGTTGGCGAAGTCGATCAGCCGTTGCGCCACGCCGCCGGTGGTCATGAACGCGCCGGAAAGCAGGAAGAACGGGATCGCCAGCAGCGTGTAGGCCTCGGACGTCTCGAACAGCTTGATCGCCAGCGAGCTGAGCGAATCCTGGCTGAACATGAGGATCGACAGTGCCCCGGACAGGCCGAGGGAAATGGCGATCGGCACGCCGAGGAACATCAGGATGAAGAGAACCAGGAACAGACAGAGAACGGCCATTAGCGCTGCTCCTCGATGTCGCCGGCGAGTTTGCTGGCTTCCGCCGCTTCATCGGCGAGGCCAAGACCGGTCTGGCGGTGGGTGACGATGCGCCACATGATTTCCAGATACCGGATGATCACCATGGCGAAACCGATCGGCACGATGATCGCGATGTGCCCCAACTGGATGCCGAACTGGTCGAGATCCTCGGCGGCGATGCCGGCAACGAAGAGGGTCTTGACCCACGAGTAGCTGGCGATCATGAACACCCCGGCGTAGGTCAGGCAGCACAGGCAGGCGAGCATCGCCATCACGCGCTGCGCCGGGCGCGGGGTCAGCTTGACCAGCGCATCCACCCCCAGGTGGCCGGCGGTGCGCACGCCGTAGGCGATACCGAAGAAGATCAGCCAGCCGAACAGCGCCTTGGTCAGCGCCACGCTCCAGGTCATTTCCTGGGCCAGGCCCATCAGCGTGTCGCCGATGGCAAAGAAGAATCCGCTGGTGAATTCCCACTTGTCGCCCAGCGCATAGAACAGCGTGTAGACGTTGTTCAGCACCACGTAGACGAAGGTCACCAGGGTCATGGCCGCCAGCAGGAAGGCGATGAACGCCTCCTCAAAGCGCGCCCAGAATCGCGTCAGCGCTTGCATCGGGATACTCCGCGAGAGAACGGCAGGGAGAACGGTCGCCGCGGCGGGCGCGGCGACCGGAGAGGCATCACGGGGCCTGGTTGGAATCCTCGGCGGCCTTGATCAGGTCGGCGCCGATTTCATCCTCGAACTTCTTCCACACGGGGCGCATGGCTTCACGCCATTCCTCGCGCTGTTCGGCCGTGAGCGGGATGATCTCGCTGGTCTTGGCGTCGATGATCTTCTGGCGGGAGGCCTGGTTGAGCGCCTCGGCCTGCTTGTTCACCTCGACCGACACCTCGGCCATGATCTCTTCGAGCTGGCTGCGGATGTCCGGCGGCAGGCCTTTCCAGAACTGCGCGTTGGTGATCACCATGTAGTCGATCAGGCCGTGGTCGGACTCGGTGAAGTACTTCTGCACCTCATGCACCTTCTGGCTTTCGTAGTTCGACCAGGTGTTCTCGGTGCCGTTGACCACGCCGGTCTGCAGGCCCTGATAGACCTCGGCGAAGCTCATCTTGCGCGGGTTGGCGCGGACCGCCTTGAACTGCTCCTCGAGCACGCTGGAAGCCTGCACACGGAACTTCAGGCCGCGGGCGTCCTTGGGTTCGTGCAGCGCCTTGTTCGCCGACAGCTGCTTCAGGCCGTTGTGCCAGTAGGCCAGGCCGAGGATGTTCTTGCCCTCCATCGAGGTCAGCAACGCCTTGCCCTGCGGTCCCTGCTGGAAACGGTCGACCGCCTGCAGGTTGTCGAACAGGAACGGCAGGTCATAGATCTGCAGCTGTTTGGTGTAGTGCTCGAACTTCGCCAGCGAAGGCGCCAGCATCTGCACGTCGCCCAGCAGCAACGCTTCCATTTCCTTGCCATCGCCGAACAGCGACGAGTTCGGGTAGACCTCGACCTTGACCTTGCCCGGCAGGCGCTCCTCGGCGAGCTTCTTGAACAGGTTGGCGCCCTGCCCCTTCGGCGTGCTGTCGGCCACCACGTGGGCGAACTTGATGACGATGGGATCGGCCGCCTGGGCGAAGCCGGATACACCGAGGGCGAGCGTGGCGGCGCAGAGTAACGCCTTGGGGAGCTTCAGCATGAAATCACCTTTTATTGTTTTTGGGGTGTAGGAAAAACATCCATCGCCGAACGATAGACCCAAGCCGGGGAAACGGCTCGGGTGCAATCTAGCAGCTGGCCGAAGGACCGTGGCTGCCGGGTTCGTCGCTCAACGACGGGGGCTTTTTCCAGTAAAGCGATTAGCAGGTTGCATAAGGCGGCGCGTTTCGTAAATTAGCTTTTTTATAATCCGGCGTTCGTCATTGGCGAACGCCAATCGGGACTTCACCAGGACGATGGCGAACTGCCCGGTTTTCGCGCGCTCCAGCGCTGCACACATATCCGGTTACATCAAAAGCAGTAGTGCATTACCGACCAAAGTCTTAGTGCGTCATGGTCTGGCTCAGCGCCCGGAAAGCGCCAGCAAGCGTTGCGCACGGGCCAGAACGGGCGCGTCGACCATCTGCCCGTCGACCTGATAGGCGCCCGCACCATGGCTGCCGGCATCGATCACCCGTTGCGCCCAGGCCAGCTCCTCGGCACTTGGCGCCAGCGCCTGGTGGATCACCTCGACCTGTTTGGGATGGATGCACAGTGCGCCGGAGAAACCCATGCCGACCGCCAGGCGGATCGACCGGCGCAGCCCTTCGGGATCGCCGATGGCCGGGTGCACGCCGTCCAGCGGCGCGGCCAGCCCGGCGCCGCGCGAATGCAGCAGCACCGCATAGCGCGCCTGGTCGAGCACCCGTTCGGC
>DIEE01000045.1 GCA_002418465.1 Pseudomonas sp. UBA5782 | reverse complement strand
GATCGAGCAGTAGATCAGCCGCGGGTTGAGAACGCGCAGACTGGCGTAGTCGAGGCCGTAGCGCGCCAGCGTGCCGACCTTGAAGTTCTCCACCAGCACATCCGCCTCACTGGCCAGGCGACGGATGATCGCCGCACCCTCCTCGCGGGAGAAATCCACCGCGATGGCCTGCTTGTTGCGGTTGGTGCAGAAGTAGTACGCGGCGTCCCACGGCTGCTCGCCGCCCTCGACGAAGGGCGGCCCCCAGGTGCGCGTGTCGTCGCGCCGCGCCGGGTTCTCCACCTTGATCACTTCGGCGCCGAGGTCACCGAGAATCTGCGTCGCCCAGGGCCCGGCCAGTACCCGCGATAGGTCCAGCACGCGCAGCCCGCCAAGCGCCTGCGGTGTATCGGTCGTGTGTTCGTGCATGTCGATTTCCTTCGATTCAGTTGAGCGGCTTGCCACGGGTTTCCGGCATGCGCAGGAAGGCGACCAGGCTGACCAGCGCCGCGGCCGAGACGTAGAACAGGAACCAGCTCTCGTGGCCACGGCTCTGCAGCCAGGTCATCAGGTACGGCGTGGTGCCACCGAAGATCGCTACCACCAGGTTGTACGGCAGGCCGATGCCCAGGGCACGCACATCGGTGGGGAACAGCTCGGACTTGATCGCCGGCGCGATGGACGAATACAGCCCGTAGAACAGCAGGCCGAACAGCTCGACCAGCAGAATCGACCAGAACGAACTGCCGATCGAACTCACCACCGGATACAGCAGCAGCGCATAGCCGAGGGCGAAGACGATCAGTTGCGGGCGCCGGCCGAGGCGGTCCGACATGGCGCCGAACAGCGGCTGCGAAAGCATGAAGATCGCCAGCGCCACGGTGCTCGCCGCGTAGGACACGCTGGGCACCGCGCCGACGGAGCGGATCGCGTGGACCGGGATGTAGCTGACGAACAGGTAGAAGGCGAAGGCGCCCAGCAGGCTGATGCCGACCAGCCGCTTGACCGCCTGTGGATGCTCGCGCCAGAGCGTGCGCAGCGGATGCGCCGGGCGCACGTGGCCAAGCGCCTGGTTCTTGCGAAACACCTCCGGCTCGGCGACGCCGCGACGAATCCAGAAGCCGGCGAAGCTGCCCAGCGAGCCGAGCAGGAAGGGGATGCGCCAGCCGTAGTCGGTCAGTTGCTCCTTGCTCATCACGTTGGTCAGCAGCCAGGCCAGGCCGGAAGCCGCGAGCAGGCCGGCGGCGATGCTGCAGAACAAGAAGCCCGAATAGAAACCGCGGCGCTCAGCTGGCGCGGACTCGGCGAGGAAGGTCGCTGCCGCGCCATATTCGCCTCCTACCGAGAGGCCCTGGACCATCCGCGCCAGGACCATCAGGATCGGCGCGGCGAGGCCGATGCTGGCGTAGGTCGGCAGCAGGCCGATCAGCAGCGACGGGATCGCCATCAGCAGGATCGTCAGGTTCAGTGCCGCGCGGCGGCCGACGCGGTCGTTGAACAGGCCGATGACCAGACCGCCCACCGGACGCATGCCGAAGCCCACCGCGAACACGCCGAAGGTCGCCAGCAGCGAGGTGGTTTCGTCGTCGGAAGGAAAGAACTGATGGCCGAAGTACAACGCGAAAGCGGTGTAGATGGACCAGTCGAACCATTCGATAGTGTTGCCGATACTGCCGGCGATGATCGGTCGCCAGGCGGTGGTTGCACGCTGTGAATGGGCGGTTTCGCCCGCCTCTCCTGTGATCGTATGCGCCATGGTGAGCCTCCATTGTGATTGTTATGAAGCTGCTTCAGGGGATGCCGGCCGAGGCCGGCGGGTGATGCGGGTCAGCCGGTCATCGACAGCTCCCGGATGAAGCCGAGCACGTCGCCGGACTGCGCCAGCGCCGCCTCGCCCAGCCGACGTTGCCAATGGGATTCGCTGCCGAACTGGTTACGCCATTCATGCAGGCGACGGGTGTACAGCTGCAGGTCGTACTCCTCGGTGATACCGATGGCGCCATGCACCATGTGGCCGATCGCGGTGATGGTGCCGACCGCCTCGCTGGCGCGCGCCTTGGCCACCGCGGCCAGCAGTGGCGGTGGCTGCAGCTGGTCGCCACGCAATGCCAGTTGCGCCGCCATGCGCACGGCGAAGACCTGCTCGGCGAGTACCGAGAGCTGCTGCTGCACCGCCTGGAACTTGCCGATTGGCCGGCCGAACTGGGAACGCTCGCCGGCATAGGCCAGCGCCAGCTTGAGCACCTGGCTGGCGGCACCGGCGATCAGGGCGGCGAACAGCGCGGCGCCAATCGCCTGCCAGTCGTGACCGTCCTGCAGGCGCAGCGCCGTGTCGGGCAGTTCCGCCCAGCGCAGGTCGATCAGCAGGCTGCCGTGGATGCCCGGCGCCTCCTGCTCGGCAGCATCCACCGGCAGCAGCCAGGCGCCGTCATCCAGCACCGCGAGAACCCAGTCGGCGGTGGCGCCGAAGGCGAGNNCCGCCAGTGCCGCGCGCACCCAGAGCGTGCCCGGCAACGCCAGCGGCAGGGCATGGGCACCGCAGGCGAAAAGCACCTGCGCGGCGGTTTCCAGATTGCTGCCGGCGCCGCCCCGGGCTTGCGCCACCAGCAGGTCGGCAAAGCCGCTGTCCAGCAGACGCTGCCAGGCGGCGTCGACCGGCTGGCCGTGCTCTATGTCACGTACCTGGCCCGGACTCGTCTCGCCGGCCAGCCATTGTTCGAAGGCGTCGCTGATGAAGGTATCGATGCTCATGTCGGCTCCTAGCGCAGATCGAGGCCGCGGGCGATGACCCCGCGAAGGATTTCCCGGGTGCCGCCGCGCAGGGAGAACGCCGGCGCCATCTGGCTCAGGTAGGCCAGCGTGCGGCGCAGCACCGGCGGCGGTACCTCGCTGTCGGCGCCCAAGGCATCGGCGATCAGCAGCGGCAGCGATTGCTCGAACTCGGTGCCCAGGTCCTTGACCAGCGCCGCCTCGATCACCGGGCTTTGCCCCGCCGCCAGCTTGGCGGTCACCGCTACCGACAGCGCGCGCAAGGTGGTCAGCTGCGCCAGCAGCCGGCCGATCAGCGCCGCCTGGCTGGCATCACCGCGCTGGCGCAGCCAGTCGATCCAGGCGTCCAGCAACACCACGCTGGAATACAGGCGCTCCGGCCCGCTGCGCTCGAAGGCCAGCTCGGCGGTGACCTGCGTCCAGCCCTGCCCTTCGGCGCCGATCAGGGCGTCGGCGGACAGCTCCACGTCGTTGAAGAACACCTCGCAGAAATGCGCGGCGCCGGTGAGGTCCTGGATCGGCCGCACGGTGATGCCCGGCGTGCGCAGGTCGACGATCAGTTGCGACAGCCCCTGGTGCCGGTCCTCGCTGGAACCCGAGGTGCGCACCAGGGCGATCATGTAGTGGCTGTGCTGCGCGTAGGTGGTCCAGATCTTCTGCCCGCTGAGGCGCCAGCCATCGGCGCTCCTGACGGCGCGACTGCGCACGCTGGCGAGGTCGGAGCCGGCGTTCGGCTCGCTCATGCCGATGCAGAAGAACGCCTCGCCGCGGCAGATGCGCGGCAGGTAGAAGCGCTTCTGTTCCGCACTGCCGTAGCGCAGGATCAGCGGCCCGCTCTGCCGGTCGGCGATCCAGTGCGCGGCCACCGGGGCGCCGGCGCAGAGCAGTTCCTCGACCACCACGAAGCGGGCGAAGGCATCCAGTTCGGCGCCGCCGTATTCCTTCGGCAGGGTCAGCCCGACCCAGCCGCGCCCGGCCAGCGCACGGCTGAACGCGGCGTCGAAGCCCTGCCAGCTGCGGGCGCGCAAGTCGGCCGGCATGCCGCTCAGTGTCTCGCCAAGGAAGCTGCGGACCTGCCCGCGCAGCTCGTCGTAGTGGCGCGGAATTTCGGTGAAGTCGAGAAAATAGAGCATGGATTCTCCCTCAGGCAGCCGGACGCCCGGCAACCAGGCGCTTGATGTCGTATTCCAGCACCGTCACCTGCTCCTGGTTGAGCACGGTGACCCGCGAACTGACCACCGCACGGCCGGATTTCGAGGTTGGACGGATGTCGGTGATCTCCACCAGCGCATGGATGCTGTCGCCGACCAGCACCGGCGCGCGCACCCACTGCTGCACTTCGAGCAGTGCCAGGCCGGCGTTCTGCATCAGGGTCTGCATGAGGATGCCTTCGATCAGGCTGTAGGTCAGCGCGGACGGCACCGGGCGTCCGCCCTTGATCGCGCCGCTGTAGGTGGCGTCGATGAAGATGACTTCGGTCTGTCCGGTGACGCCGATGAAGTTGATCAGGTCGGCTTCGCTGATGGTGCGGCGAAAGGTGCGAAAGCGCTGGCCGCGATCGAGTTCCTGCCAGAACGGACCCTGGCCGAGCAGAGGAATGGTGTCGGACATGTTGTCTCCGGGGCTGTTGTTGTTTGGTTCGAGCCTAGAGACAAGCCATCGTCGTTTCTAATATTGTTTTACCTTCAATTGATATTGATCGAGTATCAATCCATGGATATCCGCCAGCTCCGCCAGTTCGTCGTACTCGCCGAAACGCTGAACTTCCGCCGCGCCGCCGAGCTGTTGCATGTCTCCCAACCGCCGCTTTCCGTGGCCATCCGCAAGCTGGAGGAAAGCTTCGGCGCGGCGCTGTTCGAACGTTCGACGCGCCAGGTCCGCCTGACCGAGGCCGGCGAAGCGGCGCTGGTGGATGTGCGCAAGGCGCTGTTCCACCTCGACCAGGCGCGGCGGCACGCATTGCAGACGGTGGAAGGCATGCGCGGCAGGCTGACCATCGGCTCGGTGGGCTCGGCGACGCTGTCGCTGATTCCGCGCATCATCCCGCCATTCCGCCAGCAGTACCCCGGCGTCGAACTGGTGCTGCGCGAGTACCCGTCGAACCGCATCGTCGAGGAGGTCGAGAAAGGCCAGCTGGACATCGGCCTGGTGCGCTCGCCGGTGATCGGCCGTTACCAGGTGTGCACCGTTACCGTGGAATGGGACCGGCTGATCGGCGTGGTGCCGGCCGACGGGCCGCTCGGCGCGCACGACAGCCTGGAGCTGGCCGAGCTCGCCGACCAGCCGTTCGTCTCCTACTCCCGCGAGGAGGCGACCGGCCTGCATTTCGCCGTGGCCAATGCCTGCCAGAGCGCCGGTTTCCTGCCGCGGGTGGTGCACGAGACCACCCAGATCCAGGCCACCATCAGCCTGGTGGCGAGCGGCCTGGGCGTGGCCCTGGTGCCGTCACTGCATGGCCGCACGCCCATCGACAACGTGCGCTTCCTGCCGCTGGCCAATCGTCCGCTCGAGCCGGAAATCGGCCTGTCGCTGGTGTTCAATCCGGACAACGAAACCACCATCGCGCGGCATTTTCGCGAAAGCACGCTGCGCCTCGCCGCGCTGCCGCCGGGCACGACGAGCGACTGAGCGGCAGCCCGCTGGTAAACTGCGCCGCCTCGAGGAGGATGACATGCAAGACGACGAAACCGACCTGTTCGCCGCGCAGATGCGCGGCGTCAAGCGCATCAAGGTGGACATCGCCGATACCGGCAAGCCGCGAGCCGACCGACTGCAGGTGGCCAGCCGGCGGCACAACGCGATTCAGCCCAACGACCGGGTCAAGGTGGACGGGCTGTCGGACCAGTTCGTCATCGACGTGGGTGCCGAGGACGAGCTGTACTGGGCGCGCGACGGCGTTCAGGAAGGCCAGATGCGCAAGCTCAAGGCCGGCCAGATCGAATTCGAGGGCAGCCTGGACCTGCACGGCATGCGCGTGGAACAGGCGCGCGAGATTCTCTGGGAATTCCTCGCCGAAGCGGCCAAGCACGAGGTGCGCTGCGTGCGCGTCACCCACGGCAAGGCGGCGCGGGTGGACGGCAAGCGGCCGATGATCAAGAGCCACGTCAACACCTGGCTACGTCAGCATCCGCAGGTGCTCGGCTTCGCCTCCTGCACGCCGCGCCACGGCGGCACCGGGGCGATCTATCTGCTGCTCAAGCGGACCATGATGGAAGGCCGCGATGAGTGACGTCGCCGCGCTAGCATCGTCCACTCGTGAAAAGGGCCGCATCGCGGCCCTTCTGCTTCCTCACTTGCGGTAGTCGTCCGGGGTTTCCGGCAACTGCCCGAGCAGCTCGCGCAAGCCCTCGCCCCACTGTTCGCGCACGCCCTCGAAATAGGCGTCGCCCTCCTCCACCCGATAACCCTGCGGCACCTCCAGGCTGTCGGCGCGATACACCAGCAGGTCCAGCGGCATGCCCACCGAGAGGTTGCTGCGAATCGTCGAGTCGAAGGAGATCAGTGCGCAGCGCAGGGCCTTGTCCAGCGGCGAGTTGTAGCTCAGCGCGCGGTCGAGGATCGGTTTGCCGTACTTGCTCTCGCCGATCTGGAAATACGGCGTATCCGGGGTGGCGGCGATGAAATTGCCCTGCGGATAGAGGTTGAACAGGCCCGGCTCCTGGCCCTTGATCTGTCCGCCGAGGAGGAACGAGCAGCTCATGTCGACACCGCCGTCCTGCCGCGAATCGTGTTCGCTCATCTCGCGGATGGTCTGCCCGACCAGTCGCGCGGCGTCGAACAGCGTCGCCACGTTGTACAGGTGCGGGCCTTCCCCGTTGAGCCGCTGGCGCAGCAGGTTGACCACCGATTGCGAGGTCGCCAGGTTGCCGGCGGTCTGCAACACGATCAGCCGCTCGCCCGGCACGCCGAACACCGAGAGTTTGCGGAAGGTGGCGATGTGGTCGACGCCGGCGTTGGTGCGCGAGTCGGAGACGAAAACCAGGCCGTCGGCGAGGTTCATGGCGACGCAATAAGTCATGAGCGAGTCATCTCGAGTTGATTGAGCACCGGACTGTCGGTTGGCTACCGACAGCCTGGAGCACTCATTTTACAACTTGAGCAGCGCGCATCGTCGCCGATTGCGCGCGACGGCCATCACTGCTGGGTCTGACCCTGCGACTGCCCCTGGGATTGCGATTGCGACTGGGTCGGCGAAACCAGCACCTTGGCGTGCATCTGCTCGACACCGCCACCACGGCGCATGCCGCGCACCGGGCAGGCGTCGAGGTAATCCAGCCCTACCGCGAGCTTGAGGTGGCGCTCGGGACGCGACAGGCCGTTGGTCACGTCGAAGCTGTACCAGGCGTCATCGAGCCAGGCTTCGGCCCAGGCATGGCTGGCGAGGTGGCCGGCATCCTCGGTGTAGATGTAGCCGGACACGTAGCGCGCCGGGATGCCCAGGCTGCGCGCGCAGGCGAGGAACGCGTGGGTGTGGTCCTGGCAGACGCCGCTCCTGCCGGCGAAGGCTTCGGCGGCGCTGCTGTCGACCTTGGTCGAGCCTGGCGTATAGACGATTTGCTCGCCCAGCGCGTGCATCAGGCGGATCAGCGCATCGCGATCGCGGTGGCTGTTGCACTGCTGGTGGGCGAACTCGCGCAGCGCTTCGTCCGGCTGGGTCAGGCGGGTGAAACGCAGATACGGATACGCCGACTGGTCGTCGTGCTCCGCTTCGCAATGCTCGTCGATGTCGACTTCACCGCTGGCGCTGATGATCAGGTCGTCGTGCGGCTCGTCCATGGTCAGCACGTGCAGGATGTTGCCGTACGGGTCGAGCTGCGCGCGCACCGGGCGCGGCAGGTTGAGCTGCCAGTTGAGGACGTGCTGGCGCTCGCTGTCGTGCGGGGTCAGGCGCAGGTACTGGATGCTGGTGCGCACCTGATCATCGTAGTGATAGGTGGTGTCGTGGCTGATGGACAGTCTCATGCGGCCTCCAGGTAGGAAATGTGGATGGCGCTTCCGAGCTGGCCCACCAGTTGGATGAACTCGGTGATCCAGCCGTGCAGGCCTTCCTCGCCGTTGAGCACTTCTTCGATGCTGCTGTAGCGCAGGCGCGCGTCCATTTCTGCGGCCAGGCGCTGTGCCGGCCGGCCGTTGTCGCCGGGCAGGCTGGAAAGGATCAGGTTCAGCTCTTCCAGGCAGGCGCGCAGCGAGCGTGGCACGTCCGGACGCAGCAGCAACAGTTCGGCGACTTTTCGCGCGTGCGGCGAGCCGCGGTAGATCTCGGCGAAGGCCTCGAACGAGGACAGCGCACGGAGCAAGGCGCTCCACTGGTAGTAGGCGCGCGCCGAGCGGTCGTCGATGTCGTCTTCCTCGCCGAGCAGCTCGTAGCGCGCGTCGAGCAGGCGCAGGGTGTTGTCGGCGCGTTCGATGAAGGTGCCCAGGCGGATGAAGCGATAGGAATCGCTGCGCATGATGGTGCCGAAGGTGGCGCCGCGGAACAGGTGCGAACGCTCCTTGACCCACTCGCAGAAACGGCTGATGCCGTAGCCGCCGAGCCCCTGCTGGGCGATGCCGCGGATTTCCAGCCAGGTGGCGTTGATGTTTTCCCACATGTCCGCGGTGATGCGTCCGCGCACGGCGTGCGCATTGGTGCGCGCGGCGCCCAGGCAGCTGTAGATGCTCGCCGGATTGTTCGCGTCGAAGGCAAAGAAGTGCAGCATGCGCTCGGCGTTCAGTTGGCCATGCAGCTCGAGGTATTCGTCGAAGGTGCCGGTGATCAGCAGCGGCATCGCCAGTTCGTCGAGGCCGTCGCCGCGGCCGTCGTGCGGCATCAGTGACAGCGAATAGCTGACGTCGAGCATGCGCGCGAGGTTCTCCGCGCGCTCCAGGTAACGCGACATCCAATATAGGTCAGAGGCCGTTCTCGAAAGCATTCCCTTAATCCTCCACTACCCAGGTGTCCTTGGTTCCGCCGCCCTGCGACGAGTTGACCACCAGCGATCCCTCGCGCAAGGCCACACGGGTAAGACCGCCAGGAACCAGCTGCGTTTCGCGACCGGTCAGGACGAAGGGGCGCAGGTCGATGTGGCGCGGCGCGATGCCCTTCTCGACGAAGGTCGGGCAGGTCGACAGGCTCAGCGTCGGCTGCGCGATGTAGGCCTCCGGCCGGGCGATGATGCGCTGGCGGAAATCCTCAATCTCCGCGCTGGTGGCGGCCGGGCCGACGAGCATGCCGTAGCCGCCGGAACCCTGGGTTTCCTTGACCACCAGCTCCGGCAGGTTGGCCAGCACATGGGACAGCTCGGAAGGCTTGCGGCACTGCCAGGTCGGCACGTTCTTCAGGATCGGCTCTTCGCTGAGGTAGAAGCGGATCATGTCGGTGACGAACGGGTAGACCGACTTGTCGTCCGCCACCCCGGTGCCGATGGCGTTGGCCAGTACCACGTTGCCGGAGCGATAGGCCGACAGCAGGCCGGGCACGCCGAGCATGGAGTCCGGGTTGAACGCCAGCGGATCGAGGAAAGCGTCGTCGAGGCGGCGGTAGATGACGTCCACCGGGCGCGCGCCGGCGGTGGTACGCATGAACACCTTCTCGTCGCGGACGAACAGGTCGGCACCTTCCACCAGCTCCACGCCCATCTCGCGGGCGAGGAAGGCGTGTTCGAAATAGGCGCTGTTGAAGCGGCCCGGGGTCAGTACCACGACGCTGGGGTTGTCCATCGGGCTGGCGCACTTGAGGGTGTCCAGCAGCATGTTCGGGTAGTGGCCGATCGGCGCGATGCGCTGCGCCGAGAACAGCTCGGGGAACAGCCGCATCATCATCTTGCGGTCTTCGAGCATGTAGCTGACGCCGCTGGGCGTGCGCAGGTTGTCTTCCAGCACGTAGTAGGTGCCATCACCGTCGCGCACCAGGTCGACCCCGGCGATGTGGGCGTAGATGTCGCGGTGCAGGTTGAGCCCGCGCATCGCCAGCTGATAGCCCTCGTTGGCCAGCACCTGCTCGGCGGGAATGATCCCGGCCTTGATGATGCGCTGCTCATGGTAAAGGTCGGCGAGGAACATGTTCAGCGCCTGGACGCGCTGGATGCAGCCCTTCTCGACGATGCGCCATTCGCTGGCGGGAATGCTGCGAGGGATGATGTCGAAGGGAATCAGTCGCTCGGTACCCTGCTCGTCACCGTAAAGGGTGAAAGTGATACCGGCGCGGTGGAACAGAAGATCGGCTTCGCGGCGACGTTGCGCCAGTTGCTCTTGAGGCGTTTCCGCCAGCCAGCGGGCGAATTCCCGATAGTGCGCCCGGCATTCGCCGTTCGCATCGTGCATCTCGTCAAAAAAATTGCGGGACATGCCGTACTCCTTGTCCGGTCAGCAAGAGCATCGCAAGCCTCATGCCAGCGGTAAAAACCATTCAATTCAAGGAGTTGCAGAGCAACCCCGAGATCCTTGCACCAAACGTGTGCACGCACGGCAACTCTTGATCAGTCCGACGCCCTATTTGAAAGCGCTGGCTGCCGGCTATCCGTCCTGTCGATAGCCCCATCCTGTCGGCATTTTTTCTACCGCATCAGACGGTTTCCCGCACCGCCAGTTTCAACCAGTGCCGATAGAAAACCTCGGCGACCCGGTTGAGCGCCGTGACCCTTGCGCAAAGGTCTTCGAGCATCTGCTCACCGCTCTGCTGACTCGGCTGGCTGCTGTCGAGCAGGTGTGCCCAGTCATGTACCCACAGGCGCACCAGTTGCTCGGTCATTTCCGGATGGCCCTGCAGGCCCAGCACCTTGTCGCCCCAGGCGAAACCCTGGTTGCCGCACCAGTCGCTGGCGAACAGCCGCTGTGCGCCTTCCGGCAATTCGAAGGTATCGCCATGCCACTGGAACACTTCCAGCGTCTCGGGCAGCCCGTCCAGCCAGGGGCTGGGCTGCGCGCCATCGCAGCGGCGCAGGGTCTGCCAGCCGATTTCGCTGTAGGGCATGCGGGTGACGCGGGCGCCGAGGGTTTTCGCCAGCAGCTGGCCGCCCAGGCAATGGCCAATCAGCGGGATGTCGCGCTCGATGAAATGCGCCAGCGCGGCCTGTTCGGTGGCCAGCCAGGGCAAGGCGTCGTTGACGCTCATCGGCCCGCCCATCACCGCTACGGCGCGCGGACGGTCGAAGTCATAGCCGTCGAGCTGGCCGTGGTCGGCGCGCAAGACGTCGAACGCCAGGCCCTGCGCGTCAAGGGCTTCGGCGAGATGGCCGGGCGGGCAGAAATCGGCATGGGTAAGAATCAGGATATCGCTCATGGCCCCTCCAGTTTGTCGCAAGTCTGGCGGAAGGGTCGCGGCAGGTCGAGAGCGAGGCACCGGCAACAGCCGCCGGCGCCCGCTTGCTGCATCAAACGCCGGGGGCGGACAGCTCCTGAGTCACGCCCCAGCCATCGAGTACGCCGCCCAGAGGCTCGACCACCGATTCGAGGCCCTGCTCGAAATCGTCGATGCCTTCGTGGGTGGCGTACATCACCTTGCTCACCTGCAGGTGCCAGATGCCGTCATCGAGCGGGGATATCTGCGTATTCAGGGATTCGCCACGGAAGTTGGTGGCCGCCGAACGGGCGCCGTCCTCGTCGGGAAACAATGCATAGAACTCGATCGGGTGGACGCGGGCGAAGTCGAAGCCGCCTTCTTTCATGCGGCGCAGTACGGAAGTGCTGACATCATCTTGGAAGGTTGTGCTCATGCAATGAACTCCTCTCAGGCGATGGCTCGATTGACCTTTTCGTCGTGAGGCGAATGCCTCTCGGCACACTGCGATGCCGTACGGGATCAAGCGGGGCGTGGAGCGCAGAGCGGCCGGCTGTCTGACCGTTCCCGGGTGGCACGCCGTGGCGAATGCCGAAGCCCGTTTCTGCAGGGTAGCGTCATCTTGGGAAGCCTGTCGCCCCCATCATTGCAATGGACCACCCGACGCCGCCGGCGTCCCTCGCCTTCTGTCGGAAGCACCAGCCGACATGGCTGCGGCGGCCCGAGGCGGTTTGAAAGCGCGTTTCGCTGCAGACAAGCACCGCCACGCTGATACAGTCGACCCATGAACGACCTTCCCGCCACCGATCGGATGCTGCGCCTTGCCTACCTCCCGCCGTGGGACTGGCAGCACTTCCAGCGCTTCTTCGCGCAGCGGCTGCTGCCCGGCGTCGAGCTGCTGGACGCGCAGCGCTACGCCCGCAGCTTTCGTATCGGCGCGGTGAGCAGCTGGTTCGCCGTCAGCCCGCTGCCGGACGAACACGCGCTGGCGCTGACGATGGGCAGCGACGCCCACGAACTGACCCAGGCGCTGGTGCTGAAGGTGCGCCGCATGTTCGACCTGGACGCCGACCTCGAGCGCAT
Source organism: Pseudomonas sp. UBA5782 (assembly GCA_002418465.1). GTDB lineage: Bacteria > Pseudomonadota > Gammaproteobacteria > Pseudomonadales > Pseudomonadaceae > Pseudomonas_O. The sequence continues at coordinate 8,636 of DIEE01000045.1, read as the reverse complement.
CGCCGCGCATTTCGCCAGCGATGCATTGCTCGGTCCGCTGCTCGCGGGTCACCCGCCGCTGCGCCTGCCCGCGGCGTTCGATCCGTTCGAGCAGGCGGTGCGTGCCATCGTCGGCCAGCAGATCACCGTAAAGGCCGCAGTGACCATTACCCGGCGATTGGTCGAGCGCCTTGGCGAGACGCTGTCCGATGCGCCGGCCGACCAGCCGCAGCGGCTCTTCCCCACGCCCGAGGCGCTGGCCGGCGCCGATCTCGCAGCCATCGGCATGCCGGGCAAGCGGGTGCAGACGCTGCAGCGCTTCGCCGTCGCGGTCGCCGACGGCGCCTTGCAGCTGCATGTGGAAGACGGCCCGGAGGAATTGGTCAGGCGCCTGCGCGAATTGCCCGGTATCGGTCCCTGGACCGCCGAGTACATCGCCCTGCGCGGCTTCGGCGCAGCGGATGCCTTCCCGGCCGCCGACCTCGGCCTGCTGAAGGCGCCGCTGTGGGGCGAGGCCGGCATCAGCGCAAGCCAGTTGCAGGCCCGCGCCGAAGCCTGGCGACCCTTTCGTGCCTACGCCGCGCTGCACCTCTGGCACAACTACTCGGGAGCCTGACCATGCATTACCGCTATCTCGACAGCCCGCTCGGGCGCCTGCTGCTGGTGGGCAGCGACGCCGGCTTGAACCTGGTGCACATGGACGAGCAGACGCAGATGCCGCCGCAACCGGGCTGGACGCAGGCGCAGCGTCAGCTGGATGAGGCCTGTCGGCAACTGGACGAGTATTTCGGCGGCCAACGACGTTGCTTCGATCTGCCGCTGGCGCCGCAAGGCACCGCGTTTCAGCAGGCGGTATGGCAGGCGCTGCTGGAAATCCCTTTCGGCGAAACCCGCAGCTATCGCCAACAGGCCGAACGCATCGGTCGCCCCAGCGCCATACGTGCGGTAGGCACCGCCAACGGCGCCAATCCGCTCGCGGTGATCGTCCCCTGTCATCGGGTGATCGGCAGCGACGGCAGCCTCACTGGCTATGCCGGCGGACTGGCGCGCAAAGCGCTGCTGCTGGAGCTGGAGGGTGTTCGTTTGCCGGCGCAGGTCAGCCTGATGCTCTAGCCCTGTGCTCAGCGTGCCAGCCGCTGCGGCCGTGGCCCCATGACGAACCAGTTGAACAGGCCGAGCAGCGGAAACAGCGCGATCAGCGCCACCCACATCAGCTTGACGCGTCGCGCCGACGCGCTGCCCAGCACCTGGTAGATCGCCCACAGGTGCAGCACCAGCAGCACCGCACCTATTGCGCCGTAGGTCAGGCCCATGTCGGTTTCCTCAGAGTCGCGCGGTGCCGCTGCCGCGCGGGCCGGCCACGGCCCAGATGATCAGACCCAGCACCGGCAGGATAACGATCAGCAGAATCCAGAGGATCTTCTTGCCGGTATCCGCACCGCTGCGCAGCACGTTGATGATCGCCCAGATATCCAGAGCGAAAATGATAAGGCCAAGTACACCACCAAACGCATCCATGAAGTCTCTCCCAGTGATCGTTCTTCTTAGGATTACGTCGGGCGCTCAGAGGTTCATCCGGTACGGAGCCGTCAGTACTCCAGCCGCGGGAACTGGCTGGCGATCGACTCGCCGGTGAAGGTTGCCTTCCAGCCCTGCGGATCGTTGAACAGGCGAATGGCGATGACGTTCGGCTCCTCGCCCATGTCGAACCAGTGCCGGGAACCGGCCGGCACCGAGATCAGGTCGCTCTTCTCGCAGAGCACGGCATACACGTAATCGTCGATATGCAGGTTGAACAGGCCCCGGCCGGCGACGAAGAAACGCACTTCGTCCTCGGCATGCCGGTGTTCCTCGAGGAACCTGGCGCGCAACGCGTCTTTCTGCGGGTGGTCGCGGTTGACGCTGACCACGTCCACGCCGACGTAGCCGCGCTCGCTCATCAGCTTGTCGATCTGCTCGCGGTAGGCGGCGATCACTGCGTCCGGCTCGGCGCCGGCGCTGATCGGCTGGGCAGCCTCCCAGCGCTCGAAGCGCACACCCACCGCATCGAGGGTCGAGGCGATGTCCTCGGAATGGGTGAGCACCTTGTTCGGCGACAGGGGATTGGACAGGTGGTAGACGGACAGGCAGCTCATGCGGTTCTCCAGCATCGGGCAGCGGCTCGGCGCAGCAAGGCGCGGGGAGCCCAGTGTAAGGCGAATCAGGCCGATCGGCAGCCGGGGCTCAGCCCGGCGCTTCCTTCGTCTGCAGGGCGATGATCGCCGCCGCGACCAGCGCCGCCAGGCTGGCGATGGCGAAGGTCCAGAAGGCACCGAGGGCGTTCCAGGTGTAGCCGGAATAGACCGCGCCGAGTGCGCCACCGATGCCCGCCAGGGCGGCATACAGCGCCTGCCCCTGGCCCTGCTGACGCGGGCCGAAGCTGCGCTGGACGAAGTGGATCGCGGCGGCGTGGAAGGCGCCGAAGGTCGCCGCGTGTATCAGCTGCGCCAGCAGCAATACCCACAGGTGTCCGGCCAGGCCGCCCAGCAGCAGCCAGCGCAGGGCCGCCAGCAGGAAGCAGGCGAGCAGCACCTGGCGCAGCGAGAAACGCCCGAGTATCCGCGCCATGCCGATGAACAGGATGACCTCCGCCACCACCCCCAGCGCCCACAGCTGGCCGATCAGCGCCCGGCTGTAGCCGAGCGTTTCCAGGTGGATGCTGAGGAAGGTGTAGTACGGACCGTGGGACAGCTGCATCAGCCCCACGCAGAGGTAGAACGCCATCACGCCAGGGCGCCGCAGCTGGGCGATGAAGCCGCCCTCGCCCAGCCCCGGCCCGCGGAACTCCGGGCGCGCGTCCGGCACCCAGAGGCTGCTGGCGAGGATGCCGAGCATGATCACGATCAGCGCCCAGGGATAGCTGTCCAGGCTGAAGCGATCGAACAGCTCGCCCAGCCCGACCACCGTGCAGATGAAACCGATGCTGCCCCACAGGCGGATCTGGCTGTAGCGCGCCGCCTGCTCGCGCAGGTGCGCCAGGGTGATCACCTCGAACTGCGGCAGCACCGCGTGCCAGAAGAACGCATGCAGCGCCATCACCAGCGCCAGCCAGGCATAGCTCTTGCCGAACAGGATCAGCGCGAAACCGGCCAGCGTGCACACCGCGCCGAACCGCACGATGGCCAGGCGCCGGCCGGTCATGTCGCCCAGCCAGCCCCACAGGTTCGGCGCGATGCAGCGCATCAGCATGGGAATCGCCACCAGCTCGCCGATCCGCGCCGGGGAGAATCCCAGATGGGCGAAGTACAGGCCGAGGAACGGCGCCGTGCCGCCGAGCAGGCAGAAATAGAAGAAGTAGAAGCCGGACAGCCGCCAGTACGGCAACGTGCCCGCGGTCACAGCTGGCCGAGCACCGGCGTGGCCACGCGGACGTCGGCGTTCTGCGCGCGATGGCGCAGCAGGTGGTCGAGCAGCACGATGGCCATCATCGCCTCGGCGATCGGCGTGGCGCGGATGCCGACGCAGGGATCGTGGCGACCCTTGGTGACGACCTCAACCGGATTGCCGTCGATGTCGATCGAGCGCCCTGGCGTGGTGATGCTGGAGGTCGGCTTGAGTGCCAGGTGCGCGACGATCGGCTGCCCCGAGGATACCCCGCCGAGCACGCCGCCGGCGTTGTTGGAGAGGAAGCCCTCGGGCGTCAGCTCGTCGCGATGCTCGGTGCCGCGCTGGGCGACGCAGGCGAAACCGGCGCCGATCTCCACGCCCTTTACCGCGTTGATGCTCATCAGCGCATGCGCCAGCTCGGCGTCGAGGCGATCGAAGATCGGCTCGCCGAGACCCGGCGGCACGCCTTCGGCGACCACAGTGATCTTCGCGCCAACGGAATCCTGATCACGGCGCAGCTGGTCCATGTAGGCCTCCAGCTCCGGCACCTTGTCCGGATCGGGACTGAAGAAGGCGTTCTGCTCGACGCCTTCCCAGCCCTTGAAGGGAATCTCGATAGGCCCGAGCTGGCTCATGTAGCCGCGCACCGAGATACCCAGGGTCGCCAGGTACTTCTTGGCGATGGCGCCAGCGGCGACGCGCATCGCGGTCTCGCGCGCCGAGCTGCGGCCGCCGCCACGGTAGTCGCGGATGCCGTATTTGTGGTGGTAGCTGTAGTCGGCGTGGGCCGGGCGGAACAGGTCCTTGATCGCCGAGTAGTCCTTGGACTTCTGGTCGGTATTGCGGATCAGCAGGCCGATGGAATGGCCGGTGGTCTTGCCTTCGAACACGCCGGAGAGGATTTCCACTTCGTCGGCTTCCTGGCGCTGGGTGGTGTGCCGGCTGGTGCCGGGCTTGCGCCGGTCGAGGTCGCGCTGCAGGTCTTCCAGGCTCAGCTCCAGCCCCGGCGGGCAGCCGTCGACGATGGCGACCAGCGCCGGGCCGTGGCTCTCGCCGGCGGTGGTGACGGTGAACAGCTTGCCGAAGGTATTGCCGGACATGCAGGGCTCCGCGGTGGCCTGAAACGAAAAAGGGCGCGCAGTATAACCGAGCCTGCGGCGGTTTCGCCGCCCACCCGGCTCGCGCATACTGCCCGGATGCTCCCTGATCACCCTTCGCGGAACGGACCTCCGATGCGCTCACTTCTCTGCCTGTTGCTGACCATGCTCGCGCCCCTTGCCTCTGCCCAGACCATTCTCAACCGCAGCGTCGACCTGGATACGCCGAGCGGCACGCTGCACGGCAGCCTGATGCTGCCCAAGAGCGAGCAACGCCTGCCCGTGGCGCTGCTGATCGCCGGCTCCGGACCGACCGACCGCAACGGCAACAATCCGCAGATGCGCAACGACAGCCTCAAGCGCCTGGCGCAGCTGCTGGCCAGCAACGGCATCGCCAGCCTGCGTTACGACAAGCGCGGCATCGCCGCCAGCCAGGCCGCGGGGCCGGAAGAGCGCGGCCTGAGTGTCGAGCGTTACGCCGAGGATGCCGTTGCCTGGAGCCGGCAGTTGAAGGCCGACCCGCGCTTCGGCCCGCTGATCCTGATCGGCCACAGCGAAGGTGCGCTGATCGCCAGCCTCGCCGCGCAGGACGCCGGCGCCGATGCACTGGTGTCGATCTCCGGCAGCGGTCGTCCGCTGGATGCGCTGCTGCTCGAACAGCTGCAAGGCAAGCTGCCGCCGCCATTGCTCGCCTACAGCCAGTGGCTGATCGCCGAACTCAAGGAAGGCCGTGAGCACGACGACGTGCCCAAGCCGCTGCTGGTGCTGTTCCGTCCCAGCGTGCAGCCGTACCTGATCTCGATGTTTCGCCAGCATCCGGCGAAAGCCTTCGCCAGGGTGAAGGCGCCCGCTTTGATCGTGCAGGGCACCCACGACATCCAGGTCGGCGTCGAGGATGCCGAGCTGCTGCATGCCGCCAGGCCGGACGCCGAGCTGCTGCTGGTGCCGGGGATGAACCACGTGCTGCGCATCGTCCCGGCGGATCGCGAACAGCAGCTGAGCTCCTACAATGACCCGCAGCTACCGCTGGCCAACGCGCTGGGCAATGGGGTGGTCGAGTTCATCAAGCGCACGCTCGCCTTAAGCGATGCGCAAACCGGCCGATAAGCTCCACAGCCCAGCACAGCAGGACCGCAGCCGTGGACGCCGCGATGAACGACAGCCAAACCCAGCCACCAGAGAACGAAACCGCCGCACCCAAGGCCATGCCCTGGGCGGACCTTGCGGCCGATCAGCTTCGCCTGCTGCGCCTGGCGCCCTTGCCCACCGATCGCCTCAGCGGCCCGCGCCCGCTGCGCTTCGTCCAGCTCGGCCGCCTGGAGCGCCACAGCCGTGAACAGAGCCTGCTGCGGCTGACCCTGCAGTTGCCGAACCAGATCGTGCACAACGGCCACAACCTGCTGGAAGTCTGGGCCGATCATCAGCGCAAGGTGGTCTACCTGGGCAGCGACGACCTGCAGCTCGAACCGCAGAACCGCGGCCTCGGCCGCTTCCTGCTGGCCCAGGCGATCAGCTGGGCGCAGCAGCGCTGGAGCCACTACCAGGTCGCCGCCGGCACGCTGCCGCTCAAGGACGCGCTAAACGACGAGCTGCGCCAGCGCCGCGATCACTTCCTGCGCAGCCAGGGTGTCGACGTGCAATACCCGGACGCGCTGCAGCTCAAGGCCAGCTACGCCGAAGCCCAGGTCGGCGACCTGCTCGGCGACTGGAATCAGGACAAGGTTCAGATCGTCGAAGTGATAGACGCCGCGGCGATGCTGCAGCAGGCCGACCAGAACCTTCGCGAGCAGGACGTGAAGCTGCGCAAGCAGGAAGAGAACATCAGCGCGATGAAACGCGAAGACGGCACCCTGCGCTTCACCGTTTCCTGCCTGGCCGTGTTCGTCGTGTTCCAGGCCGGCCTGCTGATCTGGATCGCCACGCACTAGCTCCCCGAACGCGGCTTCGAGGACGGCAGCTGCGCCGCGCGGTAGCGGCGCGCAGCCCGGCTCCAAGCCCACTGCCACGTGCTATCGAGTTGCCGGAAAGGAAACCACGTAGGGCGGATGCAACCCGCAGCGGAACGATCAGGAAAAGCGCAACGCGGGTTTCACTCGCCCCACGGAAACGTAGCTAGAGCACGATCGCCTTGCGGCCGTTGAAGGCGTGCGCCAGGGTGCCGCCATCGACCAGATCCAGCTCGCCGCCCAGTGGCACGCCGTGGGCGATGCGCGACACGGAGAGGCCCTTGGGAATCAGCAACTGGGCGATGTAATGCGCGGTCGCCTCGCCTTCCACCGTCGGGTTGGTCGCCAGGATGACCTCGCTGAACGCCCCTTCGGTGATGCGCGCCAGCAGCTCCGGCACGCCGATCGCCTCCGGGCCGAGCCCGTCCAGCGGCGACAGGTGCCCCTTGAGCACGAAATAGCGCCCGCGAAAGCCGGTCTGGTCCACCGCGAATACGTCCATCGGCGCCTGCACCACGCAGAGCAGGCTGTCGTCGCGATTGGGATCGGCGCACTGCGGGCAGAGTTCTTCCTCACAGAGCGTGCGGCACCGCTTGCAATGCCCGACCCGCTCCATCGCCTCGTTCAACGCATGCGCCAGGCGCAACGCACCGCTGCGGTCGCGCTCGAGCATCTGCAGCGCCATTCTCTGGGCGGTCTTCTGCCCCACACCGGGGAGGATGCGCAAGGCGTCGATCAGTTGGCGAATCAGCGGGCTGAAGCTCATGGAGATTACCGAAGTGAATGCGAACGAACGAAAGAAGGTACAGCGTTGCAACGCCCGGTCACGCAGATGAAAGACACCGTGCGCACCACCGGAAGCGCGGTGGTCAAGCGACATCCACCCTACTTGCTTGGAACTGGCCGCTCGGAGCGAATGGTGGTCAGGCGGGGTGCAGAGCAAGGCGCGATTCGGCCCGAGCAGCGGAGTTTACTAGGTGTAAATGAGCCTGCTCGGGCCGATGCGCAACGCCGCCATGTGCCGCGGCTGGACGCCACGTTCAGAAGGGCATCTTGAAACCGGGGGGAAGCTGCATCCCCGCCGTCATGCCAGACATCTTCTCCTGGCTGTTCTGCTCGATCTTGCGCACCGCATCGTTCACTGCGGCGGCGATCAGGTCTTCGAGGATGTCCTTGTCTTCCTGCATCAGGCTGTCGTCCAGGCTGACGCGCTTGACGTCGTGGCGACCGGTCATCACCACGCTGACCAGCCCGGCGCCGGATTGCCCGGTGACCTCGGCATTGGCCAACTCTTCCTGCATCTTCTGCATNNTGCATCTGCTGGGCCTGCTTCATCAGGCCGGCCATGCCACCTTTCATCATGGGGTCACCTCGGTATTCTGGGTTTCAAGGGGTTCGATCGTACCGTCGCGGATCACCGCGGCGAATTGCTGGATCATCTGCTGCACCAGCGGGTCGGTCTGGATCGCGACCTCGGCCAGGCGCTGGCGCTCGGCGCGCTTGCGCGCGGCCATCTGCGCCGGGGTTTCCTGTTCCGGCTTGCTGATCTCGACTTCGAGTTTGAGGGTGCGGCCGAGATACTGGTTCAGCGCATCGTTCAGCCGGCGTTGCTGGTTGGCGTTGAACAGCGCGCTCTGCGTCGGCTCCAGATGCAGGCGCCAGACGTCGCCCTCCACCGCCACCAGGCTGCAGTTGGCGCCGATGCTGCCGGTCAGCCCGCTCAGGCCAAGGCGCGGGAACAGCTCCAGCCACTCCGCCGCGAGGCCGGTGGCGGGCTGCACGTCGGCCAGGCTCTGCGCGCTGGTGGCGCTGTTGTCGGCCGGCTCATCGCCGAGCGATTCCAGATAATCGAAGGCTTCGCCGTCGACCTCGTAATACTCGTCGGCCGGCGGTGGCTCGTCGTCATCGTCATCCGCGTCGGTCTCGACATCCAGCACCTGCGCTTCGCTGGCGGCGGGATGATCGACCGGCTCGCTCACTTNNGACCGGTGGCTCGCCGGGCGCAGCGATTACCGGCTGCGGCGCCACTACCGGCTCCGCAGTTACGGCGGCCTCGACCGGCGCGGACTCTTCCCAGGGCGGATTGATCTTCTCCGCGACCACAGGTGCCGCAGGCGCAACCGCTGCAGGCTGCGGCGCGGCAACCACGGCTACCGGCGCAGGCTCGACCGGGGCGGGAGCCGGCACTTCCACCGTTGGCGGCGCAGCGACGGGCGCGGATTGCACGACCGGCGCCGCGATGGCAGCG
>DIEE01000180.1 GCA_002418465.1 Pseudomonas sp. UBA5782 | reverse complement strand
CACGTCGGTGCCGTTGCGCGATGCCTTCGGCGACTGGCCGCTGGCGCTCGGCTTCTGGGCCTTGCCGGCGGTGCTGGCCGCGCTGATCTGGTCGCCGCAGGCGCGCCGCGGGCATGCCGTGGCGCACGTCGCCTATCGCGTCAGCGGGTTGTGGCGCGATCCGCTGGCCTGGCAGGTGACGCTGTACATGGGCCTGCAGTCGTCACTGGCCTACATCGTCTTCGGCTGGCTGCCGTCGATTCTCATCGACCGCGGGCTGACGCCGGTGCAGGCCGGGCTGATGCTTTCCGCCTCGGTGCTGGTGCAACTGATCACCGCGCTGAGCACGCCCTGGCTGGCCACCCGCGGCAAGGACCAGCGCCCCGCCGTGGTGGTGGTGATGGGGCTGACCCTGTGCGGGTTGCTCTGCTGCCTTTATGCGCCGCTGTCCGGTCTGTGGTTGTGGATCGCGATTCTAGGCCTGGGCCAGGGCGGCACCTTCAGCCTCGGTCTGGCGCTGATCGTGCTGCGCTCGCGCGATGCCCACGTCGCCGCCAGCCTGTCGGGCATGGCCCAGGGCGTCGGTTATACGCTGGCCGCCTTCGGACCGCTGGCGATGGGGCTGGTACACGACTTCACCGGCAGCTGGTCGGCGTCGGGGATCATCTTCAGCGTCATCGCGGTGGTCGGCACCGCGTTCGGTCTGGGCGCTGGCCGCGCGCTCTACGTGCGCGCGAGCGCCGAGCGGCTGTGAGCGAACCGGCTACAGTGCCCGCCAGCGAGGCCAAGCCCTGGTTCGTCTACCTGGTGCGCGCGGCCAACGGCGCGCTCTACTGCGGCATCAGCGACGATCCGCAGCGGCGCTTCGCCATGCATTGCAGCGGCAAGGGCGCGCGCTTCTTCCATTCCAGCCCGGCGCAGGCACTGGTGTACGTGGAGGCCTGCCCCGGCAAGGGCGATGCGCTACGCCGCGAGCGGGCGATCAAGCGGCTGAAGAAGGTCGCCAAGGAACAGCTGATCGCCATGCATGGCGCTGATGCCACGCCATCTGCCTGACCGGCTGGGACGCAGGGAAATCGACGGGTAAGCTGGGCGGCCACGAACAACAAACGCGGAAGCCGCCTGCATGCACGACCTCATTCTGCACCACTATCCGACCTCGCCGTTCGCCCACAAGAGTCGCCTGTTGCTGGGCTTCAAACAGCTGAGCTGGCATTCGGTGAGCATTCCGCCGGTGATGCCCAAGCCCGATCTGCTGGCGCTCACCGGCGGCTACCGCAAGACGCCGGTGCTGCAGGTCGGCGCGGACATCTACTGCGATACGGCGATGATCGCTCGGCGTATCGAGGCCGAGAAGGCCACCCCGATGCTGTTCCCGCAGGGCCAGGAATTCACTGTCGCCGCCTTCGCCCAGTGGGCCGATTCGGTGGTGTTCCAGCATGCGGTGAGCCTGGTGTTCCAGCCCGAATCCATCGCCGTGCGTTTCGCCCGCCTGTCGCCGGAGGCGATCAAGGGCTTCCTCGCCGATCGCGCCGGGCTATTCAGCGGCGGTACGGCGACCCGTCTGCCGGCGGAGCTGGCCCGGCACAACTGGCCGACGCTGATGGCGCGCCTGCAGCAGCAACTAGCGCAGGGCGGCGACTTCCTCTTCGGCGAGGCGTCCATCGCCGATTTCGCCATGGCCCACCCGCTGTGGTTCCTCAAGGCCACGCCGGTCACCGCGCCGCTGGTGGATGCCTATCCCGATGTCGTGCGCTGGCTGCAGCGGGTGTTGGATTTCGGCCAGGGTTCGCCGAGCGAGATGAGCGCGGCCGAGGCCATCGAGATCGCTCGCCAGGCGAGCCCGGCAGCGTTGCCGGCGGAGTCGATCGAGGAACCGAACGGTTTCGCGGCGGGGCAGCGGGTGCTGATCGCGGCGACCGACTACGGCGTCGATCCGGTGGAAGGCGAGCTGCTCTACGCTGGTGCCGAGGAGCTGATCCTGCGCCGCGAGGACGAGCGCGCCGGCGTGGTCCACGTGCATTTCCCGCGCGTCGGCTTCCGCGTCGAGGCGCGCTGAGGCGCCCAGGCTCAATACGCGGCGAGGATGCCCTGCGGGTCGTAGCCGTGGATCACCGTGCCCTTGACGTCGATCACCGGCACACCGCGGCCGCCGAGGGCCTCATAGGCGCGGCGGCCATCGGTGGATTTCTCGATGTCCAGCTCACGGTAGGGAATGCCGCGTTCGGCGAGGAAGCTGCGGGTCTTGGCGCAATAGCCGCACCAGGAGGTCGCGTAGAGAATCACCTCGCCAGTGCGCGCCTGGCTTTGCACGGGCGGGTTCAGGCCGAGCAGCGGTTCTATGCGGTCCCACTGTTGCCAGGTGGCGAGCGCGGCGAGGATCAGCAGGATGCGTTTCATCTCAGTCCTTGCGGCGTTTCAATTGGTCCTTCAACTGGGTCGGCAACTGGCGAATGATCAGCATGTCGCGGCCCTCGTCATATTCGATCTTCGATCCCAGCAGGTGCGCCTCGAAGCTGATCGACAGCCCTTCGGCGCGTCCGGTGAAGCGCTGGAACTGGTTCAGCGTGCGCTTGTCCGGCGGAATCTCCGGCGACAGGCCGTAATCGCGGTTGCGGATGTGGTCGTAGAACGCCTTCGGCCGGTCCTCGTCGATCACCCCGGAGAGTTCTTCCAGGGTCATCGGCTCGCCGAGCTTGGCCTGGGTGGTGGCGTAGCCGACCAGCGCGCTGGTCTTCTCTCTCGCCTGTTCCTCGGGCAGGTCCTCGCTCTCGACGAAATCGCTGAAGGCCTTGAGCAGGGTGCGCGTCTCGCTCGGTGCGTCGACGCCTTCCTGGCAGCCGATGAAGTCGCGGAAGTAGTCCGAGACCTTCTTGCCGTTCTTGCCGCGGATGAACGAGATGTACTGCTTGGACTGCTTGTTGTTCTGCCACTCGGAGATATTGATGCGCGCCGCCAGGTGCAGCTGGCCGAGGTCGAGGTGCTTGGCCGGCGCCACGTCCAGCGCCTCGGTCACGGTGACGCCCTCGCTGTGGTGCAGCAGGGCGATCGCCAGGTAGTCGGTCATGCCCTGCTGGTAGTGGGCGAAGAGCACGTGGCCGCCGGTGGAGAGGTTGGACTCCTCCATCAGCTTCTGCAGTTGCTCGACGGCTTGGCGGCTGAAGGCGGTGAAATCCTGTTCGCCGTCGAGGTACTGCTTCAGCCAGCCGCTGAACGGGTAGGCGCCGGATTCCTCGTGGAACAGGCCCCAGGCCTTGCCCTGCTTGGCGTTGTAGCTCTCGTTGAGGTCCGCCAGCAGGTTCTCGATGGCCTGCGACTCGTGCAGCTCGCTGTCGCGTGCGTGCAGCACGGCGGGCGTGCCGTCGGGTTTCTTGTCGATCAGGTGGACGATGGCGTGGCGGATCGGCATGGCGGTCTCGTGGCGAACGGGAAAGACGCGCAGTTTACCCGAGGCTCGGGGTTACGGCGTCAGTGCAGTGCGAGCAGGAAGGTCTCGACTGCCGCAGGGCTGCGCAGGCGCACTCGCTGGATGTGGGCGAGGCGCGGATCGGCAAAGGCCTCGGCGTAGCGCCGCCGGTTGCTGCGGAAGTTCTTCAGTGTCCAGAGCAGGATCGAGTTTCGGCTGAGGAATGAGCGGCGGAAACTCTCGCGGTTGCCGGTGCCGGGCCACAGTTCTTCGCCGCTGAACGAGCGCCGCAGCGCCCGGCTGATGGCCTGGTAAAGGGTGCGGATGAACGAGTAGTCGATCCAGACGATCATCTCCACCCGTTGCCATTTCATCGCGGTGGTGCGGTTGTAGTTGCCGTCCAGCACCCAGCCCGGCTGCGCCAGCGCACGCTGCAGGCGGGCGAAGAAACTCTGATCGTCGGATTCCTGCCAGTCAGGACGCCAGAACAGCGCGTCCATCTCGACGTAGGGCAGGTCGAGCTGATGGGCCAGGCGCCGCGCGAAGGTGCTCTTGCCACTGCCGCTGGTGCCGACCACGTTGATCCGTCGCGGAGCGTCCATGCGTGCGAGCCTTACACCTGGCGCGGCGGCTCGCCGCGCAGCAGTTCGACCAGCGCCGGCAGCT
>DIEE01000242.1 GCA_002418465.1 Pseudomonas sp. UBA5782 | reverse complement strand
CGCTGCGGCGACTCGGGCGCGGTAAGTGCCTGGCTGGCCGCGCGCAGTTGTCCGGGGCTACGCGCCTCGACGCCATGCAGGTCGGCCAGCGGTTGCTGCAGCACACCGCTGACTCGACGCCAGGCCAGCAGATGCTCGGGGTCAGCGTTCAGCCAGGCATTGAATTCATGGCGCTCGCCGGCGCGCGCGTTGCCGGCATCGAGGCGCAGCGCCCAGTCGATGGCGGCGCGAGTGCAGGCGTCCAGGGGCGACGTCATGGCGCCTCCTCCGGTCGGCTCAGGCAATGGATGAAGGCGCGGCGCAGATCGCGCTCGACGGTCGCCAGGGAAACCCCGAGCAACTCGGCGATCGTCTGTTGCGGCAGGCCTTCGAGCCGGTTGAGCAGGAACGCGCGGCGCACCCGTTGCGGCAGGCCGTCGAGCAGCCGGTCGATGGTTTCGATGGCTTCGCGCACCAGGGCGACATCTTCCTCGGAGGGCGAAAAACGCTCGGGCAGATCGGCCAGCGCGGCGAGATAGGCCTGCTCGACCCGGCGCCGGCGCCAGAGGTTGCTCAGCAACCGCCGCGCCAGCGTGCCGAGGAACGCGCGGGGCTCCTCCAGCTGCGCCAACTGACGCGAAGACAGCGCGCGCAGGAAGGTGTCCTGGGTAAGGTCGGCGGCATCGTGCGGGCAACGCAGTTGCCGATACAGCCAGCCGCGCAACCAGCGGTGGTTGTCCCGATAAAGGCTCGCCAGGGTGGCGTTGGGATCGAAGGGCGTCGACACGCGCGGCAGCCTCGAGATCTTCAAATAGGAATTAGTTGCATTATCACGGTTCGCGGGTGGCGCTTGTCAATGCCTGGCTGTGCGCCGATACAAGGATCCGAAGAACGCCCGCCAGGTTTGCCAGGGGTGCGTCTCAGGACATAAGATGAAAACCCTTCTCATATGCATCAGGCTCGCAGCCCTGACGGTGCCACCCGCGATGTCCACCTCTGACGAGCTTCATCAACGCCAGGTGCAGGCCTATTACCTCGCGCATCACGGCTGGGTCCGCGCCTGGCTTAACCGCAAGCTCGGCAATGCCAGCGATGCCGCCGACCTGGCCCACGACGTGTTCCTGCGCCTGCTCGCCAAGCCGCGCCAGTTCGACAGCGACAGCCACGCGCGGGCCTACCTGGGCGCCATGTCGCGCCACGTCTGCGTGGACTTCTGGCGACGCCAGGAGGTGGAGCGGGCCTGGCTTGAGGTGCTCGCCAGCCGTCCGGAATCCCTCGCGCCGTCCGAAGAACATCGCGCCATCGTTCTCGAAGCCCTGCAGCAGGTGCATGCGATGCTCGCCAGCCTGCCGGACAAGGTCGCCGAAGCCTTCCTGCTGGCCCAGGTGCACGGCCTCGGCTATCGCGAAATCGGCGAACGCCTTGGCGTGTCCGAGCGCAGCGTCACCAAGTACATGGCCCGCGCGATGTATCAGTGTCTGCTGCTGGAAATCGAACTCGACGAGGCGCTGCGCTGATGAACCGGCCGCCGGACCACGCCACGCTGCAGCAGGCCGCGCACTGGTATGCACGCCTGAGTGCCGCGCCGGAGGATGCCGGCACGCAGGAAGCCTGGCACCGCTGGCACGCGCAGGACGAAACGCATCGCCAGGCCTGGCACTACGTCGAACGCATCCGCCAGCGTTTCCAGCCGCTGCAGGACGACGCCGACGGCGCACTGCACACCTTGCGCAGCGCTCGGGAATCGCGCCGCACGCGCCGCCAGGTGCTGCTCGGTCTGGGCACGCTGTCCGTCGCCACGTTGCTCGGCTGGAGCGGCTGGCGCAGCGGCGGGCTGCCGCAGACACTGCTGGCCTGGCGCGCCGATTACCGCAGCGGCGTCGGAGAGGTACGCGAGATCAGCCTGGTCGACGGCACGCGTGTCTGGCTCAACAGCGCCAGTGCACTGGACGTTGATTTCAGCGTCAAACGCCGCCTTCTGCTGCTGCGCGGTGGGGAAATTCTCATCGAGACCGGCCGCGATCCGCGACCGTTTCTGGTCGAAACCCGCCAGGGCCGGATGCGCGCGCTGGGCACCCATTTCAGCGTCACCCAGCAGGACGGTCGTACCCGCCTGGCGGTCTTCGAGGGCGCGGTGGAAGTGCGCAGCGCCGTCGGCGATGCCAGCGAAGTCGTCCAAGCCGGCGAACAGCTGGGCTTCGACGCGCAGCGTATCGATGCCCTGACACCGGCCGTGCAGGCCCGCCAAGCCTGGGCGCGCGGCCTGTTGCTGGCCAACGACATACCGCTGAGCGAGTTCGTCGCCGAACTCGCTCGATATCGCCACGGCCACCTGGGCGTCGATCCCTCCATCGCCGGTCTGCGCGTGATGGGCACCTATCCCCTGCACGACACCGACCGCGCCCTGGCGATGCTGGAAAGCGCCCTGCCGCTGCGTGTGCAGCGCACGCTGCCGTGGTGGGTCAGCCTAGAAGCCCGCTGAAGCCTCGAAAAGCAGCCGGTGCGTCGCCCGCAGATGCACCTCTCCGACTCATTCAGGAAATTTTCTCGTTTGCCGTTCCGGTTTTTCCTTCTCATCCGAATTAGCTGGTGACAAGAACCTTCTGCCACCCGGACTCCCAAGGAAAACCCCATGTCAGCCCGCTCGCCCCACCTACCGCTTCGCCCACTGGCGCTGGCGCTGCCACTCGCCCTCGGCAGTCTCGCAAGCCTGGCACTCAGCCCGATCGGCGTGGCCGCCGAACAGATCCGGGAGCTCAGCTACGACATACCGGCAGGACCGCTGGCCAACCAGCTCAACCAGTTCGCCGCGCAGGCAGGCATCTACCTCGCCGGTGACGGCGGCCTCACGGCCGGCAAAACCGCTCCGGCGCTGCGCGGAAGCTACAGCGTCGAGCAGGCCCTGATGGTATTGCTGAAGGGCAGCGGACTCCGGGCGGTGCAAACCGCTCCGGGTGCCTACGAATTGCAATCGGTGGTCGCAGCAGACTCCGTGCTGACGTTGAATTCCATGACGGTCAGCGGCAATGCCAGCGCAACTGCCAGCGCGACAGACGGTTACGTGGCCAAACGCAGCACCACCGCCACCAAGACCGATACGCCGCTGATCGAGACCCCGCAATCGATAAGCGTGGTTACGCGCAAACAGATGGACGAACAGAACGTTCAGAACGTCGGCGACGCGCTGCGCTATACGGCGGGCGTAAACGCCGAAGCCAACGGCGTGGATACCCGGCGCGACACCATCGCCATACGCGGCTTCGACGCCACCACCAGCGGCGGCATCTATCGCGACGGTCTGCGCCAGTACAGCTTCAGCAACCAGAGCCGCCAGGTGGGCGAGACCTATGGTCTCGAACAGGTGGAAGTGCTGCGCGGCCCCTCATCGATTCTCTACGGCCAGGGTGCGCCGGCCGGTATCGTCAACCTGGTCAGCAAGCGGCCGACGGAAACGCCGCTGCATGAAATCAAGGCGCTGTATGGCAGCAACGACCGTGCGCAACTGGGCGCGGACTTCGGCGGCACCCTGGACGATCAGGGCGAGTGGCTGTATCGACTGACCGGCCTGCTGCGCGACAGCGACACCCAGGTCGACTATGCCAAGGACGATCGCCAGTTCATCGCACCGGCGTTGACCTGGAAACCCTCCGAGCAAACCTCGCTCACGCTGCTCAGCTATTTCCAGAAGGACCGGAACGTCATGGGCTATTACGCCCTGCCACGGGTCGGCACCCTGACTGGCTCCACACACGGGCACCTGCCCACCGATCTCTACGTCGGCGACCCGGACTTCGACAAGTACGATGTCGAGCAGTGGTCGATCGGTTATCAGTTCGAGCAGCAGCTCGACGATATCTGGACGTTTCGCCAGAACACCCGCTACTCGCGGTCCTATCAGGACCAGCGGGATATCTATCAATGGGGTCTGGACGACGATGAGCGCACCCTCTCGCGCTATGCCTTCATCGGCCACGAGACGGTCAAGAACGCCATGCTCGACAACCAGCTGCAGGCCAACTGGAGCCATGGCGCCTTCGAGCACACCAGCCTGCTCGGCATCGACTACCAGCGCGCGCGCACCGACCAGTTGGCCGGCGCCGATTTCTCCACCCCGCCACTGGACGCCTACGACCCCGTCTACCACCAGAGTTTCCCCTTCAACCCGGAATACGATACCGACCAGACCCAGACCCTGAAGCAGGCCGGTCTCTATCTGCAGGACCAGCTCAAGTTCGACGACCACTGGGTGTTCAACCTGGGAGGGCGCAAGGACTGGACGCGCAAGGAAACCGCCGATCACCTGAGCGGCAGCAACGCCACGCAGCGAGACCATGCCTTCACCTGGCGTACCGGCCTGCTTTACCTGGCCGACAACGGCCTGGCGCCCTATGCCAGCTATTCCGAATCCTTCCTCCCGGTCATCAGCTCGCGCAGCAGAACCGGCAGCGCCTTCGAGCCGGAAACCGGCCAGCAATACGAAGTGGGCGTCAAATACCAGCCCAGGCAAAGCAACAGCTTCGTGACCGTTTCGTTGTTCGATCTGACGCGGCAGAACGTCACCACCGCCGATCCGCAGGACAACCGCTTCAGCCTGCAGACGGGAGAACAACGCTCGCGCGGCGTGGAACTGGAGGCCAAGGCGAGCCTGAGCGCCTCCCTCGATCTGATCGGCAACTACAGCTATTCGGATGTCGAGATCACCAAGAGCAACGACGGCGACAAGGGCAATCGGCCGAACAGCACGCCGCGTACGCTTGCCTCGCTCTGGGCTCAATATGCCGTGCATAACGGGTCATTGGCGGGCCTGGGGTTCGGCGCGGGGGTGCGCTACGTGGGAAACAGCTATGGCGATAACGAGAACACCATCAGCATTCCGTCCTACACCCTGTTCGATGCCACGGTCAGCTACGAGCTGGCGAAGCTGGCGCCTTCGCTCAGGGGCGTTCAGATCGCGCTGAATGCCAGCAACCTGACCGACGAAACCTACGTTTCCCAGTGCGGCTACACCGGCGACAGTTGCAAGTACGGTTATCGCCGGACCCTCGCGGGCAGCGTGACCTACAACTGGTAAAGGCCCGGCCGGTGCGCGCTGTTGGCTTTTCCAGCGGGCGGGTCGGCGCGGTGGCGAAATCGTCCCAGTCGCGGGACCGAACGCGTTCCCGCGCCGGCTTACTCCGAGTGTTTCACGCGCCGAAACGCTGCAACTGCATCTCGCGCAGCCGGCTCAACGCGCGGCGGAAGGCGAAGGACAGGTAGCCCTCGGTATACAGCGCATCCATCGGCACCGCGGCTTCGATATAGAGCGGCACCTGGCGGTCGTAGCATTCGTCGACCAGGGCGATGAAGCGCCGCGCACCGTCGTCGTGCTTGGACAACTTCGGCAGTTCGCGGTCGCCGGCGGCCACCTGCTCGGCGGCGTCCTCGGTGCCGCGGGCGATCCTGCCCTCGCCCTGGCGCGCACTCATGTTCGGCACGTCGCTCAGCAACACGGCATCGAACTGGTCGCAGAGGACGATGAAGTCGTAGGCCGCCAGCGGCCCCTTGCACAGGTCGTCGAAGCGGCACCAGAGCACCCGCGCGCTGCGCCGCACCACGGCGACCGGACGATGCGCTAGGGTCACCGGATCGCTGCTGGCGGCCTCGCCCTGCGCCAGTTGCCCGAACACCGCCTCCAGCGCGCTCGGCTGCCCGGCCTGCGTCAGCCAGTAACGCTGCAACCCGGCGCCCGGATGCAAGCGGTGATCCTCGCCGCCGTCGAGATTGAGCACCTGCATGCAGCGGTTGATCGCGGCGATCGCCGGGAGGAAACGCTGGCGGTTGAAACCATCGGCATAGAGCTGCTCGGGCGGCTGGTTGGACGTGGCGACCAGCACCACGCCCTGCTCGAACATCACCTCGAACAGGCGCCCGAGAATGATCGCGTCACCGATGTCGTTGACGAACAGCTCGTCGAAACACAGCACGCGCACCTCGCGGCCCAGTTCGATGGCCAGCGCCTGCAGCGGGTCGGCGGTGCCGATCAGCTGGAACAGCCTCTGGTGCACCCAGCGCATGAAATGGTGGAAGTGCTGGCGCCGCGCCGGCACCTGCAGGCTTTCGTGGAAGCGGTCCATCAGCCAGGTCTTGCCGCGCCCGACCGGGCCCCAGAGGTACACGCCGGTGATCGGTGAATCGCCACCACCGGCGTGAATCCTCTGCTGGCAATCCTCCAGTACCTGCGCCGCCTGCCACTGCGCCTGATCCGGGTGGAAGCCCTGTTCGACTGCCAGGCGATAGGCGGCCAGGGGGGAAAGCGAACTCATGAGCGAACTACCGATGAAAAAACCGCGCGAATGATGGGCCATTCCCGCGCCACTTTGAAGTCGGCGCGGCAGGCTTCAACCGGGCGGCGCTTGATTGCATGGGCAAGAGCGCCGCGTGGCGACTCGCGCAAACAAAAAACACGCTCGTCTGCAACGCGGCAGTTTTTCCACTCGGCGACACTACGGAGTATCGGGCGAAGTTCGAGGTCATAACTTGTGTAACGCATCGCTTACGTGATCAGGAGGTCTGCCATGACCGTTGAAATCAATACCGCCAACTCAACCTGTGCGGTTTTCGTCGATGACCGCAAACTCGAAAGTCCGCTGGCGCAAGTACGCGTAACTACCGATGAGGCAACTCGCATGTCGGTACTGGAAATTGCCGGACGCCGCGAATTCATTAGCGAGCCGGATGCCGAGCACCTTGTTGGTGCAGGCGCGGAAGATGCGCGTTTCAATCTGATAAAGGACGATTGAGACTCCGACTGAATCTTTTTCCCGCCAGACAGTCCTTTTAATACGCCGCGGACGCCGCAACTATGGATGTATTCGTGGCGATGGATATAATCGCTCGCCGCAACCGGCGACTATTAGCACAATAACGATAAAGCCAGACGCAGCGCAGCGGCCAAGCCCGCCTCGCCCAGCGTCTCCTTGCAAGACCGATAGGATCAACTGTGAATAAAGACGAACTGCGCGCCGAATTAGAGCGCCAGGCGCAACGTTATATGGAAGTTAACGGCGGGGAAGTCAAAACCTACGCCGCTCAGATGGAGCCCGAGCGCAAGCCTTGGCGTAAGAAAGCCAGTGTGCTGGACCAAGCTTTCCAGCAGGAACTGCAAAAGATGGAAAAGGAACTGGAAAAAGCCGACAGCGGCGGTTTCTGATCCCGTAACAGCCACTCCCTGATCGAACAGCTCGGCCGCTCCTGCGCGGGGCGGCCGCAGCGTCTATCTGGCTGATTTCCGCCACACACGGCATTTCGTCGTGTGCATTCAAGCTATGCGCCCGCCGACCGATAGGCTGAACAGGCCAGTGGTCATGGCCGGTCAGCGCGCGCTCGTAACAACTTCCCCGGACTCCGCCCATGCCTTCGAACCTGAAGTTCAGCCACAAGATCCTTCTCGCCGCTTCTCTGGTGGTGATCGCGGTGTTCTCGCTATTCACCCTCTACAGCGATTATCTGCAACGCCACGCCATTCGCCAGGACCTGGGGAACTATCTGGGAGAAATGGGCGAGGTGACGGCGAGCAACATCCAGAACTGGTTGTCCGGGCGGATTCTGCTGGTGGAAAGCGCCGCGCAGTCGGTTGCCAACGACAGCTCGGCGGAGGCGGTGGCCCGGCTGCTGGTGCAGAAGACGCTGACCTCCAGCTTCAACTTCACCTACCTGGGCAGCAGCGAAGGCGCCTTCACCATGCGTCCTGAGGACCAGATGCCGGAAGGCTACGACCCGCGCACGCAGCCCTGGTACTAGGACGCGCTGGCGGTCGGCGACACTACGCTCACCGAACCCTACATCGACGCCGCCACCGGCGAGCTGATCATCACCGTCGCCACCTCGGCGTGGTCGGCGGCGACCTCGGCTTGCAGACGCTGGTGAAGATCATCAACTCGCTGGACTTCGACGGCATGGGCTATGCGTTCCTGGTCAGCGCCGACGGCAAGGTGCTGGTACACCCGGAAAAGAGCCTGGTGATGAAGTCGCTGAACGAGGCGTTCCCGGCCAGCCATCTGGCCATCGGCCCCGGCTTCAGCGAGGTCGAGGGCAGCGACGGCACGCGCATCGTCACCTTCGCCCAGGTCAAGGGCCTGCCCTCGGTGAACTGGTACGTCGGCCTGTCCATCGACAAGGGCAAAGCCTTCTCCATGCTCCACGAATTCCGCGCCTCGGCGATCGTCGCCACGCTGGTCGCGGTGGTGGTGATCCTGCTCCTGCTCGGCATGCTGATCCGCGTGCTGATGCAGCCGGTGCACCTGATGGGCCGCGCGATGCAGGACATCGCCGAGGGCGAAGGCGATCTGACCAAGCGCCTGGCTATCCACTCGCGCGACGAGTTCGGCGAGCTGGCGGACGCCTTCAACCGCTTCGTCGAGCGCGTGCATGCGTCGATTCGCGAGGTGTCCTCGGCCACCGCGCAGGTGCATGAAGTCGCCCGGCTGGTGGTCAGCGCCTCCAACTCGTCGATGAACAACTCCGACGAGCAGGCCAACCGCACCCACAGCGTCGCCGCTGCGATCAACGAACTCGACGCGACCGCGCAGGAGATCGCGCGCAACGCCGCCGAAGCCTCGCATCAGGCCTCCGACGCGAGCAACCTTGCCGAGGACGGTCGCCAGGTGGTGCAGAAGACCATCGGCGCGATGACCGACCTGTCGGGCAAGATCCGTTCGTCCTGCGAAACCATCGAGGAGCTCGACGGCAAGACCGCCAACATCGGGCAGATCCTCGAGGTGATCCGCGGCATCTCCGATGCAGACCACCTGCTCGCGCTCAACACCGCAATCGAGGCGGCGCGCTAGGGAAGCCGGGCGCGGCTTCGCCGTGGTTGCCGACGAGGTGCGCAACCTCGCCCATCGCATCCATCAATTGGCGACCCAGATGCAGCAGATGATCGAGGAACTGCAGGTCGGCGAGCGCCTGGGCAGCGTGACCCAGCGCATCGGCGAGATCGACGGCATGAACCTGTCGGTGGCGGCCGCCACCGAGGAGCAGACCACGGTGATCGAGTCGCTCAACGTCGACATCAACGAGATCAACCTGCTCAACTAGGAGGGCGTGGAAANNAAGGCCGGCGCGATCAGGCGCTGTGGACGCTCAATGGCCCCCGCCGCCGCCTGCGCCCTTGGCGGCGAACGGCGGCTTGGCCAGCCAGATGATCAGGAACAGGCCGAAGAACATCCACCCGAGGAGGGTGAAGTAATCCACCGTCGAGAGCATGTAGGCCTGGCTCTCGACGATCCGGTCGATCTGCGCGTAGTGCGCGGTGGACGCCCCGCCCAGCTGCTGCAGATACTGCTGCGTCGCCGGATCGTAGGCGGTCACGTGCTCGGCTAGCTGCGCGTGGTGCAGGTCGGCGCGGCGCTGCCAGATCCAGGTGGTCAGCGACGAGGCGAAGCTGCCGCCGAGCACGCGCAGGAAGGTCGCCAGGCCGGAGCCGTCGGCGATGTCCCTGGGCGGCAGGCTGGAGAGCAGAATGCTGGTGGTGGGCATGAAGAACAGCGCGATGCCCAGCCCCATGAACACCTGCACTTCGGCGATGTGCCGGTAATCCACCTCGGTATTGAAGGTGGCGCGCATGAAGCAGGACGCACCGATCACCAGGAACGAGCTGCCAGCCAGCAGGCGCAGGTCGAACTTGTGCGCGAAGCGCCCCACCAGCGGCGAGAGGAACACCGGCAGGATACCGATCGGCGCCGCCGCCAGGCCGGCCCACACCGGCGTGTAGCCGAGCTGGGTCTGCAACCACTGCGGCAACAGCAGGTTGATGCCGAAGAACCCCGCGTAGCCGAGCACCAGCGCCAGCGTGCCGAAGGTGAAGTTGCGGTAGCGGAACAGCCGCAGGTTGACGATCGGATGCTTGTCGGTGAGCTCCCAGATTACCAGGGCGATCAACGCCACCACCGACACTGCGCCGCCGACCTGGATGAAGGTGGACTCGAACCAGTCCAGGTCGTTGCCCTTGTCGAGCACCACCTGCAGCAGGCCGATGCCGATCACCAGCAGGCTCAGGCCGACGTAATCGATGGGCTGATGGACGATCTTCTCCGGGCGTTTGCCCAGCTGCGTCCAGACCACCAGGCTGGCGAACACGCCGATCGGCACGTTGATGAAGAAGATCCACGGCCAGCTGTAGTTGTCGGTGATCCAGCCGCCCGCGATCGGCCCGATGATCGGCGCCACCACCGTCACCATCGCCAATAGCGCCAGCGCCATGCCGCGCTTGGCAGTGGGGAAGATCGCCAGCAGCAGCGTCTGCGCCATCGGATACAGCGGCCCGGCGACGAACCCCTGCAGCGCGCGGAACAGCACCAGTTCGGGCATCGAGCGGGCGATGCCACAGAGGAACGAGGTGATCACGAACAGCAGCACCGCACCGAGGAACAACTTCACCTCGCCGAAGCGCCGCGCCATCCAGCCGGTCAACGGCAGGGCGATGGCGTTGCACACGGCGAACGAGGTGATCACCCAGGTGCCCTGCTCGGAACTCACGCCGAGGTTGCCGGCGATGGTAGGCAGCGCGACGTTGGCAATGGTGGTGTCGAGCACCTGCATGAAGGTCGCCAGGGAAATCCCCACGGTCGCCAGCAGCATGCTCGCCGGACGGAAGGCGTTATCGCTCATCGCAGGCCTCCATCAGCGCCCGGCCACACCGCCGGCGCGGGTCTCCGGCGCGTTGCGCTGGATGATCTGCTCGATCAGCGCGTCGGCCTCGGCCAGCTGCCGCTCGTAGACGTCGGTGGCGAAGCGCGGCTGGGTCAGCGGCTTCTGCGCCAGCAGTTCGCCGTCCTGGTCGTGCAGGTCGACGGTGACGTCGGTGGACAGGCCGATGCGCAGCGGGTGCTTCTTCAGGTTGTCCTGCTCCAGGCGGATGCGTACCGGCAGGCGCTGGACGATCTTGATCCAGTTGCCGCTGGCGTTCTGCGCCGGCAGCAGCGAGAACGCGGTGCCGGTGCCGACGCCGAGGCTTTCGACAGTGCCGCGGTAGCGCACGTCGCTGCCGTAGAGATCGGCCTCGACTTCCACAGGCTGGCCGATGCGCATGTCGCGCAGCTGGGTTTCCTTGAAGTTGGCGTCGATCCAGATCTGCTCCAGCGGCACCACCGCCATCAGCGGGGTGCCCGGCTGCACGCGGCTGCCGACCTGCACCGAACGCTGCGCGACATAGCCGCTGACCGGCGCCACCAGGCTGCTGCGCGCCTCGTCGAGATAGGCCTGGCGCATCTGCGCGGCGGCGGCTTTCACGTCCGGGTGCGAGGCAACATCGGTCTCGTCGACCAGCGCCGCGTTGGTGTCCAGCTGCTGCTGCGCCGAGTTCAGCGCGCTCTGCGCCGAGTTCAGCGTGTCGCGGGCGTGGGACAGTTCTTCCTGGGAGATCGCCCCGCCCTGGGCCAGCTTCTGCCGGCGCTGGAAGTCGGCGCGGGCACGCTCCACGTCGGTCTTGCGCGAGGCGACCTGGGCCTTGTAGGAATCCACGGTGCTGTACAGCCCGCGCACCTGGCGCACGGTGCGGGCCAGATTGGCCTCGGCGCTCTGCAACGCGACTTCGCTGTCGCTCGGATCGAAGCGCACCAGCACCTGGCCCTGCTCGACGTAGTCGCCGTCGTCGGCGCCGATGCTGACCACGGTGCCGGTGACCTGCGGGGTGATCTGCACCAGGTTGCCGTTGACGTAGGCGTCGTCGGTGTTCTCGTGGAAACGCCCGTAGAACAGGTGATAGAGGTAGACCCCGAGCACGGCGAGAATCACCACCAGCGCCAGGCTGATGAGCAGCGTCCTGCGCTTGCCGGAGGATTTGTTGTCGTTCTGTTCGGCGCCGTTGTTTTCGGCATGCTCGACGGTGTTGGGCGTGGAATCGGCCATGGTCGTCTACTCAGCGTGAAGAGGTGGAGGCTGCGGCGAGCGGGGTCGCAGGCGAGCCGGAAATCTGGAAACCGCCGCCCAGTGCCTGCATCAGCAGCACCGCGCTGTCGACGCGCTGGGCATTCAGGCTGGCCAGTTCGCGCTCGGCCTGCAGCAGTTGCTGCTCGACGCTCAGCGCATCGAGGTAGTTGCCGATGCCGTCGCCGTAGCGCTGCATGGCGATGTCGAAGGAACTGCGGGCGATGTCGCGGGCGCGCTGTTGCTGGAGGATCTGCTGGTCCAGCGAACGCAGTTGGGTGATGCCGTCGCCGATATCGCCGAGCGCGCCAACCAGGGTCTGGTTGTACTGCGCCACCGCAAGGTCGTAGTCGGCATCGCGGCCGGCCAGGTCGGCGCGCCGGCGGCCACCGTCGAAGATCGGCAGNNCGTCAGCGCTGGGCCGACGTCGAAGAAGCGGCTCGGCGCGCCGAACAGCGCATCGCCGAGCACCGACTTGATGCCGGCGGACGCGGTCAGGTTGAGGTTCGGGTAGAAGCGCGTCTTGCTTGCGTCGATGTCCCGCGACGCCGCTTCGACACGCCAGCGCGCGGCGACCAGGTCCGGACGCCG
>DIEE01000230.1 GCA_002418465.1 Pseudomonas sp. UBA5782 | reverse complement strand
GTGCGCCGCGCGCACCGAGAACCACGCCCTACTCGACGACCGCGGTGCGCATCTTCTCGCTACGCCCGCGCAGCCATTCCAGCACCAGCAGCAGCGCCACCGAGAAGCCGATCAGCAGGGTCGCCGCGGCGGCGATGTTCGGCGAGAGGTTCTCGCGGATGCCGCTGAACATCTGCCGCGGCAGCGTGGCCTGCTCGGGGCCGGCGAGGAACAGCGTCACCACCACTTCGTCGAACGAGGTGGCGAAGGCGAACAGTGCGCCGCTGATCACCCCCGGCGCGATCAGCGGCAGGGTTACCCGGCGGAACGCGGTGAGCGGCGAGGCGCCGAGGCTGGCGGCGGCGCGCACCAGGTTGTGGTTGAAACCCTGCAGGGTCGCCGACACCGTGATGATGACGAAGGGCACGCCGAGTACGGCGTGCACCAGGATCAGCGACAGGTAGCTGTTGCCCAGCCCGAGCGGGGCGAAGAACAGGTAGCTGGAGACGCCGACGATCACCACCGGCACCACCATCGGCGAGATCAGCAGGCTCATCACCAGCGCCTTGCCGCGGAATTCGCCGCGGGTCAGGCCGATCGCCGCCAGCGTGCCGAAGAGCATCGCCAGCAGGGTCGCCGCCGGCGCCACGATCAGGCTGTTCTTCAGCGCCCGCATCCATTCCGCCGAACCGAAGAACTCGTGGTACCAGCGCAGCGAGAAGCCCTGCAGCGGGTAGACCAGGAAGGTGCCGTCATTGAACGACAGCGGGATGATCACCAGCACCGGCAGGATCAGGAACAGCAGCACCAGGCCGCAGAGCAGGCGCAGGGTGTAGAACCAGACGCGCTCGACGGGGGACATGTAGGGACTCAGCATTTCTTTCTCCTCAGCCCAAACGCAGGCGACCGGCGCCCACCAGCCAGCTGTAGACGACGTACAGGATCAGCGTAGCGAACAGCAGCAGGCCGCCGAGCGCCGTGGCCATGCCCCAGTTGATGGTGCTGTTGGTGAAGAAGGCGACGAAGTAGCTGACCATCTGGTCGCTCGGGCTGCCGAGCAGCGCCGGGGTGATGTAGTAGCCGATCGACAGGATGAACACCAGCAGGCAGCCCGCGCCGACACCGGCGATGGTCTGCGGGAAATACACCCGCCAGAAACTGGCGAACGGGTGGCAGCCCAGCGAGATGGCCGCGCGCATGTAGGTCGGCGAGATGCCCTTCATCACGCTGTAGATCGGCAGGATCATGAACGGCAGCATGATGTGGACCATGGCGATGTACACGCCGGTGCGGTTGAACACCAGTTGCAGCGGCTGATCGATCAGGCCCAGCTTGAGCAGCGCGCCATTGATCAGCCCGCCCGATTGCAGCAGCACGATCCAGGCGGCGACGCGCACCAGGATCGAGGTCCAGAACGGCAGCAGCACGAAGATCATCAGCAGGTTGCTGCTGCGCGTCGGCAGGTTGGCCAGCAGGTAGGCCAGCGGATAGGCCAGCAGCAGGCAGATCGCGGTGATCACCGCGCCCATCCAGAAGGTCCGCGCGAAGATGTCCAGGTAGATCGCCTGGTCCGGCGTGGCCGGTGCGACTTCGCCGAGGTCGTCGATGCGGTGGTCGACGGCAGCGAGCAGGTAGAACGGCGTCAGGCTGCTGGCGTTGCGGCGGATCGCCTGCCAGTAGGCCGGATCGCCCCAGCGCTCGTCGAGCGCCTCGAAGGCGTCCCGGTAGGAGGCGGGCTCACTCTTCAGCGGCAGCGCGCGGGCGGTCTTCGCCATCAGGCTGCGGTAGCCGGCCAGCTCCATGTTCAGGCGCTTGGAAAGGTCGCCGAGGGTCTGGTTCTTGCGGGCTTCGGCGAGGTCGGCAGCCAGCGCCTGGTAAACCGGTTCGTTCGGCAGCGCCTTGCCGTCCCAGCTGGCAATGGCCTCGACGGTGCGCGGCAGTGCGCCGACCACTTCCGGGTTGTTCAGGCTGCGGTAGAGCAGCGCGCCCATCGGCACCAGGAAGGTCAGCAGCAGAAAGATCAGCAGCGGCAGGATCAACGCCTGGGATTTCAGGCGGTTCATCCGTTCGGCACGCGCCAGGCGCTGCTTGAGGGTTGGCCCGGTGGCCTCGGTCAGGGGTACGGCGATGGCCATGGTTACTCCACAGGGGTTGGGCGATGAATGACGCCGGCAGCGCGAGCCGCCGGCGTGGAACGCAGCTGTAGCCCCGCAGGATGGGTTGAGCGCAGCGATACCCATGCTGCCATCACGATGGGTATCGCAAGCTCACCCCATCCTACGCAGGCGCCCGCCGCTTACTTCGCGGCCCAGGCGTTGAAGCGCTGTTCCAGTTGCTCGCCGAAGTCAGCCCAGAAGGCGACGTCCATGGCGACCTGGTTCTTGATGTTTTCGGGCGTGGTCGGCATGTCCTTGAGCAGCGCCTTGTCCAGCAGCGGCACCGCCTGGGTGTTGGCCGGGCCGTAGGCGATGTTTTCCGAGTAGGTCTTCTGCTGCGCCGGCTGCACCGAATAGGCGATGAACTTGGCCGCTTCGTCCTGGTTCTTCGCGCCTTTCGGGATCGCCCAGGCGTCGAAGTCGTAGATGCCGCCGTTCCACACCACCTGCAGGTTGCTCTCCTTCTGCACGGCGGCGATGCGGCCGTTGTAGGCCGAGCTCATCACCACGTCGCCGGAGGCAAGGAATTGCGGCGGCTGGGCGCCGGCTTCCCACCACTGGATGCTCGACTTGATTTCGTCGAGTTTCTTGAAGGCGCGGTCCTGGCCGTCCTTGGTGGCGAGTTCCTTGTAGACGTCCGCCGGCGCCACGCCGTCGGCCATCAGGGCGAATTCCAGGGTGTACTTGGCGCCCTTGCGCAGGCCGCGCTTGCCGGGGAATTTCTTGGTGTCCCAGAAATCCGCCCAGCCGGTCGGCGCGCTCTTCAGCTTGTCGGCGTTGTAGGCGAGCACCGTGGACCAGACGAAGAAGCCCACGCCGCAGGTCTGGATGGCGCCGGGGACGAAGTCTTCGGCCTTGCCGAACTGCGCTGGATCGAGTTCCTCGAAGAGGCCTTCGTCGCAGCCGCGGGCCAGTTCCGGCGATTCCACTTCCACCAGGTTCCAGGACACGCTGTTGGTGTCGACCATGGCTTTCACCTTGGCCATTTCGCCGTTGTATTCGCCGGCGACGATCTTGTTGCCGGTGCTGCTCTGGTAGGGCGTGTAGAAGGCTTTTTCCTGCGCGGCCTTGTTCGCCCCGCCGAAGGAAATCACCGTCAGGTCGGTGGCCATCGCCTGCGCCGCGCAGGTCATGCCGAGCGCGAGGGCAGTCAGTTTCAGGCGGTTGGACATGTTCTTCTTCTCTCCTAGCTGCTAGTGGGATGAAACGTGACGCCTCACCGCTACTCGGCGGCGAGCGGGTCCAGGGCGCGGACATGCTCGACGTGCCAGCCCAACGGCAGCACATCGCCCACGGCCAGGCTCGGGTCGAGTTCGGCGATCGGCTGCTTGACGAAGAAGTCAGCGTTGCCGCAGACCTCCAGGCGGATGCGCACGTGGTCGCCGAGATAGATGAATTCCACCACGCGACCGGAGAAGCGGTTCGCGCAGTTTTCGCTGGTGCCGTTCAGGCGCACCCGCTCGGGACGGATCGACAGGGTCACCGGCTCGCCGGGCTGACCGACGTTGACCGCCAGCGCCTCGACCTTCTCGCCGCGCGCCAGGGCCACGGTGCAGCGATCGCCCTCGCGGCTGAGCAGCTTGCCGCCCAGGCGGTTGTTCTCGCCGATGAAGTTGGCGACGAAGGTGTTGCGCGGGAATTCGTAGAGTTCGCGCGGCGGGGCGATCTGCTGGATCTCGCCCTGGTGGAACACCGCCACGCGGTCGGACATGGTCAGCGCCTCGCCCTGATCATGGGTGACGTAGACCACGGTGACGCCGAGGCGCTGATGGATGTGCTTGATCTCCATCTGCATGTGCTCGCGCAGCTGCTTGTCCAGCGCGCCGAGCGGCTCGTCCATCAGCACCAGCTGCGGCTCGAAGACCAGCGCCCGGGCCAGCGCCACGCGCTGCTGCTGGCCGCCGGAGAGCTGCGCCGGGTAGCGATGGCTGAAGGCCTCGAGCTGGACCATCGACAACGCGCGCTTGACCCGCTCGCCGGCATCGCTGCGGTTCATGCCGCGCACCGAGAGCGGAAACGCGAGGTTCTCGGCCACCGTCATGTGCGGGAACAGCGCGTAGTTCTGGAACACCATGCCGATGTCGCGCTTGTGCGGCGGCACGTTGTTCAGGCTGCGCCCGGCGAGGAGGATTTCGCCGTTGGTGGGCGTCTCGAAGCCGGCCAGCATCATCAGGCTGGTGGTCTTGCCGGAGCCGGACGGCCCGAGCAGGGTGAGGAATTCGCCTTTGCGAATGTCCAGGTTGAGGTCTTTGACGATCAGCGACTCGCCGTCGTAACTTTTCTGCACACCGCGAAAACTGACCAGTGTGTCGCTGCCTTGAATCTCGGCCATGAACCGCACCCTTCTCTCTGTCGTATGCCGTGGGCAGAGACTAGAGAAGCGCATCACGCAGAGAAATCGGGCGCCAGGAGAGATTCGCATCAGCCATGCGGAAGGCACCGTGTAGGCATCGCCCTACAGCACGAAAGGACAGGCGACGCAGGATGATCCCCTGATACACCGATGAACGCAGGGCGGGTGCAACCCGCGGCGCGTCGCCCAGGACGGACGGCGCTAACACGGGTTGCAGCCGCCCTGCGCCAGCGAACCGGCATGCGGCAATCCGAGCCCCGTCAGACCAGTCCCCTCGGATGGGCTTCAGCGCCCCGCCAGCGCATCGCTACCGTGTCAGCTCAGGCCGGCGCGCTGCGGCTGAGCTGTTCGAGCAGTTCCAGGTCGGTGCTCATGCCGGAGGTTTCGCGGATGCGATTGAGGATTTCGCGCTTGAGAGCGAGGAATTCCGCCGAGAGTTTCATGTCCTGGTGGCGTTCGGCGGGCAGCGGCACGTCGTAGACGCTGTCGATCCGGCCCGGACGAGGCGCCATCAGGACGATCCGCCCGCCCAGGTAGATGGCTTCCTCGACGTCGTGGGTGACGAACAGGATGGTGCTCTTCTCCAGCCGGTGCACGTGGCGGATCAGGTCGTGCATCACCTCGCGGGTCTGCGCGTCCAGCGCGCCGAAGGGTTCGTCCATCAGCAGGATCTGCGGCTTGGGCATCAGCGCGCGGGCGATCGCCACGCGTTGCTGCATGCCGCCGGAAAGCTGGTTCGGGTAGGCGTCGGCGAAGGCCGAGAGGCCCATCAGGTTGAGCAGCGCATCGGCGCGGCCGCTGGCCACCTCGACGTCGGCGTCGCTGTTGACGGTGTCGGAGACGACCTTCAACTGGCGGCAGAACTTGATGTTCTTCATCACCGTCAGCCAGGGGTAGAGGCTGTAGTGCTGGAACACCATGGCGCGGTCGATACCGGGGCCGTCCACCGCCTGGCCGTCGACCAGGATGTCGCCGGCGCTGTGCTGTTCCAGGCCGCCGATGCTGCGCAGCAGGGTCGACTTGCCGCAGCCGGAGGCGCCGACGAAGGTGATGAATTCGTTCGGGCGGATCTCCAGGTTGATGTCCTGCAGCGCCTGCACCGATTTACCGCGGCTGGCGAACACCTTGTCGACATGGCTTATGCGGATTTTCGCGTCGTTCATCGCGCTTACCTCTTCAACCAGGGGAAGGCCAGGCGGCCGAGCCAGCGGAACGCCTGGTCGGTGAGCAGGCCGATGACGCCGATCAGCAGGATGCCGGCGAAGATCTTGTCCGTCTGCATGTAGCGCTGCGCCTTGAGGATGGCGTAGCCGAGGCCGGAGTTGGCGGCCACCAGTTCGGCCACCACCAGGTAGGTCCAGGCCCAGCCGCAGGTGATGCGCAGGGTGTCGAGCAGCGCCGGGCGCGCCGACGGCAGGATCACCAGCTTGATCACCTCGTAGCGGCTGGCGCCCATGGTCTGCGCCGCCTCGATCTGCGCCATCGGCACCCGGCGCACGTCCTCGGCGACCATCAGCACCATCTGGAAGAAGGTGCCGATGAAGATGATGAGGATCTTCGAGCCCTCGTCGATGCCGACCCAGAGCATCACCAGCGGGATGAAGGCCACGGCCGGCATGTAGCGGATGAAGTCGGTGAGCGGTTCGAGGAACGCCTGCACCGGCCGGTAGGTGCCGATGTACAGGCCCAGTGGCAGGGCCAGCAGCGCCGAGGAGCAGAAGCCGCCCATCACCCGCCAGACGCTGATGCCGATGTCGGCGAACAGGCCTTCGTCGGTCAGCCAGTGGCCGAGGCGCTTGAGCACGGCGTCCGGCCCGGGCAGGAACATCGGGTTGGACACGCCGAAAGTGGTGGTGGCCCACCACAGCAGCAGCGGCGCCAGCAGCCCGGCCAGCGCCAGGCTCCATACCGCGCTGCGCGGAAGTTCGCCGCGGATGACCCACCAGCGGGCGGCTTTCGGCGGCGTCGCCGGACGGGTTTCAGGCAGGGGTCGATGGGCGGTCATGGCTCATTTCTCCGGGGTGAAGACGGGGGTCGCGCGGGCCTGCCAGCCGCCCAGCGGCGGTGTGTCGCCGAGGTGGGCAAGGGTCGCGGCATCCAGCAGTTGCGCGGGTTGATCGGGGTCGACGCGGGCCGGCAGCAGCGCCTGGCCGACGCGCTCGGGCAGCGTCGAACGTTCGATGCGCCAGGGTTGCGCGCCCTGGTAGTGGCGGCCGAACGACAGCTCGAAGTCGAGCAGCGTCTCGGCGTCGCCGCGGCTTTCCAGCAGGTGGGCGAGCGAGGGGGCGGCGGGCAGGGCGGCGGCGCGGCTGGCGGCAAAGAGGAAGCAGTCGCCGGCGACCAGCAGGCAGCCCTGGCGACCGTCGTAGGCGGCCAGCCAGGTGCCCCAGTTGCGCCCGAGGGATTCCGGCAGGCGCTCCCAGACTTCGTGGTAGCTGCCGTCGAGGCCGTCCTCGAGCACCCGTTCGCTGCTCTCGAAGCGCATCCGGCCGATGTCCTCGCGGCCGCTCGGCGGCTGGAAGTCGATCGCCCGGTGCCACTGGCAGCGGTCGTCGTTGACCTCGGTGATGCCGGCGAAACCGGCCTGCAGCGCGCGTTCGGCGTTGCTTCGCGGCGCCGGTTGCGGAATCCGCAGGTCGGCGAACAGGCGCTCGGTCTGCAGCCAGAAGACCTCGGTGGCGGTGTCGTGAACGCCGGAGGTGGTGGTCAGCAGGCGCCGGCGCCAGACGCCGAGATAGCCTTCGGGCAACGGCTTCATGCGTGGAACTCCGGGAACTGCCTGAGGGTGCGGAAGAACGCCATGTCGTGGTTGGGCCACAGCTCGGCGCCGGTTTCGCGGGCCAGCGCCTTGAGCTTGCGGATGCTGTCGATGGCCATGTCCTCGCGGTCCTGCCAGAGCGTGCCGGGGGCGATCTCCTGGTCGATGTTCTCGGTCAGGTCGGCGGCGTCGCCGGCGAGGATCACCGGTTTGCCGGTGGGCAGCTCGATCAGCAGCGACATGTGCCCGGCGGTATGCCCCGGCGTGTTGATGGCGCGTACGCCGGGCACCAGGTCGTATTCGCCGGTCTGCACCTTCCAGCGGTAGTCGCCGGCAAAATCGTCGGCGAAGTAGGCCTCGTCGGCCTGCGCGCGGGCGGCGTCGAGTTCGGCCGCGTGCACGTGGACCTCGGCGCCGCAGACCTCGCAGAGACCGCCGGCGTGGTCGAAGTGCAGGTGGCCGAGGAACACCAGGTCGATGTCCGCCGGGGTCAGGCCGAGACGGGCTAAGTGCGCCGGCAGGCGCTGCTCCTCGCTCATCTGCGGCGCGCCCAGCGGGAAATCGCCATACCAGCGCTCGCGCAGTGCCGGATCGGCGATCTTGCGGTAGTCGCAGCCGACGTCGTAGAGGATGCGTCCCTGCTTCGTCTCGATCAGGTAGGCGAGGATCGGCGCCTCGATGGCGATGCCCTGGCCGCGGCGGTAGGTGGAGATCGACTTGTCGTAGCTGTAGGTCGCGGTGAGCAGCGGCCACAGGCGGGTCACCTGGGTCATCGGCGTTCTTCCCATTCGGCGAGGATTTGCTGGCTGTCGCAGACGCGGCCGAACAGCCCGCCTTCCACCGCCATCATCGCCAGCGCGGCGGCGTGCAGCGCCGGGTAGGCGGAACCGCAGGCGTCGTCGACCAGGGTGCAGGCGAAGCCCAGGTCCACCGCGCTGCGCAGCGTAGAGGACACGCAGACCTCGGTGGTCACGCCGGTGATGATCAGCTCGTCGATGCCGCGGTTACGCAGCATCAGTTCCAGGTCGGTGTGGGCGAAGGCGCTGTAGCCNNCCGGGCAGCGGCTGCAGTTCGTCGATCAGGTCGTGGCCGTATTCGCCGCGCACCAGCAGGCGTCCCAGCGGGCCCTGGCGACCGATCGGCGCACCGGCACGCTCGGCGCGCAGGCGTTTGCTTTCGGGCAGGTCGGCGAGGTCGGCGCGGTGCCCTTCGCGGGTGTGGAAAACCGCCAGGCCGCCCCGGCGGGCGCCGTCGAGCAGGCGCTGGATTGCCGGGATCGGCGCGCGCTGGTGCGCGATGTCCAGCCCGGCACGGTCGGCATAGCCACCGGCGGCGCAGAAGTCGCGCTGCATGTCGATGACGATCAGGGCCGTGTTCACAGGGCGAATTCCTTGCGCACGGCCTGGGCGATGCCGTTGCAGATGTCGCCGGCCATGCGTGCGCCTTTCTCCGCGGTGGAGCCCTTGGCCGAGGACAGCACGCCGGACGGTGGCACCCATTCGGTGCGGCTCGGGTACATGTCGTAGGGAGGGAAATCGGCGGGCGGATCGTTGGGGATCAGGTCGATGCGCACCAGGTTCGGCAGGTAGTGCAGCATCAGCGAGGTCTCGATCACCGCCGCGTGCTCCAGGGCGAAACCGGGGAACCCCTCGGGGAACACGTCGGCGAGGGTCTGCTCGCTGCAGAAGTCCCAGTGCTCCAGGCGCATCACTTCCAGCTTCGCCGCAGGGCCCAGCTCGCGCATGGCCAGCTCGATGCCCTCGGTGACGAACCACTGGTTCTCGTAGTGACCGTCGACCAGCACCAGGCGGGTCACGCCGTGGCGGGCGAACTCGCGCACCGCGTCGCGTACCAGGGCGATCAGGGTCTGCCCGTCGAGGCTGGTGGTGCCGCAGAAATGGTTGCCGCCGCCACACTTGGGCTGCGACTTGTAGCCGTAGGACAGCGCCGGCGCGACCAGCCCGTCGATGCGCGCGGCGACGTCCTCGCACAGGGCGCTGGCGAGCAGTGCGTCGGTGCCCAGCGGCAGGTGCGGGCCGTGCTGTTCGGTGGCGCCGCAGGGGAGGAAAACCACGGGAGATTGTTCGCGCACGCGGCGCTCGTATTCGACCCAGCTGAGCTGGTCCATGCGGACGGTTGTCATCGGTTGACCTCGCAGACGGATGTAAGAACGGGCCGCGGCGGGCGCGCGGCGATGAAGGCGGCTGCCAGCCCCAGGGCGCCGCCGAGCCATTCGCGCAGGCCGATCTCGCGCTCGCCGAAGGCCGCCGCGCTGAGTACCGCGGCGATCAGTTCGACCAGCGCCAGCACCGCGCCACGGCTGGCCTCGACGTGGCTGAAGCCGTATTGCGCAGCGCCCATGGAGACCAGCCAGAAGGCGCCGAACAGCGCCACCAGGCCCCAGGTTTCTGCCGACATCGGCGGCAGGCCGCGGCCCTGGAACAGGCAGAACAGTGCACCGAACAGCGCGCTGCCG
>DIEE01000217.1:21516-22039 GCA_002418465.1 Pseudomonas sp. UBA5782 | reverse complement strand
CGAGTTCATCTACAAATTCGTCAGCTTCGCCCGCTTCGACCCGGCGCAGCCCAACCCCGACCTGCTCGATCACGGCACCCTGTGCGTCGCGCGCTTCGACGACGGCGACGGCGACCCGCAGCATCCCAGAGGCCGCGGCCAGTGGCTGGAGCTGGTGCACGGGCGCGGCGGTCTGGATGCCGCGGCCGGCTTCCCCGGCCAGGCGGAAATCCTCATCCACACCCGCCTGGCGGCGAGCCTGGTCGGCGCCACGCGGATGGACCGGCCGGAGTGGATCGTCGTCAGCCCCGAGGACGGCCAGGTCTACTGCACCCTGACCAACAACGTGAAGCGCGGCGGCGACGGCCAGCCGGTGGGCGGGCCGAACCCGCGGGCGAACAACATCTACGGCCAGATCCTGCGCTGGCGCGAGAGCGGCGACGATGCGGCCGCGTCGAGCTTCGACTGGGACCTGTTCGCCGTCGCCGGCAACCCCGCGGCGCACCCCGGCACCGCCCAGGGCGGTTCGCCGAACATCAGCGCG
>DIEE01000217.1:0-21437 GCA_002418465.1 Pseudomonas sp. UBA5782 | reverse complement strand
CGGCCCGGTGGGCTGCGAGGTGACCGGCGTGGCCTTCGCCCCGGACTACCGCACGCTGTTCATCGGCATCCAGCATCCCGGCGAAAACGGCGGTTCGACCTTTCCCTCCGGGCAGCCGGGCGCCAAGCCGCGCTCCTCGGTACTGGCGATCCGCCGTGACGACGGTGGCGTGATCGGCGCCGCCTGAGCTGCGCGCGACAGCGCCGGGGCGGGCGCTGCGCCGGCACCCGGCGATCTATGCTGAAAGGCCTGCGCAATCGGTTGCCCTACCCGTGGCATGCCTGCGCTACCATGCCGGCCCGCCGCAGGAGATCGTCATGTCCCACCCGTTCGTCTCCCTCAGCCCAGACCTGGTGCTGGATGCCGTCGAAAGCATCGGCTACCTCAGCGACGCCCGCGTGCTGGCGCTCAACAGCTACGAGAACCGCGTCTATCAGGTGGGCATCGAAGACGAGACGCCGATCATCGCCAAGTTCTACCGGCCCGAGCGCTGGAGCGAGGCGGCGATCCGCGAGGAGCACACCTTCACCCTCGAGCTGGCCGAGCGCGAGGTGCCGGTGGTGGCGCCGCTGGTGCGCGACGGTGAAACCCTGTTCGAGCACGCCGGCTTCCGCTTCGCGCTGTTCCCGCGACGCGGCGGGCGGGCGCCGGAGCCGGGCAATCTGGACCAGCTGTACCGCCTCGGCCAGTTGCTCGGGCGCCTGCACGGCGTCTCGGCGATGCGTCCGTTCGAGCACCGCGAGAGCCTCGGCGTACAGAACTTCGGCCACGACTCGCTGGATTTCCTCCTCGAAGGCGGCTTCGTCCCGCGCAGCCTGCTGCCGGCCTACGAATCGGTGGCGCGCGACCTGCTCAAGCGCCTCGACGAGCTGTTCGCGCGGGTCCGCTTCACGCCGATCCGTCTGCATGGCGACTGCCACCCGGGCAACCTGCTGTGTCGCGACGAGACCTACCACATGGTCGATCTCGACGACTGCCGCATGGGCCCGGCGGTGCAGGACCTGTGGATGATGCTCGCCGGCGACCGCCACGAGCGCCTCGGGCAGATCGCCGAGCTGATCGACGGCTACCAGGAGTTCCACGACTTCGACTCCCGCGAACTGCCGCTGATCGAAGGCCTGCGCTCGCTACGGCTGATGCACTACAGCGCCTGGCTGGCGCGGCGCTGGGACGACCCGGCGTTCCCCATGAGCTTTTCCTGGTTCGGCAGCGAGCGTTACTGGGGCGACCAGGTGCTGGTGCTGCGCGAACAGCTCTCGGCGCTGGACGAGGAACCGCTGAAGCTGTTCTGACATCCCCCGGTGCGCACGGCGCACCCTACGCGGGGCTCGGTTCCGTAGGGTGCGCCATGCGCACCGCAGCAGACGCATGAGCTGAAGCCCCCGCCCCGTAGGATGGGTGAAACCATCGATCCGGTTGCCGGCGGTTGGCCGTAATGGGGCGATGGAAATCCCCCGGTGCCCGCGGCGCACCCTACGCGGGGCACGGTTCCGTAGGGTGCGCCATGCGCACCGCAGCAGACGCATGAGCTGAAGCCCCCGTCCCGTAGGATGGGTGAAACCATCGATCCGGTTGCCGGTGGTTGGCCGGGATGGGCCGACTGGAATCCCTCGGTGCGCGCGGCGCACCCTACGCGGGGCTCGGTTCCGTAGGGTGCGCCATGCGCACCGAGACAGACGCATGAGCTGAAGCCCCCGCCCCGCAGGATGGGTGAAACCATCGATCCGGTTGCCGGCGGTTGGCCGGGATGTGGCGATGGAAATCCCCCGGTGCGGGCGGCGCACCCTACGCGGGGCGCGGTTCCGTAGGGTGCGCCATGCGCACCGCAGCAGACGCATGAGCTGAAGCCCCGCCCCGTAGGATGGGTGAAACCATCGATCCGGTTGCCGGCGGTTGGCCGGGATGTGGCGATGGAAATCCCCCGGTGCGCGCGGCGCACCCTACGTGGGGTACGGTTCCGTAGGGTTCGCCATGCGCATCGCAGCAGACTCCGACCAAAACTGATCGACCAGACAAACCCCGGTTCGCCCTCTAGAATCAGCGGCCCTCCCGCCTTCAGGACTCGTGCATGTCCACCGCCAACCCGCGCCGCGGTTATCTGCTGGGTGTCGCCGCCTATACCGCCTGGGGCCTGTTCCCGCTCTACTTCAAGGTGCTGCAGGCGATTCCGGCGGTCGAGATCATCGTCCACCGGGTGCTCTGGTCGGCGCTGTTCGGCGCGCTGCTGCTGGGCGTCTGGAAACATCCCGGCTGGTGGCGCGAGCTGCGCGAGAACCCACGGCGGCTGGCGGTGCTGGCCGTCAGCGGCTCGCTGATCGCCTGCAACTGGCTGGTCTACGTCTGGGCGGTGAACAACGGGCGGATGATCGAGGCCAGCCTGGGCTACTACATCAACCCGCTGGTCAACGTGCTGCTCGGCCTGCTGCTGCTCGGCGAACGCCTGCGCCCGTTGCAGTGGCTGGCGCTGGGCCTGGCGGCGCTCGGCGTGGCGCAGCAGGTCTGGCAGTTGGGCAGCCTGCCGTGGGTGTCGCTGGTGCTGGCGCTGACCTTCGGCTTCTACGGGCTGATCCGCAAGCAGGCGCCGGTGGCGGCGCTGCCCGGGCTGGTGGTGGAAACCTGGATGCTGCTGCCGCTGGCGCTGCTCTGGCTGGTCTTCGGGCCGTCGGGGGTGAGCACCCAGGCGAGCTTCTGGACCACCGCGGACGCGCTCTGGCTGGCGCTGGCGGGGCTGATCACGCTGTTCCCGCTGATCTGCTTCAACTCCGCCGCGCGGCACCTGCCGTTCACCTCGCTGGCGTTCCTGCAGTACCTCTCGCCGACGCTGGTGCTGCTCCTCGCGGTCCTGGTCTACGGTGAGCGCTTCGATCCGGTGCGCCTGCTTTCCTTCGCCTGCATCTGGCTGGGGCTGCTGGTCTACAGCGTGGACATCTGGCTCGGTCTGCGCCGCGCGCGTCCGGCGAACTGAACGCCGACTACTGGACGTCGGTACGCAGGTTCAACTCCACCATCAGGTCGTCGGCCAGGGTTTCCAGGCGTTCCTGCAACAGCTCCAGGGACAGCTCCAGCGGCACCGCCAGCATTGCCTCGGCGTGGAACAGCGGCTCGCTGCTCATCGGCGCCGGCAGCACCTCGGTGATCAGGCTTTCCAGGTTGACGTCGTGCTCGGCCAGCAGCCGGGTGATGTCGCGGACGATGCCCGGGCGGTCGTTGCCGACCAGGTCGAGAAGGATCGGCTTGCCGCTGCGTTGCGGCTCGCCGCCTTCGGCCAGCTGGATGCGCATGCCGTGACCCTGCAGCGCCTGCAGGGCCTCGCTCAAGCCGCGATGGCCGGCCGCCGGCACCGAGACGCGGAGAATCCCGGCGAACTGCCCGGCCATGCGNNGGGTCGCGGTTTAGGCGTCGGGCAGGGCCAGCCAGTAGGTGAGGTAGACCTCGTCGCGTACGTAGCCGAGGCTTTCGTAGAGCGCCTGGCCGGCGAGGTTGGACTTTGCGGTTTCCAATTGGATGCCGCAGGCGCCGCTGCGTTGCGCGAGCTGCCGGGCGGCGTCCATCAGCGCGCGGGCGACGCCCTGGCGACGGGCGCTCTCGGCGACGTAGAGGTCGCTGAGCAGCCAGGACGGGCGCAGCGCCAGCGAGGCGAACAGCGGGTAGAGCTGGACGAAGCCCTGCGCGACCCCCTGCGCATCGCGGGCGATCAGCAGTTTCGAGTCGCCGCGCTCCAGGCGCGCGGCGAGGAATTCGCGGATCGGCTCCGGCGCCTGTGGCACCTGGTAGAACGCCAGATAGCCGCCGAACAGGCGGCCGAGATCATCCAGATCGGCGGGGTGTGNNCGGCATGCGTCAGGTCTCCGTGGGCGAGGCCTGAGTATAGGCCGGCGCGAGCCTTTGCCAGGGCCGTTTCGGCGGCTCCCGGCGAGCCCCTGATTTTTCCCGGGGCATCATGTAGTATCCGTCGGCTCGCACTACAAGATCGTCCAGCCAGACAGCGCTGGCCCCGAAAAGAGAGAGGCAGATGATGACGGAACGTGTTCAAGCCGGCGGCCTGCAGGTCGCCAAGGTCCTCTTCGACTTCGTCAACGACGAGGCGATTCCCGGCTCTGGCATCGATGCCGACGCCTTCTGGGCCGGCGCCGGAAAACTCATCGACGAGCTGGCGCCGCAGAACCGCGCCCTGCTCGCCAAGCGCGACGCGCTGCAGGCGCAGATCGATGCCTGGCACCAGGCGCGTGCCGGCCAGGCCCACGACGCCGCGGCCTACAAGGCCTTCCTCGGCGAGATCGGCTACCTGCTGCCGGCGGTGGAGGATTTCCACATCGCCACCGAAAACGTCGACGATGAGATCGCCCGCATGGCCGGCCCGCAGTTGGTGGTGCCGGTGATGAATGCGCGCTTCGCCCTGAACGCCTCCAACGCCCGCTGGGGCTCGCTGTACGACGCGCTCTATGGCACCGACGCGATCAGCGAAGAGGGCGGCGCCAGCAAGGGCCCGGGCTACAACGAAGTGCGCGGCGCCAAGGTGATCGCCTTCGCCCGCGCCTTCCTCGACCAGGCCGCGCCGCTGGCCAACGGCTCCCACGTCGACGCCACGGCCTACGTGGTCTACGGCGACAAGCTGGTGGTCAACCTCAAGGGCGGCGATGAAACCGGCCTGCAGGACGAGGCGCAGTTCATCGGCTTCCAGGGCGACGCCGCGCAGCCCAAGGCGGTGCTGCTCAAGCACAACGGGCTGCACTTCGAAATCCAGATCGATCCGTCCAGCCCGGTCGGCCAGACCGACGCCGCCGGGGTCAAGGACGTGCTCATGGAGGCCGCGCTGACCACCATCATGGACTGCGAGGACTCCGTCGCGGCGGTCGATGCCGAGGACAAGGTGCTGATCTACCGCAACTGGCTGGGCCTGATGAAGGGCGACCTCGCCGAAGGCATCAGCAAGGGCGGCAAGGTCTTTACCCGCGTCATGTACGCCGACCGCAACTACACCGCGGCCGACGGCGGCGCGCTGACCCTGCATGGCCGCTCGCTGCTGTTCGTGCGTAACGTCGGCCACCTGATGACCAACGACGCGATCCTCGACGCGGCCGGCAACGAGGCGCCGGAAGGCATCCTCGACGCGCTGTTCACCAGCCTCGCGGCGATCCACAACCTCAACGGCAACACCACGCGCCGCAACAGCCGCCGCGGCTCGGTGTACATCGTCAAGCCGAAGATGCACGGCCCCGAGGAAGTGGCGTTCACCAACGAGCTGTTCGGCCGCGTCGAGGACGTGCTCGGCCTGCCGCGCAACACCCTCAAGGTCGGCATCATGGACGAGGAACGCCGCACCACGGTCAACCTCAAGGCCTGCATCAAGGCCGCCCGCGAGCGCGTGGTGTTCATCAACACCGGCTTCCTCGACCGCACCGGCGACGAAATCCACACCTCCATGGAAGCCGGCCCGATGGTGCGCAAGGCGGCGATGAAGGGCGAGAAATGGATCGGCGCCTACGAGAACAACAACGTCGACGTCGGACTTGCCTGCGGTCTGGCCGGGCGCGCGCAGATCGGCAAGGGCATGTGGGCGATGCCCGACCTGATGGCGGCGATGCTCGAGCAGAAGATCGGCCACCCGAAATCCGGCGCCAATACCGCCTGGGTGCCGTCGCCGACCGCCGCCGCGCTGCACGCGCTGCACTACCACCAGGTCGACGTGTTCGCCGTGCAGGCCGAACTGGCCCGACGCGCGCCGGCTTCGGTGGACGACATCCTGGCCATCCCGCTGGCGCCGAACCGCGACTGGTCGGCCGCGGACATCCAGAGCGAGCTGGACAACAACGCCCAGGGCATCCTCGGCTACGTGGTGCGCTGGATCGACCAGGGCGTCGGCTGCTCCAAGGTGCCGGACATCCANNGCGCATCTCCAGCCAGCACATGGCCAACTGGCTGCGCCATGGCGTGGTCAGCGAGGAGCAGGTGCGCGCCAGCCTGGAGCGCATGGCACCGGTGGTCGACCGGCAGAATGCTGGCGACTCGGCCTACCAGCCGATGGCGCCGGACTTCGCCGCCAGCGTGGCGTTCCAGGCCGCGCTGGAGCTGGTCCTGGAAGGCACCAAACAGCCGAACGGCTACACCGAGCCGGTCCTGCACCGCCGCCGTCGCGAGTTCAAGGCCAAACAGGCGCGCTGAACGCGTTGCATAGTCCGGGGCTCCTGCCTGGCCCTGGGCGGTGGGCAATGCCGATCTCGAGGTTTTGCACGGCCTGCCCCCTCTCCCGTTCAAGGGAGAGGGGATGGANNGGGGGCGAGCGGGCACCGAGAAACGTCCGGCCCCTGTCTCTGGATCGCCGAGGGGCTGTCGATGCCCCGCCCAGCTTTTCATTCATCGTATCAGCCGCCTTCCAGGCGGATTTTTCGTCTCTGGAGGTCGCTCCCTAGAGCGCCTTCGCCATCTCCGTGGTGCCTTTCCAGCCCAGCTCGGCGTACATCGGCTTGCCCATCTCGGTGGCGTGGAGGATGGCGAAGGGCAGTTCGCGACGGGCGAATTCCGCTTCGGCCAGCTGCATCAATTGGCGCCCCAGGCCGCGCCGCCGGTGGCTGTGCTCGACGTAGACGTTGAGCACGTAGCCGCGCTGGTCGTGGCGCGGGTGCGACGGGTGCGGCGGCCAGTCGATGGCCATCAGGCCGATGCCGGCTACCGGCGTTTCGCCATCCAGCAGGAGGAAGCCGAAGTAGCGTCCGTCGGCCAGGCGCGGCGCCAGCCAGGGGCGGAAATGCGCGGTCATCGTCTCCAGGGTTTCCGCCTCGCGGCCGGCCTCGTGGAACATCGCGTGGCGGTGCCGGCAGATCAGTTCGAGGTCTCCGGCATCGACCGGGCGGTGGGTAAGGGACATGTGCGGCTCCTTTGAACGGCTTTGGTCGCGATGCTAACGCGTCGACGAGGATTGCCGTAACGCTCTGATTTCCGGGACCGCTTCGCGGTCCTCGGCGAACGAGTTCGCCCCTACAGGGGCGCGCGTGTGGACTTTTTGCGGCTTGCCCCCGCGCGAGCCGGGCAGGGCTGATTCCCGGGACCGTGTTCGCCAGTTGTTTCCGGCTCGTCGCCTCACGAAACCATGCCCAGGTCGGCGAACGACGCGCGCAGGTCCTCGATGAACGCCAGCTGCGCCTCGCCGGGCTGACGGCCGCGGTGGCTGGCGAGGTGAAACTGCACGGTGAAACCGAGTTCGCTGGCCTGCAGTTCGCGCAATTGGCCGCGTTCGATCCAGGGCGCGGCGATGTGGCGGGGCAGGTAGCCGATGTGGGCGCCGGATAGGACGAACGCCAGGGTGCCCTCGACCTGTTCGCTGCGTGCGCTGCTGCGTGCGGCCTGCCAGGGCTCGTCGGCCTGGATGAAGCGGTACGGGTGACGCACGCCGTCTTCCTCAAGCAGTGCTTCGGCATCGATCCGCCGGGCGTCGAACAGCCGGTGCGCGCGGCCGCAATACAGCGCCTGGTCCTCGCGAAACAGCGGCTGCAGCGCCAGCGCCGCCTGGTTGCCGGAGAAATAGCCGATCGCCAGGTGCAACTGGTCCTGCAGCAGACGCCGCTCCAGTTCCGCCGGCATGGCGCTGAGCAGCTCGATCTGTACCGCCTGGTTGCGCTGGCGGAAGCGCCCGATGGCGGCGCCCAGGCGTTCCAGCACCTGGCGGTCGAGCGCTTCGGAAAGGCCGATGCGCAGCTCGCCGAGCAGTTTGTCGGCCATGCCCTGAGCCTCGCCCTTGAACAGTTCGATGGCCTCGAACAGTCGCCGCGTCGCCTGCAGCACCTGCTCGCCCTTGGGCGTCAGGCGGAAGCCGGCCTTGCCGCGCTCGCACAGGCGAAAGCCCAGGCGGGTTTCCAGCTTGGCCATCTGCGTGCTGATGGTCGACTGGCCGACGCCCAGTTCGCCCTGGGCGGCGCTGAAGCCGCCGTTTTCCACGACGCTGACGAACAGCCGCAGCAACTGCAGGTCGAGGTCACGCAACTGGTTGAGCATCTCGGCTCCAAACATCGATGAATGACGATGCCAGAGTAGATCACTTCATATTTATCCGAAGCAACGCCGCGTGCAGGATGGCCTCATCCAGCGCTTCCACAGAAGAGGCGCGGCCAACCGATTCTGCCGAGGAGCCCGATCATGCGTGTCATCGCGACTGTGTTGCTGTTGGTCCTGGGCCTGCCCGCGCAGGCCGAGGAAAAGGTGCTGAATCTCTACAACTGGGCGGACTACCTGCCTGCCGAGGCACTGGCGAATTTCCAGCGCGAGAGCGGCATCCGCGTGAAGTACGACACCTTCGACAGCAGCGAGGTGCTCGACGGCAAGCTGCTCACCGGCGGCAGCGGCTACGACCTGGTGTTCCCGTCCTCCAGCGTGCTCGCCCGCGCCGCCAAGGCCGGCGCCCTGCAACCGGTCGGCGCGCTGGCCAACGCCGGCAACCTGGACCCGCAGTTGCTGGCGAAGCTGGCCAGCCTCGATCCCGGCAACCGTTACGGCGTGCCCTACACTTGGGGCACTGTCGGGCTCGGCATCAACCGCCAGGCGGTCGAGGAACGTATCGCCGATGCGCCGCTGAACAGCCTCGACCTGCTGTTCAAGCCGGAGTACGCGGGCAGGCTCAAGGACTGTGGCATCGCCCTGCTGGATTCGCCGCAGGAAGTAATCAGCATCGCCCTCAATTACCTCGGAAAAGACCCGTACAGCGAGAACGCCGCCGACCTCGCGGCGGTCGAGCAGTTGCTCAAGACCCTGCAGCCGAACCTGCGCTACATCAATTCGACCCGCCACATCGACGAC
Organism: Pseudomonas sp. UBA5782; assembly: GCA_002418465.1. GTDB lineage: Bacteria > Pseudomonadota > Gammaproteobacteria > Pseudomonadales > Pseudomonadaceae > Pseudomonas_O. The sequence continues at coordinate 12,650 of DIEE01000217.1, read as the reverse complement.
CTGGCCAAGGGCGACATCTGCCTGGCACTGACCTACAACGGCGACGCCGGCATGGCCGCCGCCCGCGCCGCGGAGGCCAAGCAGCCGTTCGAGGTGGTCTACCGGATTCCCCGCGAAGGCACGCTGCTCTGGTTCGACAGCATGGCGATCCCGGCCGATGCGCCGCACCCCGCGGCGGCGCGCGCCTTCATCGACTACCTGCTGCAGCCGGCGTCCATCGCCGAGCTGACCAACACCCTGTACTTCGCCAACGCCAACCGCGCGGCCGATGCACTGATCGACCCGGCGGTGAAGAACGACCCGGACATCTACCCGCCGGCGCAGGTCCAGGCGCGGCTGTTCGTCGAGCAGGTCCAGCCGCTCAAGGAACAACGCCAGCGCACCCGTCTGTGGACCCGCATTCGCAGCCAGTACTAAGGAGCCCGCCATGGACCTTGCAGCGCAGAACGACCAGGCCATCACCCGTCCGAGCCTCTACGGCACCGCAGCGGAAGCCACCTACGCCGGCATCACCAGCTTCATGCGCCGGCGCTACAGCCGCGACCTGACGGGCGTCGACCTGGTGGTCAGCGGCGTGCCCTTCGACACCGCCACCACCAACCGCCCGGGCAGCCGCTTCGGCCCGCGGGCGATTCGCGCCGCCTCGGTGCAGATGGCCTGGGCGCGTCACTGGCCGTGGGAATTCGACCCCTTCGAAGTGCTCGCCACGGTGGATTACGGCGACTGCGAGTTCGACCATGGCGTGCCGCAGGACACGCCGGCGGCCATCGAGGCGCACGCCGATCGCATCCTCGCCGCGGGCTGCGGCATGCTTACCCTCGGCGGCGACCATTTCATTAGCTACCCGCTGCTCAAGGCCCACGCCAAACGCCACGGCGCGCTGTCGCTGGTGCATTTCGACGCGCACAGCGACACCTGGCCCGACGACGAGCTGCAGCGCATCGACCACGGCACCATGTTCTACCACGCCGCCCGCGAGGGCCTGGTCGACCCGATGCGCTCGGTGCAGATAGGCCTGCGCACCACCAACGACGACACCCTGGGCTTCCAGGTGCTGGATGCGCGGCAGGTCAACCGCAGCACCCCGGAAGCCATCGCCGAGGCGATCCGCGCGCGGGTCGGCGATCATCCGGTGTACCTGACCTTCGACATCGACTGCCTCGACCCGGCTTTCGCGCCCGGTACCGGCACGCCGGTCTGCGGCGGGCTGTCCAGCCACCAGGCGCTGGAAATCCTGCGCGGCCTGCGCGGCATCAACCTGGTGGGCATGGACGTGGTGGAGGTGTCGCCGCCCTACGACCATGCGGAGATGACCGCGCTGGTCGGTGCCACGCTGGCCATGGAGATGGTCTGCCTGTACGCCGCGGCGAAACGCGAGCGCTAGCGGCGGCGCTCAGCGCGCCTCGTGGAGAAACACCTTGAAGGCCTGCCAGAGCGCGCTGCGGTAGCGCTCCGGGTGCCACACCAGGGAGAAGGTGCGGGTCAGTTGCAGGTCGTTGCGCAGGGCGACCAGCTCGCCGCGCTCCAGCTCGCCGGCGATGCTCAGGCGCGACATGCAACTCAGGCCGAAACCGGCGCGCACTGCCTGCTTGATCGCCTCGTGCTGGCTCAGCTCCATGCGCACGCGCAGGCGTTCGGTGTGATGCAGCACCGCGGCTTCGAAGATGCTGCGGGTGCCGGAGCCAGGCTCGCGGAGAATCCATTGCTGCTCGGCGATGTCCGCGTCATTCAGCCGGCCGCCACGCGCCAGCGGGTGTTCGGGCGCGCAGACCACCAGCATCTCGTCCTGACGCCAGACCTCCGAAGCCAGCCGCGACTCGCTGCACTGGCCTTCCACCAGGCCGAGGTCGGCCTCGAAGCGCAGGATGTCGCCGATCACCTCTCCGGTATTGCGCAGGCGCAGCTGCAGGGTGGCGTCGGGGTGCGCCTCGCTGAAGCGGCCGGCGAGCGCGGGTAGCAGGTAGTTGCCGATGGTCGCGCTGGCGGCGACGTTGAGCGTGCCCTGCAGCGATCCCTGGGGTTCGCGTGCCGATTCGACGAACTGGCCAAGCTCGTGCAACAGGCTCTCGGCCTGCGGCAGCAGACGCCGGCCGACATCGTTGAGCTGCAGCCGGCGGCCCTGGCGATCGAACAGGCCGACGCCCAGATGGTGCTCGAGATCCGCCAGCGACTGGCTGGTGGCTGACTGCGAGAGGCTGAGTTTTTCCGCGGCGTTGCCGAGGCTGGTGTCCTTGGCGACGGCGACGAAAACCTGCAACTGGCGGAAGGTGACGCTCGGGTTCATTTCGGTTTTTCCGATCAGGCATATCGTTATAACCATTTCGCAGCAGGACCTATTCGCCCATAGCCTGACCACATTCGCAACCCCGGAGGTGGTTTCCATGTGGCAAGGTCTGCTTCTCTGCAGCGTGCTGACGACGCTCGGCTATGGCCTGGCGCAGGTGCCGCTGCTCGCCCACAGCGGCTTCAGCCCCCTGGTGTTCGCCCTGCTGCTCGGCTTGTTGGCGGGTAACCTCGGGTTCACCCGCGTGGCGAACGCGAAGGCCGGGTTGCATCTCTGCACGCGCTGGCTGCTGCGCGGCGGCATCGTGCTGTTCGGCCTGTCGCTGACCCTGCAGCAGATCTTCGCCCTCGGCCCCTGGGTGCTGGTGCTCGACCTCGTGGTGATCGGCGGCGTGCTGACGCTGGGCTATCTGATCGGCACCCGCGTGCTGAAACTGGATGCGGAAACCACCCTGCTGACCTGCGCCGGCAGCGCCATCTGCGGCGCGGCGGCGGTGCTGGCCACCGAGGCGACGATCCGTTCGCGGCCGGCGGCGACCTCGATGGCGGTGGCCACCGTGGTGCTGTTCGGCTCGCTGTCGATGCTGGTCTATCCGCTGCTCTATCCCCTGGTGGGGCTCGACGAGGGCAGTTTCGGCATCTACATCGGCGCCACCGTGCACGAGGTCGCCCAGGTGGTGGCCGCCGCCGACGCCGTTGGCCCGGACGCGCTGGCCAATGCGGTGATCGTCAAACTGCTGCGCGTGCTGCTGCTGATCCCGTTCCTGCTGATCGTCGGCCAGTGCTGGCTGCGCCGTGGCAACACGATGATCGGCGCCGAGGGCAGGGGCGGGCTGGTGATTCCCTGGTTCGCCTTCGGCTTCCTGGCGATGGTGCTGTTCAACAGCTACGTCCTGCTGCCCGCGAGCCTGCACCACGGGCTGATACTCATCGGCCAGGTCGCCCTGGCGATGGCGATGGCCGCGCTGGGCTACGAGACGCGCCTGGAAAAGCTCGCCGCGCTGGGCCTGCGGCCGTTCATCCTGGCGCTGTGCCTGTTCCTCATGCTCAGCGGCGGCGGGCTGCTGATGACCGTGCTCTGCTTCGGTCGCTGAGGCGCCCACCGCGCGCTAGCCCGGCAGCGGTTCCGGCTCGACCGGCACGCTGGCGTCCTGGCTCACCGCGATCACCCGGCGCAGGGTGACGGGGATTGATTTCGCTGCCGGCACCTTGGATTTCTCCGCGTGGTGCCAGAGCGGGATCAGCCCGTTGCATTCGGGGTAGTAGCCGGCGCAGCAGCCTTGCGGGATGTCGTAGGGCGTCACCCGCAACGGGCCGACCTCGCGGTGCACGCCGTCGTCCACGGCGGTGCTCACCTGCACCTTGTCGCCGTCCGCCAGGCTTAGCCGGGCGATGTCGTCGCGGTGCATCAGCAGCACCGCGCGGGTGTTGTGGATGCCGCGGAAGCGGTCGTTGTAGCCGTAGACGGTGGTGTTGAACTGGTCGTTGCTGCGGATCGTCATCAGGTTGAGCACGTCGCGGCGCTCCTCGCTCTGCTCGACGTCGTCGTCCACCGCCAGAGTGTGCGGCACGATGAAGTTGGCCTTGCCGTTGCTCGTCGTCCATTTGCGCTGGCTGGCGCCGAGCGGCCGGTGGAAGCCGCCGGGCTCCATCATCCTGACGTTGAGGTCGTGGAAGGTCTCCGGATAGGTCGCGGCGATGGCCTCGCGCACCAGCCCGTAGTCGGCGACCCAGGCGTCCCAGTCGATCGCCGGATTCGGCGCCAGGGTGGCCTTGGCCAGCGCCGCGACGATCGCCGGTTCCGACAGCAACTCCCCGTCGGGCGGCGTGGCGACGCCGCGCCAGGCACGGATGCAGGCGGTGCTGTCCTCGGTGGTGTGGCGTTGTTCGCCGCTGGCCTGGGTATCGATCTCGGTGCGCCCCAGGCACGGCAGCAGATAGGCTTTCTCGCCATGCACCAGGTGGCTGCGGTTGAGCTTGGTGGCGATCTGCACGCTGAGCTTGAGCGCCGACCAGGCCGGCTCGATGCGCGCGGTATCCGGAATCGCGCGGATGAAATTGCCGCCGAGGGCGACGAAGGCCTTCACCTTGCCGGCGATGATCGCCTCGCAGGCTTCCACGGTGTTCATCCCGTCCTCGCCTGGCGGCTCGAAGCCGAAGCGCTCGCGCAGCTTGTCCGCCGGCACCTGGGCGGCCTTCTCGGTGATCCCCACGCTGCGCTGGCCCTGCACGTTGGAATGGCCGCGCACCGGGCAGATGCCGGCGCCTTCCTTGCCGATGTTGCCGCGCAACAGCAGCAGGTTGACCAACATCTGCACGTTGAGCACGCCGTGGCGGTGCTGGGTCAGGCCCATGCCGTACACCGCGATCACCCGCTCGCAGCTCGCGTAAACGGTGGCGGCGGCCTCCATCGCACCGCGGGTCAGGCCGCTGCGGCGTTCCAGCAATGGCCAGGCATAGCTGCGGATACGCTGCTCGAAGGCCTCGAAGCCGGCGGTGTGCTGCTCGATGAAGGCGACGTCGAGCACCCGTGCGGCACCGCGCTCGCGGGCGGCGTCGTCCATCTCGAACAGCGCCTTGCAGATCCCGGCGATGGCGGCGATGTCGCCACCGATCGCCAGCTGGTGGTACTGGGTGCTGACCACGATGGATTCGCCGCTGGCCATCTGCGTCGGCGACTGCGGGTTGATGAAGCGCTCCAGCCCGCGTTCGCGCAGCGGGTTGAAGGTGATGATCGGGGCGTTGCGTTTGCGCGCCGCCTCCAGTTCGTGAAGCATCCGCGGCGCGTTGCTGCCGGTGTTGTGGCCGAAGAACAGCAGGCCGTCGGTCATGGCGAAGTCGTTCAGCGTCACCGTACCGACCGGTACGCCGATGCTCTCCGGCAGCGCCACCGAGGTGCTTTCGTGGCACATGTTCGAGCTGTCCGGCAGGTTGTTGGTGCCGTACAGGCGCGCGTACAGCGCCCACATGTACGAGGCCTCCAGCGACGCGCGGCCGGACGCGTAGAACACCACCTCGTTGGGATCGGCATAGCTTTTCAATTCGGCGCCGATCTCGGCGAAGGCCTGCGCCCAGCTGATCGGCAGGTAGCGGTCGCTGGCGGCGTCCCAGCGCAGCGGCTCGGTCAGCCGGCCCTGCTGTTCGAGTTCGTAGTCGCTCCAGTTGCGCAGCTCGCGCAGGCTGTGGCCGGCGAAGAACTCCGCCGCGCAGCGCAGGCTGGTGCCTTCCCAGGCGGTGGCCTTGGCGCCGTTCTCGCAGAAGGCCAGCGGCAGGCTCGGGTGCGGCTTGGCCCAGGCGCAACTGACGCAGGCGAAGCCGTCGATGGGTTTGTTCTGTTTCAGCAGCGCCTTTCCGGAGGCGAGGGGCGCGCGTTCGCGCAGGAGGATTTCGCCCACCGAGCGGGCCGAACCCCAGCCGCCGGCCGGGCCTTTGTAGGGCGTGAAGCGCGCTTTGCGCATGCAGTTTCTCCTCGGCCGCTGTGTCGCGGTTCGATCAGGCGTCGAGAGTTACGACGCAGCGCCGCGAGGGATGGTTCAGAGCGGCCGACGGGGGAGCGTCGGCGGGTGCAGCCCGGTGAGACGCTAGGCGCCGCCGCGGAAACCGAGCTGGCGCCAGGCTTCGTAGACCGCCACGGCGACCGTGTTGGAGAGGTTCAGGCTGCGGCAATCCGGTTGCATCGGCAGGCGCAGGCGCTGTTCGACCGGCAGCGCGTTGCGGATGTCTTCCGGCAGGCCGCGGCTCTCGGGGCCGAAGAGAAAGGCATCGCCCTCGCGGTATTCGACTTCATGGTGCGGGTGAGAACCCTTGGTGGTGAAGGCGAACACCCGCGGATGGCCGAGGCTTTCCAGGCAACTGGGCAGGTCGGCGTGGCGCTGCAGGGTGGCGTATTCATGGTAATCCAGGCCGGCGCGGCGCAGGCGCTTGTCGTCCAGCTCGAAACCCAGCGGCTCGATCAGGTGCAGGCTGCAGCCGGCGTTGGCGCAGAGCCTGATAATGTTGCCGGTATTGGGTGGGATTTCCGGTTGAAAAAGGATTACGCGAAACATGCACGGCTCCGAGCCTGAAGACGGGCTCCATTCTACCCTCGACGAGGACCCGCGACCGCGCATGTGGCCGCGCTTTCTGCTCGCCCTGGCGTTGTTCGGCCTGCTGCTGGGGATGATGATCGGTCGCCTGAACGCACCGCAGCCGGCACTGCTGCAACGTGTCGAGGTGCTGCCCGGCGCGCTGGTGCTGTGGTTCGACCGCGAGCCTAAGGTCTACGTCGAGCGTATCCAAGGCACGCTGGCGCTGCTCATCGAGACCCGCGGCAAGGAGGCGAATGGCCAGGTGCTGCTGGAGGGGCGTCCGGTGAACTGGAGAATAGGAAGGGTGGAACGCGGGTTGCTGTTGAATCTGGTCGCTGCCCTGCCTCTGCACGGCGCCCTGAAAGGCGCGGCAGAGGAGGGAGGATGGCGGCTGGAGATCAGCCTGCGAGCGGAATAAAAGAGGGGAATCCCCGGCCTGCCTGTACCAAGGCCCCCGAAAAACTGGGTTATCTGGCTTATTGCATCTGCTGTGCCAGTTCTGCGATTGCTGTCGAAAATCTACAGCGATAATTAAAATAATCCCTTTAAATACAATAGCTTATAGATTCAGCTGAACATCTCCCGGCGCATCGCGCTGCGTTTTCTCAATGTCCCGGCGGCGGATGCAGCGGGCCGCGCGTGTTCAACATCTGTGCAGCGTGCATTCAGGTTGTGCATGGCAGGAAATGTCCGGGCAGGGTTTCTTCGAGGTTGTGGATGCGCTGATCTGCAGGGCGTGATGGGCAAGCCCGGCAGCCCGCGCCGCCCGTTGGTGGGCTGAAGCCACCACCATGCTTCGCGGCCGGTGCCCTCCGACTGCACCCTCCCGGTTCCACCCGTCCTGCCCCCGACAGGCGACGATCGGCGATTCGCCGAGCCGGCCCGGCGCTGCTATCTTCGCCTCGCGAACCACGCCACTGCGGAACCCCATGCCCGGACGCCTGTTCTTCCTCTTCTGCTGCCTGCTGGCGTTCAGCGCGCCGGCTGCCGCGCTGACCGTCTACAAGTACACAGACGCCAACGGCGTGGTCACCTACAGCGACCAAGCCGCACCCGGAGCGAAGGTGTTCGTGTTCCAGGACCGCATGGTCGAGCGGCTGGACAACCAGGTGAAGCTGGAGACCAGCAAGCACGCCGGCGGCGAGACCCTCAGCGTGCGCAACGACCTCTATGCGCCGGTGGAAGTCGAACTGCGCCTGGAGAAGGTCGACAACGCGGTCGGCGCGCCGGACAAGCCGATCCACTGGGTGCTGCCGCCGCGCAGCTCGATCCGCCTGGCCACCCTCGCCCCGCGCGACCCCAGCCAGCCGCTGCGCTATACGCCGAAGCTGCGCTACGCCCTCGGCGATCCGCGCCTGCAGCCGCTGGCGGTGCGCTATCCGCTGCCCTGGCGCGGCGGCCCGTTCCGCAAGACCCAGGGCGCCAACGGCGGCTACAGCCACAACACGCCGAAGGGGCGCTACGCCATCGACATCNNAAGGGTCGCTACGCCATCGACATCGCCATGCCCGAGGGCACGCCCATCGTCGCCGCCCGCGCGGGCATGGTGGTGAAGGTGGAGAACGACCAGAGCGGGCGCGGCAAGAATCCCTCGGGCAACTTCGTGCGCATCCTCCACGACGACGGCACCATGGGCGTCTACCTGCACCTGATGCAGGGCTCGGTGAACGTGCGCGAGGGCCAGCGCGTGCTGGCCGGTACGGCGCTGGCGCGCTCCGGCAACACCGGCAACAGCACCGGCCCGCACCTGCACTTCGTGGTCCAGCGCAACGTCGGCCTGGCGCTGGAATCGATCCCCTTCGACTTCGCCCAGCCGGTGGATTCGCTGCCCAACTTCGCCGTCGGCGGCGAGGAAGCGGCGGCGCTGCACTGAAAACTGGCGCGGCGCCTGCCGCTGGTGCGCCCGAACCGCCTCCCGCACGCCGGACAGCTCTTGCACCGATCCCGACCAATGCGCACAAGCCTTTGACCAGGCTGGGGTTTGCCGCCGTGGCGGGGCCCCTGCGACAAACTGGCACCGGACTTGCAAAAACCCAGGTGAACGGGATGAGTCAACGCGCCGGCAACGCTGGTACACGTGCACTCATGACGCTTGGCACACAGGAGCAACACCAGAGGCGAACTAGGGTTCCGGTCCACGCGAGTGGATGGCAGGTCCGAGAGTTCTCCGGCCCCAAGGACACGGGGGCTACACGGCGGGATAAAAGCCCGGGAGACGCGTCGTCATCCCGTGCCCGATTCCCTGTGTAGGAGTTCCGCCATGAGCCTGTCGCTAACCCGCTTCGCGTTTTCCCCGCTGCGCAAGTCCCTCGCCGGCCTCTGTCTCGCCGCCGCCACGCTGCTCCCGGTCGCTGCCTCCGCCGCCGAATCGCTGAAGATCGGTACCGTGGTATGGGCCGGGTACGCACCCTTCTACGTCGCCGATGCCCTCGACCTCTACAAGAAGCACGGCCTCAAGGTGCAGCTGCAGTTCTTCAACGACCCGGCGATGATTCCTTCGGCCATGGCCGGCAGCGCGCTGGACGGCGGCATGCTCACCTATGACCAGGTGATCAACTCCGCGGCCAAGGGCCTGACCCAGAAAGTGGTGATGCCGATCGACTTCTCCAACGGTGGCGATGCCATCGTCGCCGAGAAAGCCATCACCTCGGTCGCCGACTTCAAGGGCAAGAAGGTCGGCTTCAACCCGCTCTCGCCGTCCGACTTCCTGCTCGCCTATGCGCTGAAGAGCAACGGCATGACCGACAAGGACATCCAGCCGGTGAACATGACGCCCGAGGGTATCCCCGGCGCCATGGCCTCCGGCAGCCTGCCGGTCGGCGTGACCTACGAACCCAACGTGTCGCAGATCCTCGGCATGCCCGGCGACAAGTTCCACGTCGTCTATTCGTCCAAGGACGCGCCCGGCCTGATCACCGACGTGCTGGTGTTCGACGAGAAGATGATCGCCAAGAAGCCTGCCGCGATCAACGCGATGATCCTCGGCTACCTCGACGGCCTCGCCTACATGCAGAGCCATCCGGACGAAGCGGCGAAGATCATCGGCAAGGTGCTCGGCGTCGACGCCGAGGAAGCCAAGGCGCAGATGAGCGGCGTGTACAACATCCCGCTCAACGAGATGGAAACCAACTTCACCAAGGCCGAGGCCACCACCTCGTTCTACGGCAGCGGCGCGGTGATCGCCCAGCTGCTCAAGGACAACGGCCAGATCCCGGCGATTCCCGATTTCGCCAAGACCTACGACGACCAGTTCGTCAAAGCGCTGACCGAGTAATCGCGTCCTCGCCGGGGGACGGGGTTTCCCGTCCCTGCCGGCGCTGCACCTGCGCCCGATATCGCCACAGCGAGTCCGCACTCCACCTCTGGAGGAACCCATGTCCACCCAGATCTACCGCTACGCCGACGGCCGCCTGGCCAACAGCCTGGCCATCGCCTACACCCTCGTCGGCTACGTCGGCGGCATCGGCCTGCTGCTTTCCGGTCACTGGGCGGCGATCGCGGCCGGCACCCTGCTGCTGGCCCACGCGATGATCGTCGCCGCCTACCTGATCCACGAATTCGCCCACGGCACCATCTTCGCCAAGCCCAAACACAACGAATGGGCCGGCGAGGCCTGCAGCTGGATCTGCGGCAGCTGCTACGCCGGCTTCCAGGACCTGCGCAAGAAGCACATGCGCCACCACGTCGACCGCGCCGACGTGATCACCTTCGATACCAAGGCCTTCCTCGCACGCAGCCCGGCGTGGTTCCGCAAGGCCGTGCTGGCCGCCGAATGGGCCTACGTACCGGCGGTCGAGCTGATCATGCATTACTACGTGATCCTCCTGCCGTTCATCACCGATAACGCCAAGCACCGCGCCAACCGGCGCAAGGTCGCGGTCACCCTGCTGGTCCGCGGCGTGCTCTTCGGCCTGCTCGCCTACGCCTCGCCGCTGGCCGCGCTGCTGTACTTCGTCGCCTGGTCGATCATGCTCACCGTGCTGCGCTTCACCGACGCCTACCAGCACACCTACGACGCCTTCGCGGTGCTCGAGGACGGCGGCAAGATCCCCGACGACAAGAACCGCGACCGTAGCTACGAGCAGATGAACACCTTCAGCAACGTGGTCTCGGTGCGCTGGCCGGTGCTCGACCTGCTGCTGCTCAACTTCGCCTACCACAACGCCCACCACGAGAAGCCGGTGGCGCCCTGGTATCGCCTGCCGGCGCTGCACAAGCAGCTGTACGGCGACGGCTACGCCCAGGTGCTGCCGATGCACCTGCTGTTCAAGAGCTTCCACCAGCACCGCCTGCGCCGGGTCATCGACGACAACTACGGCGTCGTCGAGCCGGAAGGCAAACACCGCGCCGACGGCTTCTACGGCGCGGTCGGCGTGTCCTTCCTGACGGCGGTGTGAGGATGATCGACTACCGCGGCAAACAGGTCCTCATCACCGGCGCCGCCAGCGGCATAGGCCGCGGCCTGGCGCGCGCCTTCGCCGAGCAGGGCGCGACGCTGGAACTGCTCGACCGCAACGCCGAGGCGCTGGTGCGCGTGGCCGACGAACTGGCGCCGCTGACCTCATGCCGCACCGCCTGCGTCGACCTGGGCGACAGCGCGGCCATCGCCGCCTATGTCGCCGAACGCGGCGCGCGGGCAATCGACGTGCTGATCAACAACGCCGGGGTCGAATACGCCACCCCGCTGGCGGACACCGGCGCTGCCGCCGATGCCCACTGGCAGGCGCTGCTGGACAACAACGTCGCCTCGATGCTGCGCCTGACCCGCGCCCTGCTGGGGGACCTGAAGGACGGCGCCAGCGTGATCAACCAGGCCTCGATCTGGGGCCTCAAGGGCGTACCCGGTTTCTCCGCCTACGTCGCCAGCAAGCATGCGGTGATCGGCCTGACCCGCTCGCTGGCCTGGGAACTGGGCGCGCGCAGGATTCGCGTCAACGCGGTGTGCCCCGGCTGGGTCGCCACCGAGGCGGCGATGCGCTCGCTGCGGGTGATGGCCGCCGAGGCCGGGCGCAGCGAGGAGCAGGAGCTGGCCGCGATCCTCAACGCCCAGGCGGTGCCCGAACTGCTCACCCCCGTCGATCTCGCCGGCACCTTCCTGTTCCTCGGTAGCGCCCTGGCGGCGCCGATCACCGGGCAGGCGCTGTCGGTCAGCCACGGCGAGGTCATGCACTGATGCCTCGGCCACTGGAAAACCAGGTCGCGCTGGTCACCGGCGCCACCCAGGGCATCGGCCGCGCCATCGCGATTGCGCTGGCCGACGCCGGCGCGCGGGTGTGGATCAATCACCTCGACCAGCCGCAGGCCGCCGAAACGCTGGTGGCGCAGATCGTCGCCAGCGGCGGCAGCGCCCACGCGGTGCAGGCCGACGTCGCCTCGCCGGAGCAGGTCGAGGCGATGTTCGTCCAGGTACTCGGCGACGGGCCGCTGGACATCCTGGTGAACAACGCCGGGATCATCCTCGAGAAATCCTTCCTCGACACCGACGAGGACGACTGGGCGCGCCTGCTCGGCGTCGACCTCGGCGGCGTCTACCGCTGCTGCCGCCAGGCGCTGACGCACATGCAGCCGCGCGGCACCGGCAGCATCGTCAACATCGCCTCGGAACTCGGCCAGCTCGGCCGCGCCCAGTACGCCGCCTACTGCACCGCCAAGGCCGGGGTAATCGGCCTGAGCAAGGCGCTGGCCCGCGAGTTCGCCCCGGCGATCCGCATCAACGCGGTGGCGCCTGGCCCGGTGGACACGCCAATGGTTTCCGCCGAGTTCATGAGCGCCGAGGTGATCGCCCTGGAGACCGCGATCCCCGCCGGCCGTCTCGGCCGTCCCGAGGAAATCGCCGCGGCGGTGCTGTTCCTCGTCTCGCCACAGGCGAGCTTCTTCCACGGTCAGACCCTCGGCGCCAATGGCGGCGCCTGGATGGGCTGAGGATGAACCTGCTGCGGCCGGAACTGGCGCTGATGACCGGCGCGACCCTGTGGGGCATCGGCTGGATTCCGGTGCAGATGTTCGCCGGGCGCGGGCTGGTCGGCATGCAACTGATCCTCGCCTGCTACGGCCTGCTCAGCCTCGTCAGCCTGCCGCTGATCCTGCGCCAGCGGCGTGCCTGGTGGGGCCAGCGTTTCAACCTGCTGGCGATCGGCGCGTGCGGCGGCTGGGCCACCGCCGGGCTGGTCAGCGCGCTCTCCGAAGGCGACGTGATGCGCGCCATGCTGCTGTTCTACCTGGCGCCGGTGTGGGCGCTGCTGGGCGGCTGGCTGCTGCTCGGCGAACGCCTCGACGGCGCGCGCATCGGCGCCGTGCTGC
>DIEE01000310.1 GCA_002418465.1 Pseudomonas sp. UBA5782 | reverse complement strand
TGGTGATCGCCGGCGAAACCGGTTCCGGCAAGACCACCCAGTTGCCGAAGATCTGCCTGGAAATCGGCCGCGGCGTGCATGGGTTGATCGGCCACACGCAGCCGCGCCGCCTGGCCGCGCGCAGCGTCGCCACGCGGGTCGCCGAGGAGATCGGCACGCCGCTCGGCGAACGGGTCGGCTATCAGGTGCGTTTCGAGGACCAGAGCACCGACGGCACGCTGATCAAGCTGATGACCGACGGCATCCTGCTCGCCGAAACCCAGCACGACCGCTACCTGGAGCGCTACGACACGATCATCGTCGACGAGGCCCACGAGCGTTCGCTGAACATCGACTTCCTCCTCGGCTACCTGAAGATCCTCCTGCCGCGGCGCCCGGACCTGAAGGTCATCATCACCTCGGCGACCATCGACCTCGAGCGCTTCAGCCGGCATTTCAACGGCGCGCCCATCGTCGAGGTGTCCGGGCGCACCTATCCGGTGGAGACCTGGTACCGGCCGCTCGCCGCCGAAAGCGATGAGGACGGCAACCGCGTCGAGGAAGACCTCTCGGTGGACCAGGGCATCCTCGCCGCGCTGGACGAGATCGCCGCGCACGAGAAGAGCGTCGGCAAGCGCCCCGGCGACGTGCTGGTGTTCCTCCCCGGCGAGCGGGAAATCCGCGATGCCGCCGAGATGCTGCGCAAGGCCAACCTGCGCTTCACCGAGGTGCTGCCGCTGTATGCGCGGCTGACGCCCGCCGAGCAGCAGAAGATTTTCAAGCCGGCGGCCGGGCGCAAGATCGTGCTCGCCACCAACGTCGCGGAAACCTCGCTCACCGTGCCCGGCATCCGCTACGTGATCGATTCCGGCACCGCGCGCATCAGCCGCTACAGCTACCGCGCCAAGGTCCAGCGGCTGCCCATCGAGGCGGTCTCGCAGGCCAGCGCCAACCAGCGCAAGGGCCGCTGCGGGCGGGTCGAGCCGGGCATCTGCGTGCGCCTGTTCAGCGAGGAGGATTTCCTCGCCCGCCCGGCGTTCACCGATCCGGAAATCCTGCGCACCAACCTCGCCGCGGTGATCCTGCAGATGCTCCATCTGCGCCTCGGCCAGATTGAGGATTTCCCCTTCATCGAGCCGCCGGACGGCAAGGCCATCAGCGACGGCTTCAACCTGTTGCAGGAGCTTTCCGCGGTCAACCGCGAGAACCAGCTGACCCCGCTCGGGCGTCAGCGGGCGCGCCTGCCGGTCGACCCGCGCCTGGGCCGCATGCTGCTGGAAGCGGCGCAGCAGGGCAGCCTCGAAGAAGTGCTGATCGTCGCCAGCGCGCTCTCCGTGCAGGACGTGCGCGAGCGCCCGGCCGACCGCCAGCAGGCCGCCGACCAGGCGCACGCGCAATGGAAGGACGTGGATTCCGACTTCGCCGCGCTGATCAACCTGTGGCGCGGCTTCGAGGAAAAACGCCAGGAGCTGGGCGCCAACCCGCTGCGCACCTGGTGCCGGAAGAACTTCCTCAACTACCTGCGCCTGCGCGAATGGCGCGACGCCCATCGCCAGCTCACGCTGATCTGCCGCGAGTTGCAGCTGTCATCCGGCCACGACAGGCAGCGCCACTCTGCGAAAGGCACACCCGCCGCCCAAACTCAAGCCAACGCCGCCCCCGCACCCACCACCGACACCAAGGTCAACGTCGTCGCCCGCCAGCAGGCTGAAGCCAGCGAGGCCGCGCAGCGCGCGCGCAGCTACGCCGCCGTGCACAAGGCGATCCTCTCCGGCCTGCTCAGCCAGATCGGCCAGAAAACCGAAGATGGCGACTACCTTGGCGCGCGCCAGCGGCGCTTCTGGGTACACCCTTCCAGCGTGATCGGGCGCAAGAAGCCGAACTGGATCATGGCCGCCGAACTGGTGGAAACCACCAAGCTGTTCGCGCGCATGGTGGCGAAGATCGAGCCGGACTGGATCGAGCCGCTGGCCGCGCACCTGATCAAGACCAACCACTTCGAGCCGCACTGGGAGAAGAAGCGCGGCCAGGTGGTGGCCTACGAGCAGGTCACCCTCTACGGCATGATCGTGGTCGGACGCCGGCCGGTGCATTACGGCCCCATCGACCCGCCGGTGGCGCGCGAGCTGTTCATCCGCGAAGGCCTGGTGCGCGGCGAGATCAACAGCCGCGCGCGCTGCCTGTCGGCGAACCGCGAGCTGCTCGAACGCCTCGACGAACTCGAAGCCAAGGCGCGCCGCCGCGACATCCTCGCCGACGAGGAAACCCTGTTCGGCTACTACGACGCGCGCATCCCGCAGGACATCTACCAGGCCGCCAGTTTCGAGAACTGGTACAAGCGCGAGAGCGCCAGGAACGCCCAGCTGCTGATCATGCGCGAGGAGGATGTGCTCGCCCGCGAGGCCAGCGAAGTCACCGCCGCGCAGTACCCGGACAGCCTGCACATCGGCGAGCTGGAGCTGTCGCTGGAATACCACTTCGAGCCCAATCACCCGCGCGACGGCGTGACCCTGCGGGTGCCGGCGCCGCTGCTGCCGCAGCTGCGCAGCGAACGCCTCGACTGGCTGGTGCCTGGCCTGCTGGAAACCAAGGCGGTGGCGCTGGTGCGCAACCTCCCCAAGGCGATCCGCAAGAACTTCGTGCCGGTGCCGGACTTCGTCAAGGCGGCGCTGGCCAAGGTCACCTTCGCCGACGGCTCGCTGCCCGAATCCCTCGGCCGCGAGCTGCAACGCATGACCGGCGCGCGGGTGAGCGAGGACGCCTGGGCGGAAGCCGCGGCGCAGCTCGACGGCCACCTGAAGATGAACATCGAAGTGGTCGATGCGCGTGGCAAGTTCCTCGGCGAAGGCCGCGACTTGGCCGAACTCACCGCACGCTTCGCCGAAGCCAGCCAGGCCGCGCTGGCGATCCCGCAGACGCAGAAACAGCAAGGCCCGGTGGAAGCCAAGGCGTTCGCCGAAGTCGCTGAGAAAACCCAGCAGAAGGTCGCCGGGCTGTCGATGACCGTCTACCCGGCTCTGGTGGAAGAGGGCGGCACGGTCAGGGAAGGGCGCTTCCCGACCCAGGCCGAAGCCGAGTACCAGCACCGCCGCGCGCTGCAGCGGCTGCTTCTGCAACAGCTCGCCGAACCCGCCAAGTTCTTGCGCAACAAGCTGCCGGGGCTGACTGACCTCGGCCTGCTCTACCGCGAGCTGGGCCGCGTCGACGCGCTGGTCGAGGACATCCTGCTCGCCAGCCTCGACAGCTGCGTGCTCGAAGGCGAAGCCACACTCCCGCGTGACGGCGCCGCCCTGGCCGCGCTAGCCGAGAAGAAACGCGGCGCCTGGGCCGAACACGCCGAGCGCCTGGCTAAGCTGGTGCTGGACATCCTCAAGCTCTGGCACGGCCTGCAGAAACGCTTCAAGGGCAAGATCGACCTGGCCCAGGCGGTGGCGCTGAACGACATCAAGGCGCAGCTCGGCCGGCTCGTCTACCCCGGCTTCGTCCGCGAAACGCCGGCCGAATGGCTACGTGAATACCCGCGCTACCTCAAGGCCGTGGAACAACGCTTCGAGAAGATCGGCGCCCAATTGCAACGCGACCGCGTGTGGTCCGGCGAACTGGCCGGCTACTGGGACCAGTACCAGACCCGCCTGGCCAAACACGCCCAGGAAGGCAAACGCGACCCCGAGTTGCAGCTGTACCGCTGGATGCTGGAGGAATACCGCGTATCCCTGTTCGCCCAGCAACTCGGCACGCGGGTGGCGGTGTCGGATAAGAGGCTGAGCAAGCAGTGGACGGCGGTGGACGGCTGAGGGCGTCGTTTTCGTAGGGTGGACAACGCTCTCTTGTCCACCGGCTTTTCCAACCGGTGCTATCGAATAGCTGGCCCTCCAATCACGGAGGGCCTTCGATCTTGATGGTGAAAAACGCTTCGCGGGTTTTCCACCATGCTTATCCACCCAATACGGCGGACGATGCTCTTTTCGTCCGTCAGGTGGCGACATGGTGAACACGGGAGCGGTGTTCGCTCCACTTACTGATAAGAGACTGCTATCGGCCAATAGCGGACGAAGTGGGTAGCAGAAATAGGTCTGCTTAATGCAATGCTATGGAGACCCGGAGCCGGGGTCTAGCAATGGCAACGTTTAAGCTAGTTCGCGTACAGTTCGAACTGAGCTAGCACCATCACAAGGAAGTATTCACATGACGTTCAATTTCCAAATTCCTGGTTCATCGCAGCAGACCTCGATAGCAATCGAGCCTGGTTCGTCAGTAGTTTTCGTTGGGGCAAATGGCTCAGGGAAAACTCGTTTGGCTGTATTCATCGAAAATTCCGTCGGCGAGGGTGCCCATCGTATTTCGGCTCACCGAGCCCTTACGCTCAACCCAGCTGTACCGAAAATTCGTGGCGCCGAAGCTCTCAGAAAGCTTCGATACGGAACGGAGTATGAGCACGCAACAGTTGAGTACCGGGAAGGAAATCGTTGGGGAGGCTCGATGGCGGCAGTTGCTATGTTGAACGACTTCGACAGCCTGATTCAGGCGCTTTTCGCCGACCAATCTGTTACAACTCTTGAGACTCATACTCAATACAGAGCCGGCACGCTAACTAAAGCGACCGCTACAAAGTTCGAAATTCTTTCCGATATTTGGCAGCGCCTACTTCCTCACCGTAAACTTGTCATCTCTGGTGACGACATTAGAGTCTCAATTGCAGGTGTCGCTCAAAATTATCCCGCCTCAGGCATGAGCGACGGCGAGCGAGCCATTTTCTATCTCATAGCGCAAGCCTTAGTTGCCGCCGAGTCATCTCTTCTCGTTATTGATGAGCCTGAGTTACACGTTCATCCATCCATTATGTCCAATCTCTGGGATGAACTAGAGGCCGCGCGGGAGGATTGTGCATTTCTGTTCATCACCCACGACCTGAATTTCGCCGCCGCTCGAGCTGCCCAGAAGTATTTCATAAGATCGTACTCCTCAACGCCTTCTTGGGCGATAGAACGTGTTCCAGAAAACACCGGTTTTAGTGAGGAAGTAACTACTCTGATCCTTGGCAGTCGCCGCCCCATATTGTTTGTAGAAGGCGTCGGAAGCAGCCTAGATCTCGCGATCTACCGATGCTGCTATTCACAATGGACAGTAATTCCCCGAGGCTCGTGCGAGCAGGTTATACATGCAGTAGTTACGATGCGTGCAAATGCACAGCTTACGAATGTCACGTGCGCAGGTATTGTTGATGCGGATGACTACACCGAAGAAGACATTCAATACTTGAATGACCTTGGTGTATTTCCTCTTCCTGTGTCTGAAGTGGAAAACCTTATTTTGCTTCCTGAAATTAGCCGCGCCATAGCACAACTCGAAGGGTACGAAGGTGCGGATCTTGAGCAACAACTATCTAAACTACAGATGGCCATATTCGAAACCTTGCAATCGCAAGCGGCAATTGACGATGTCGTAGTAAGGTACTGTCGTCGGCGAATCGATAGAGCGCTTAAAAAAATCGACCTTTCCGGCCCCAAAAGCGTTACTAACCTGGTGGCGGAATATGATACCCAGACCGCGAACTTAGATGTTGCAGGTATCGCAGCAGTTGCTACTCGCAAGATTCAAGCTGCTTTGGAAAGTGGAGACTTGCCCAGTTTGTTGACCATATACGATAACAAAGGGTTGCTCGCGCTAGCGGCTCAACACCTGAAGCAAGTTAGATTGGCTACCTTTGAAGCATGGCTGCCAAGGGTGCTTAGAGATGAAGAAAGGGCGCCTTACTTGATCGCAACACTGAGGGCCGTTCTGCCGACGGTGCGAGCCATCTAATTGCATGCACCCTCACTCAAGGTTCCCTCACCTTTCAGTATACCTGCCCTCGGCGTTGGCCTTGTTCTTGGATCAATTCGGGGCGAATGTCTATGGATTCATCTTTCAAACTAAACGTCCGTATCTGGCCGGAAGCAGTCGTGGGCGAGAGGCAGCTACCGGCCAACAGCAGCCATTCGGACGCATCTAAAAAATCATATTCGATTCAGTACCCAAAAGTAGTCAGGCGGAAAACGGCGTCAAACCACGATTGTTTCTTGCAGCATAAATTCAAGAAACATCCATTTTGTTGACGAGTTCGATCCGTGAAGATGCAAGCTTCTGCATTTCTCTACGACGTCGAAAATCTCTAGCATCAGATGCAAACTCTACAACAGTTCGTACAACTGCTTCCTGCGGGTCTTTATCTGGCATTTGTCCAAGCCAGTCTCCCCAAGGACTAATCAAATGTTCAACGGAAACTTGCTCATATGGATCTCGCGCCGCAGCGATCAGATAACCGACAACCACAGCCATTGAATGGTCAAAGACTACATTTCCGATTGAGCCACCCAGGATAAACTCGGCAACTTCATTTGCGCATGAAGCATTTACTGTATATTTATGATAGAGTTCCGGGCTCTCCTGCCGCAATACCATTAGAGGGATTAGCAAAGGAATATCTAAGAAGTGATCTTTTGGAATGCTGCGAAGTATCAATCTTAACCTTACAACAAGCTGATCGACATCTCGAAGAGCAAACTTAAATCGCATCGCTAAAAAGCTTAATACTTTCGCCCCATACGCATAATCATCTCGCCCTGAATGTCGAGACTTAAAGTAATCTAATATATCAGGCTGCCTAATTCGAGCATTAATGTATGCTCCCACATCCACCACGTTTAGATGGTAATCCAAATCGATAAACCTTCTCAAGTAATGAGAGCCATCGAATGCTGGGCCATAAACCCCCTGAAAACTCTTACTAAGCTGTTCGCGATTTATTGCAAGAACAAAGACCAGACGATCCACGTCAAATAAATGCTTTATTCGTTCCAAAACCTCGATTGCGTAAGTTGGTTTGCATCTATCCAGCTCATCAACAAACAGAATTAGATTTTCTTGCCCTTCTGGCAATGCATCGAGAGCCTTACTCAACTGAACCTTAAAACGCTCTAAGGATTTCTGTTTGATATTAAAGCTATCTACTAAACTACCAACTGAGCCACCAGCCAGCTCGGAAGCGAGCTTTTCGTATTCCTTATCTAGATCTAGGGCTCCAAAAGTAGCAGCCTTTGCGGCAGCAACTGCGGTGGACTTAATAATGCTCGGCGCATATGTTTTGGCTTTCTCCCACGCATTTCTGACGGCAGGCGTATTACTCTGGTCGCTAAGCCAGCGATCCAGTACCGATAACATGGGCAGCAAGGGGTCCTCAGCGAAATCGCTTTCCCAAGCATTGAGATATAGGCTAACTTTATTTTCGTAACTCAAGTAACACTGCCAAAGCCGAAAAAAAGTAGTTTTTCCTCCGCCCCACGGGGCATCTATAGCGAAAACCAATGGAGACTGTGCATTTAGCAAGACTGGCGACAGATTCTCAATCTCTGCATTCCGCCCTAGTAAGTCTTGAGGACAAGGCCAAGCGTTTGTATCGAGTTGGAGACTTTTGAAGCGTAGTTGGATTGGTTTTCTCTCAGAAGGAGTCGTAACGTCCGTAGTCAAAAGGTTTCTCCTATTTTAAATTCGTGTTGGCGATGACCAGAGCTTGTCTGAGTATCATCGAATCGCCACTTTTGTCGATCTGTTTGATAGTCCGCTCTTGGCCGTTTTCTGCCGGTGTCATTATCAACTTGAACTGAAAGTTAGACCCTTCATAGGCCCGGCAGGTGGCTGAAAAAGCCGCCGCAATCCACATTGAAACCACCTCCCCACCCCCCACTTCCTTGTCCTACCCCCACCCCGCGCGCTAGAGTGCGCCGGTCACGGTCAATCCCGTGGCCTGGGTGTGGTAACCCGGAAATTCACGAAGGCGCGGTAGCGCTATAGCCGAGAGCAGGCGCTTTTTTTATGCCTGTTGTTTTCTCGTGCATTTATGGCGGGCCGTGTGAGGCGGGCTTCGGCTCGGCCGGCATTCCTTCGTGAGCCGGTTTACCACCCTTGCACGGTCCGCCTCCATCCGTGTGGTAACGGCTGGAACGCGGCTCCTTAAATCACGAAGGAGCATAAGGAAAATGCGCTATCCCCCTTTTACGCACGGGCACCTCCCTGCTGTTTGCGTCGTATCGATCACCTTCGCTCTGGAGGTGTGCCGTGGCTGAGTCGAACCGTATCGCCTTCCCGTCACTCCAGACGCCTGCCGTCGATGCGCCTGAAAAGAACTATCCCTATCGGATCGAGGCCGAGCTGCAATTGGCGTTGCTGCTGCGCCAGTTCGGCTCCGGGGAGCCTGAACACGATCAGATGATGTACCTGGACGCCAGGGAAATCCGCCAGATACGGGCGCGTATTCGCGAGTTGGCGGCGTTGTTGGTCACGGCAATCGAGCAGGCCAGGGAGGGTGGCTGATGGCCCGTCGTGGAAGATGCCAGTTGCCCGCCCACGACGATCATCCCGCCGCTGAAATCAGCCTTCCGGCCAGGCACCAGCCCGCGTTCGACCGCGGCGTGAACTGTGCGCAGGCCTGGCTGGCGAACCCCAATCCCGGTTGGTTGTGGGCGGGAATGCTGGTCGAGCGCGATCTGTTGAAGAGCGAAGCGGCGCGCCGGGCGTTCGATATCGGCTTTCTCAGCCGGCTGCATCAGCGATTACGCTCGCCGAAAGGCGGTTGCCGCCAGTCGGGCTAGGACGGCGAGCGGTGCGCATGCCGCATCGCCAGCCGGTTCCAGGATGGAAGCTCGCTACTGGAGAAGTCGCGATATGCGTGTCGGGCCTGCGTTCGCCCGTAGCCGTCTGGTGTTCGATCCGGGCGCACTGAAGCCTATCCTCCCGCTTCGATATCGGGTGTAGGGGCAGTCGAGCCTGGATATCACGCACCTTCCAGTTTCATGAGTGTCTGGCGGCAGGCTGCAAGACGGCGTTATGCGCCGCATCGTTGCGTTTTCCGCAACGTAGCTCGCTTTTTTCGCCTACTTATCATGGAAAACGAGGGTGTTAACTTGGGCTCCATCCATAGGAGCTCACACCATGTCCCTGACCATTCGCATCGCGTCCGACTTCATTTGCCCCTGGTGCTACATCGGCGAGCGCCGTCTTCAACACGCCATCGCCCGCTTGCCGGCGGGCACCGAGGTGGTTTTGCAGTGGCTGCCTTATGAGTTGAACCCGGAGATGCGTCCGGAGGGTGCCGCGCGCAAGGCATACCGCTCCGCCAAGTTCGGCAGCTGGGAGCGCAGCCAGGCGATGGACGCGCAAACGGTGCTGGCGTCCAGCGGTGACGGATTGGCGTTCGACTACGGCGCCATCGAGAAAACCCCGAATACCTTCCTGGCCCACCGACTTGTCTGGTTGGCGCAGCGTTACGGGCAAGCCACGCCGATGGCGCAAGCGCTGCTGAGCGCCTATTTCGCCCAGGGTCGCGACATTGGCGCGCCATTGGTACTGACTGAAATAGCCGTGGAGAACGGTCTGCCGCGTGCAGAGGTCGAGGCATTCCTCTCCGGTGACGAGGGCCGCAGCGCAGTCCGTGAGGCGGAGCAGGCTTTGCAACTCGCCGGCGTGCGAGGGGTGCCGTATTTCGACATCGAGGGCGAGGTCGTCACGGGCGCGCAATCGGCGGAGGCGCTGCACGAGGCGCTCGTGCGGGCCCTGAACAAAACCACCGCGACCCATTGAGCGCCCACCGTAGCTGCCGGCCTGTGCCGCCAGCGCATTGATCAGGAATGATGACTATGACTCAGCCAACCACGACCCCATCGCGCCGCGCCATCGTCATCGGTGGTTCGCTCGGCGGCCTGTTCACCGGCAACCTGCTGCGCCTCGCCGGCTGGACGGTGGACATCTACGAGCGCTCGGCGCACACGCTGGACAGCCGCGGCGGCGGCATCGTGCTGCAGCCCGAGGTGGTGGAAGCCTTCGCCCGCAGCGGCGTCGATCTGGATGGCCTCGAACTCGGCGTGCGCTCGCGCAACCGCACGCTGTTCGCCGCCGATGGCAGCATCCTTGGCAAGCAGCTCGCGCCGCAGATGCAGACGTCCTGGTCGCTGATCTACAACACCCTGCGTGCGCGCTTCGGCGAGGCGCATTACCACCAGGGCCGCGTGCTCGCCGGGATCGAACAGGATGAGCAGGCGAAGACCGTGACGGCGCGCTTCGCCGAAGGTGGCGAGGAATCCGCCGACCTGCTGATCGGCGCGGACGGCAACGGTTCCACCGTCCGCCGTCTGCTCTGGCCGGACAGCGAACCCACCTACGCCGGCTACCTGGCCTGGCGCGGCCTGCTGGCGGAAGACGCCATGCCACCGGCGGCGCGCGAGGGCCTGCACGGCGATTTCGCCTTCGCCAACGCGCCTGGTTCGCACATGCTCGGCTACCTGGTGCCGGGGGAGGGCGGCGCCACCGGCGAAGGCCAGCGCCTCTACAACTTCGTCTGGTATCGCGTCGCCGACGAACCGACGCTGCACGAGATCATGACTGACCGCGACGGCACCCCGCGCGGCTTCTCGATGCCCGAGGGCAAGCTCGCCGAACGCTGGGTTCGGCACCTGCGTGACGAGGCCCGGCTGATCCTGCCGCCGCCGTTCCGCGAGCTGGTGCTGGCTACCGCCGAGCCCTTCGCCCAGGCCATCCGCGACCTGACCGTGCAGACGATGGTCAAGGGGCGCGTGGTGCTGATCGGCGATGCGGCATTCATCCCACGCCCGCACACGGCCGCGAGCACGTCCAAGGCTGCCGCCAATGCGCTGGCGCTGAGCGAAGCGCTGATCCGTTGGCCGGACAGCGTCGAGCAGGCCCTGGCGCATTGGGAGCCGGAACAGCTCGGCTTGGGCCAGCGGCTCTATCGCCAGGGCACCCGCGCCGGTGACCATCTGTTGTTCGGAAAATAGCCGCCCGCCGAGGAGAGAACGTCATGAGCGACACCCTTTCTGCACAGGCCAAACCTTACCTGGTACGCGTCTATGGCCGCGCCGGCTCCTCCGATGGCTACGCGATCAGGGACTATCTCGCGCGCACCGCCGTGCAGTTCGAGTGGATCGAGCTGGCCAGCGCCGAGGAGTGCCTTGGCCGGCTCGGGCTTGCTGACTACGCCGAGCTGCGTTTTCCCATCGTCGAGGTGAGCGGCCAGCCGCGCCTGTTCGCGCCCAGCCTGCGCGAGATCGCCGCGCAACTCGGGCAGGTGACGTTGCCGCGTTTTCGCGAGTACGACCTGTCGATCTACGGCGCCGGTCCGGCGGGTCTGAGCGCCGCCGTCTACGCCGCGTCCGAGGGGCTGCGGACGGTGATCATCGAGCGCCATGCGGCCGGTGGGCAGGCCGGCACCAGTTCGATGATCGAGAATTTTCTCGGCTTTCCCGACGGTATTTCCGGCGCCAGCCTGGCCGACCGGGCGCGCCGGCAGGCGCTGAAGTTCGGCGCCGAGCTGGTGACGATGAGCGAGGGGGTCAAGGCGCATTTCGAGGACGGCAGGATCAAGGTCCAGCTCGCCGACGGCGGGCACCTCACCGCCAGGGCGAACATCTGCACCACTGGCGTGGAGTATCGACGCCTGGGCCTGGCCAACGAGGAGCGCTTCATCGGGCGCGGGGTCTTCTACGGTGCCGGCGCGGCCGAGGCGCCGTACTGCGCCGACCAGCAGGTGTACGTGATCGGCGGCGGCAATTCGGCGGGCCAGGCGGTGATGCATTTCGCCGAGTACGCGGCGCGGGTGACGATGCTGGTGCGCGGCGACAGCCTCTCGCAGACGCTGTCGCAGTACCTGGTGGCGCGCATCGAGAGCAAGGTCAACGTCGAGGTCGTGTTCAATACCGACATCGTGCAACTCGAGGGCGAAGACAGCCTCTCGGGCTTCGTCACGCGAGACCGGCAGACCGGCAGGCAGACCCGGCGCAAGGGCGAGCGGTTGTTCGTCTGCATCGGTGGGGAGCCCAACACCGAGTGGGCCAGCGAGACCGATATCGTTCGCGATCCGGCCGGCTATCTGGTCACCGGGCCGGACCTGATCGAGCACGGCGAGCCGCCCGTCTGCTGGCCACTGGAGCGGCAACCCTTCTATCTGGAGACCAGCGTGCCGGGCTCGTTCGCTGCCGGTGACGTCAGGCATGGCTCGATCAAACGGGTCGCTTCGGCTGTCGGCGAGGGGGCGATGGCGGTTTCCTTCGTCCACCGTTTTCTCGCCGAGCGTTACTGATCTCCCGGCGCCACGGTCTTGGCGCCGGGCGCGGCGAGCCGGTCCCAGTAGGGCGGCGAACCGAAATGCGTGGCGAAGAAGTCGATGAAGGCGCGGACCTTCTTCGACGAGCGCCGGTTGGGCTGGTAGACCGCATGGATGCCGGCGTCGGTTTCGCCGATGCCGCTGCTCCATTGCGGCAGCACGAGTCGCAGGCGCCCGGCCTCGATGTCCCCGCCGACCAGCCAACTCGGCATCAGGATCAGCCCCATGCCGGCGATCGCCGCCTCGCGCAGCAGCTCCGAGCTGTTGGCGCGTACAGGTCCGGTGACGCGGACGACTTCCTCGGTGCGCCCCTTGAAATGCCAGATATTGCTGCCCCGTGAGTAGGAAAAGGTCAGGCACTGGTGCTGGGTCAGGTCGGCCGGAGTCCTGGGTTCACCGTGCTCGCGCAGGTAGGCAGGGCTGGCGCACAGGCAGCGATGATGCGGCGCGATCTTGCGGGCGACGACGCTCGGCGACTCGACGCCGCCCAGCCGAATCGCCAGGTCCAGGCGTTGCTCCACCAGATCGGCGATGGTGTCGGAGAGCACCAGGTCCAGGCGGATGTCGGGGTACCGTCGGGTGAACTCGGGCAGAGCCGGCGCAATGTGCAGCCGGGCGAAGGCCACCGGAAGGCTGACCCGCAACAGCCCGCGCGGTGCCTCCGCGGCTTCGCTCACCTCGAGGTTGGCGCTTTCCAGGTCGCCGAGAATGCGGACGGCGTGCTCGAAGTAGCTTTCGCCGGCGCTGGTCAGGGTCACGCTGCGGGTGGAGCGGTTGAGCAGACGGGTGCCGAGGCTTTCCTCAAGCGCATCCACCTGGCGCGTCACCGAGGACGTGGCCACCTGCATGCGTCGGCCGGCGGGGGCGAAACCACCTTCCTCGATGACTGCGATGAAGGCGTTCAGTGCGGCGAATGTGTCCATCGATTACCTCCGGTGATGGCGCTCCCGGCGTTCGATCGACCGGTGAAACGCGTCAGCGTTGCATGAGAAGCAACGAACCTAGCCGATTTCGCCTAATTATCTCCACCCTGTTGAGGGCGCAGAATGAACTTTCGACGTGGCCTGCCACGGGCCCGGAAACCTGCTGTCTTCTCGTTGTCACTGGAGAGTCGCAGGTCGAAGGCGCAGATTGGCCGCGTCATCCCGGTAGCATCCACGACAGGAGAAACGACATGAGCTTCGTCACGACAGAAGATGGCACGCGTATCTTTTACAAGGATTGGGGACCAAGGGATGCCCGCCCGGTGGTGTTTTCCCACGGCTGGCCGCTGAGTGCGGACGCCTGGGACGGGCAGATGCTGTTCCTGCTGCAGCGCGGCTACCGCGTCATCGCGCATGACCGCCGCGGTCACGGTCGCTCCGATCAGCCGGGCACCGGCAATGACATGGACACCTACGCCGACGATCTGGCCGCGCTCATCGATACGCTGGACCTCAAGGAGATGCTGATGGTCGGGCACTCGACAGGCGGCGGCGAGGTGGCGCGCTACATTGGCCGGCACGGCACAGGGCGGGTCGCCAAGGTGGTGCTGGTGGGCGCGGTGCCGCCGATCATGGTGTCCACCGAGCAGTGGCCGGGCGGGCTCGATCTGTCGGTGTTCGATGGCATCCGCAAGGGCGTGTTCGACAACCGCTCCGGCTTCTACCTGGACCTTGCCATACCCTTCTTCGGCTTCAACCGAGACGGCGCGAGCCTCGACGAAGGGCTGCGCCAGTCCTTCTGGCGGCAAGGCATGCAGGGCAGCATCGTTGGCCAGTACGCCTGCGTCCGTGAGTTCTCCGAGGTCGACTACACCGAGGATCTGCGCAAGATCGACGTGCCGACCCTGGTGATCCACGGCGACGACGACCAGATCGTGCCCCTCGGCCACGCCGGCGAGTTGGCTGCGAAAATCGTTGCCAACGCCACGCTGAAGATTTACCCCGGCGCTCCCCATGGCCTGGCTGCCACGCATCAGGATCAGCTCAACGCGGACCTGCTGGCGTTCGCCGAAGCCTGATGGCAATCGCTCCGCCGCTTGCCCGTTGCTGGTAAGCGGCGGGCTGACCTGTCCTTTTCTCAGTCGCCCATGACCGGGCGCCGTTCATCCGGCCCTTCGACATGCGCGCCAAACCCGCTCCGTCCCGGCGCGATGTCCGGGCGCAGGGTCAGCGCGGGGATTTCGTAGGCGCCGCCGTTCTGCGGGCGGAAGGCGATGGGGGCAGTGCTGAACAGGTTGTCCAGGCGTTCGATCTTGCTGGTGGAAAATGCTTCGCGGTTTTCCACCCTACGTGTTCATCGGGTACGGCGGATGCGTTCTTTTCGTCCGCCAGGTGGCGACACGGTGGGCAGGAAGCGTTGTCCGACTTACTGCTGCTCAAGCGGATTTGCAGACGCATGTATCGGCGAATGGATCGGTACAAATTTCTCCGGGCCTTTCAAGCGGTGTCCTTAATCGCAACGGGCTTCTCATATGGGCCAGGTCAGGATGGCTGCTTCCCAGGTCCTGCCAGTAAGACCATGTTCGATCCTCCCAACGAACCGTGCTGTGCACGCCCACAGCAGCATGGGATGAGCTAACCCCTGCGGCTCTTCGGTGTAGTGGTTGATTTGATGAGAGAGGTTCGGCCGCAGGGAAAAGATGCTCGCTGCGGCGGACCTTTTTGCCAGGTGACAATGCTCTTGAACTGACTTCGTGATGGTCAAACAATGCCGGTTGCGTAGAACACGCCTATCACGAAGAACGCTGCCAGTACCTTTATTATCGTCATGCAGAAGATGTCTTTATAGGCTTCTCGGTGAGTCAGTCCGGTCACAGCTAGCACCGTGATAACGGCCCCGTTGTGCGGCAGCGTATCCATTCCACCCGCCGCCATCGATGCCACGCGGTGCATGACCTCCAGTGGAATGTGCGCCGCATTGGCGGCATTAATGAATGTTTCCGACATTGCAGCCAGAGCAATGCTCATGCCTCCTGATGACGATCCAGTGATCCCCGCAAGGAGGTTGATCGTGATCGCCTGATTGACAAGCGGGTTAGGGATGACTTTAAGAGCATCGACCACCATCAAAAAGCCTGGCAAGGCCGCAATCACCGCACCGAATCCATACTCGGAGGCCGTGTTCATGGTAGCCAACATAGCACCGCCGACTGCCGTGCGGCTGCCCTCGGCGAACTTGCCGGTAATGGTTCGGAAACTGAACAAAAGCACGCAGAGAATTCCGATCAGCAGCGCCGCCTGCACCGCCCAGATCGCGATCAGTTTGTTGACCTGGCTTGGGATGGGACTCTTCAAGCCCGGCAAGGCTATTTCGTACACAGCTGGATACCACTGTGGTATCCAGTGGGTGAGGACGAGGTTCATGACCCCGACCAGCACCAGCGGCAACAGGGCAATCAAAGGATGCGGCAGACTGATATCCTGCGGAGTCTCGGGTTCGTTACGCAAGTTGGTACCATAACCCTCCCCCCTGGCCTTGGCCTTCCGCCGCTGGTGCTCCAGATACGTCATCCCGCAGAGCAGAATGAACAGGGAGCCCAGTAGCCCCAGCCACGGCGCCGCCCAGGACGTGGTTCCGAAAAAAGTCGTCGGAATTATGTTCTGGATCTGTGGCGTGCCCGGCATGGCGTCCATGGTGAAGGTAAAGGCGCCCAACGCGATTGTGGCCGGCATCAGCCGCTTGGGAATCTCTGCTTGGCGAAACATCTCGGCGGCGAATGGGTAGACCGCGAAGACCACGACGAACAAAGAGACGCCTCCGTACGTTAGCAGCGCGCACACCAGTACGATCACTAGAATGGCGCGACTGCTGCCGAGCACGTCGATCACCGCGCCGACTATCGAGCGGGAAAAACCGGACATCTCGATGAATTTGCCGAAGACGGCACCCAATAGGAAGACCGGAAAATACAGTTTGATGAAACCGACCATCTTGTCCATGAACAGGTCGCTGAACACCGGCGCCACTGCGGTTGGATCCGTCAACAACACCGCCGCAAGGGCCGCTAGCGGTGCAAAGATGATCACGCTAAAGCCTCGATAGGCGGCCAGCATCAAAGCACCCAGCGCCAGCAGGGCAATCAATACACTCATGGCTTTCCCTTGATTATTGTTATTTATGGAGGCCTCATCGAGGCGACAGGTTGCTGTCAGGGCTGTTACTCGGGAATGCCCGCGTAAGGAACCTGCTTGTGGCCGTAGCGACGGACCCGGATGTTGGCCTGCTCGCCATGGCCCGAGAAACCCTCAAGAGCGCACAGACGTGAGCAGTACTCGCCGATCATCGCCGACGCTTCATCGGTCAGGACTTTCTGGTAGGTGCAGGTCTTGATGAATTTGCCCACCCAGAGACCGCCGGTGTAACGCGCAGCTTTCTTGGTCGGCAGGGTGTGGTTGGTGCCAATCACCTTGTCGCCGAAGGAGACATTGGTACGTGGCCCGAGGAACAGCGCGCCGAAGTTACGCATGTTCTCAAGGAAATAGTCTGGGTTTGAGGTCATGACCTGGACGTGTTCGAACGCGAGATCATTGGCGATTTTCAGCATTTCCTCGTTACTCTCCGCCACAATTACTTCGCCAAACTTCTCCCATGCTTGGCGAGCGATGCCGGCGGTTGGCAAGATCTGCAGAAGTCGTTCGACTTCGGCCATGGTTTCGCGGGCGAGTTTTTCAGAGGTGGTCAGCAGGATGGCAGGTGAGTCAGGGCCGTGCTCGGCCTGGCCTAGCAGATCGGTTGCGCAGATTTCGCCATCGACGCAGTCGTCGGCAATTACCAGGGTTTCAGTGGGGCCAGCGAAGAGGTCGATGCCCACGCGGCCGAACAATTGCCGTTTGGCTTCAGCCACAAAGGCGTTGCCCGGACCGACCAGGATATCTACGGGGGCAATCGACGCCGTTCCGATAGCCATGGCTCCAACTGCCTGGATTCCACCTAAACAGTAGATTTCATCGGCTCCGGCCATGTGTTGGGCTGCGACAATGGCCGGAGCCGGCTTGCCATTGAACGGCGGTGCACAGGTGATGATGCGCGGCACTCCTGCGACCTTGGCAGTGATAACCGACATATGTGCGGAAGCCAGAAGCGGGTACTTGCCACCGGGGACATAGCAACCCGCAGCATTTACCGGGATGTTCTTGTGCCCAAGAATCACCCCCGGAAGTGTTTCAACTTCGATATCGAGGATCGAGTTGCGTTGATGCTGTGCGAAGTTGCGCACCTGAGTCTGGGCAAACTCGATGTCCCGAATGTCCCGAGCGGTCAGTTGGGCCATACACGCGTCGATCTCTGCGGCGCTTAGCCGATAGTCTTCGCGGTCGAGTTTGTCGAAGCGGATGGACAGATCGCGCAAGGCGATATCGCCGCGTTCTTCTATGTCCGCCAGGGTTTTCTCTACCGTATCGCGCACTTCACGAGCGGCAGACTTGATTACTTCGGCGGCAGCGCCGTGCTTGAGCCATTGGGCCATTTGATAGTACTCCGGGTTGTTTTGATTGTTTTGAATACGTATGCAACAAGCCTAGACATTTTTCCGGAACTTGAAAAGCGATTTTTCAGAACGGGTGCGTACATCGATACGAGTTATGATGGGTGTCTTTTTCAGATCGAGGTTGCGATGACGGTCGTTCGACGCCCTGTCACGGCTCATGAGGTTGCTGCCTTGGCAGGCGTTTCTCAGTCCGCCGTGTCACGCACTTTCACAAAGGGCGCGAGCGTATCGGCCAAGACCCGCGAGAAGGTCGAGAAGGCTGCGGCGTCTCTGGGTTATCGGCCTAACATGGTGGCGCGTTCGCTGATCACCCGTCGTTCCGAGCTAATTGCAGTAGTCGTGCCCAGCATGGCCAACCCTTTCTACTCCGCGATGCTGGAGGCGCTGTCGATAGCCTTCATTGGGGTGGGTTACCGCATCCTCCTATTCTCCACGGCGCTGGATGAAAACTCTGACCCGATACTTGAGGAAGTGCTGCGTTCGCGTGCTGACGCTGTGGTGCTGGTATCCGCCAGCCTGTCGTCGAAATTCGCCGATGAGTGTCATTCCATTAAGCTGCCGGTGGTGTTGCTCAATAGACGCAACGCCAGTACCAGCGTCTCCAGTGTGACCAGTGATAACCGCCTCGGAACGCGAACGATTGCCGCTTTCCTGCAGGCGGGTGGGCACAGTCGCCTGGCCTTCATGGCGGGCCAAGACACTTCGTCTACCAGCCACGACCGACAACGAGCGTTCAGCGAGGCCTTGGCTGAGGCGGGTATGCCGGCACCGCAGGTCGAGTATGGTTTTTACACCTTCGACGACGCGGTGAACGCAACACGCCGACTGTTACAGCAGACAGAGCGTCCGGATGCAATTTTCTGCGCCAACGACATCATGGCGCTCGGCGCCATCAACGTCGCACGTCATGAATTCAAACTGGAAGTAGGCCGCGAGCTTTCCATTGTCGGATTCGATAACATTGCGCTGGCAAGCTGGCCGGAACATGCGCTGACCACGTACGTGCAACCCATCGAACGCATGGTCAAGCGCGCGGTAAGCATCATATGCGCGCAGCTTCAGGACCATGGAGCGCCAGCGATCCAAGAAGAACTGGCCGGGCGGTTGATCGTGCGGAGCAGCGCCCGGGTACCCGCAGAAGGCGTGGTCGAGGACAATGGCGAGCGGGTCTGGCGGCCTTCTTGAGTCCTCCGCGTGACAGATACCTGTAACCCTTATTGACCAATCCAGTGCCCGGAGGCCTCGGGGCTCCGGACGGCGAAGTTTTTCTGCGAGCTGACCGCGCAGCAGACCTGGCGCCTCGCCGCGACCGATTACGGCGAGACCACCATCGTCCTGCCGGCGCTGGCGAGGTTTGCCGCGCAGGCGCCGGATTCGCGCCTGGCGGTGGTCGAGCTGGTGCCGCCACGCATCGCCAGGCAGGCGGAGCAGGGGCTGATCGACCTGGCCTTCCACACCCTGGAAGGCGCGCCGCCCGGTCTGCACGGTCGCACGTTGTTCGCCGAGCGCTACGTACTGGCCGGGCGCGCCGATCATTCCGACCTTCAGGCGGTGCCTTCGGTCGAGCGCTTCTGCCAGCTCCGCCACGTGATCGTGTCACCGGACGGCGGCGGCTTTCGTGGCGTGACCGACCAGGCGCTGGCCGCTGCCGGCCTGTCGCGCCGGGTGGCGTTGTCCGTGCCGCATTTTCTGTTCGTGATCGCGGCGCTGATCAGCACCGATCTGGTGGCGATGCTGCCGTGTCGACTCGTGCGTGGTAACCCCGCGCTGCGCGTGGTCGAGGCGCCGGTGAACGTGCCGGGCTACCAGATGACGATGCTCTGGCACGAGCGCTCGCACCGCGATCCGGCGCACCGCTGGCTGCGCGAGCACATTGTCCAGTGCGTCGAAGTGCGGGATTGAGCGGGTCGTGTTTCACCCGCAGCGCTGGCGCGCGTGGTCACCGTCGCTCGTCAGTCGACTTGCGCGAACCGCTCGACCAGCCAGTCGATGAACACGCGGACCCGTTTGCTCAGGTGGCGGTTCGGCGGGTAGAGCACGTGGAACGGGTAGGGCGGTGGGCGCCAGTCGGCGAGAATCGGCACCAGCTCGCCGCGCTCGACGTGGGCTCTGGCGGTGTAGGCGAAGGTATGAATGATGCCGAGCCCCGCCACTCCGGCGGCCAGGTGCGCGTTGCTTTCGTTGAGTGCGATGAGGCCCTTCCCCTCGATCACGTGGCGTTCGCCGTCGCGCTCGAAACGCGCCGGAAGGATGCGGCCGTTGGCGGCGGAGAGGTAGTTCACCAGCCGGTGGTGTTCCAGGTCTTTCGGGTGCGTCGGCACGCCGTGGCGTTGCAGGTATGCCGGTGATGCGCAGGTGATCCACTGCACTTCGCCGAGGCGGCGAACGGCCATGGATTGCTCTGTCAGCGGGCCGCCGCGGATCACGCAATCGACGCGCTCGCCGATCAGGTCCACCAGCCGGTCGCTGACGCCCAGGTCGAGCTTGATGTCAGGAAAACGCTCGAAAAAGCCGGGCAGTGCCGGAATCACCAGCAGCGTGGCGAGCGAGCCGCCGATGTCCACGCGAATCTTCCCGCGGGGTGCGCCTTGGGCCTGGGCGAAACCCTGGTCGATATCTTCCAGCTGGTGAACCAGGCGCTGGGTCAGCTGGTAATAGGAGGTTCCGTCGGCCGTGACCGTCAGGCGCCGCGTCGTCCGCTGCAACAGGCGCACGCCGAGGTGCACTTCCAGTTCGCGGATCAGCTTGCTGACCGTGGTCTTCGGCATGTTCAGCGCGTCTGCCGCCCTGGTGAATGAGCCGGTTTCGACGACGCAGGCGAATACGCGGATCGCTTGCAGCTGGTTCAAGGGGCACTCCACGGAATCGGCACGGGCCTGAGTATTGTCCATCGTCGTGCACAAACAAAACCGGTTCTGCGTATTTTTCAAACTAATAGCGACGCCTAGAGTTCGCTCAACGGCTCACGTACGAGCTGCCAACCTCACTCACGCAAGCAGCTATTGGAGATACATCATGAGCAACAGACTCGACGGCAAGATCGCTCTGGTCACCGGCGGCACCACCGGCATCGGCCTGGCCTCGGCCCAGGAATTCGTCGCCCAGGGTGCCACCGTATTCATCACCGGGCGTCGCCAGGCGGAGCTGGACCAGGCCGTCGCCTCGATCGGCCCACGGGCCATCGGCATTCGCGGCGACGTCGCCAGCCTCGACGACCTCGACCGCGTCTACGCGGTCATCGCCAAGCGGGTGGGGCGCCTGGACATCGTCTTCGCCAACGCCGGCGGCGGCGACATGATGGGGGTGGCCGACGTCACCGAAGCGCATTTCGACCGCATCTTCGGCGCCAACGTGAAGGGCACGCTGTTCACCGTGCAGAAGGCGTTGCCGCTGCTGCGCGATGGCGGCTCGATCATTCTTACCGGCTCGACCACTTCGGTGCAGGGCACGGAAAATTTCAGTGTCTACAGCGCCAGCAAGGCGGCTGTGCGCAACTTCGCGCGCTCCTGGTTGCTGGACCTCAAGCCCCGTCGCATCCGCGTGAATGTCATCAGCCCTGGCCCGGTGCGGACTCCCGGCCTCGGCGGTCTGGTGCCTGCCGAACACACGCAGTCGCTGTTCGATCAGCTCTCGGGCCTGGTGCCGATGGGGCGTCTGGGCGAGCCGGGCGAAATAGCCAAGGCGGCGCTGTTCCTGGCCTCGGACGACAGCAGTTTCGTCAACGGCATCGAGCTGTTCGTGGATGGCGGCGCGGCGCAGGTCTAGAGGTGTTTGCGAGGCGTTCTCGACAGCGCGAGCGCCCGGCCTCGGCGAGGTGCGCGCCGAGGGGCGGGCCGCCCGTTTTCGGGGCGATGTGCTGGCTCGAGCGTGTCACCTCATGCCGCTTTTGGTCACCTCATTCGGGGTGAGCGACATCGGTTGTCTTGTAAGGTTCGGGAAGCGTTGGATTTTTTTGTGAAGTGGCTTGGAACTTGCGACACTCCGTCGCAGATACCGGCGCGGGAGGAGGCTGCCAGCCCTTCCCGCGACGCCATAAGCAAAAAAACGCATTTGCCAAGGCTGACACATGAACCGTACCCACCGTGTTATTTGGTCCCAAGCACGCCGAGTCTTCGTCGTTGCCGATGAGTTCGCAAAATCGGGCGGCAAGCCCAGTTCCACGAAGAAAGCCCTCGCTTCCTCGATCGCCCTCGCGCTGGGCGCATTGGCGGGCGTGCCCGCAATGGCGACGCCGCTGTGTGGCGGGAACGGTACGGTGAACGTTACCACTGCCCAGACCGGCACTTGCTATCCCGGTAGCTCTTCTACGTTCTCGATCGCCTCGAACGGTTCGATCGCGGGCACCGATGCTGGTGTGTTGATCGACTACGGCAGCGCGGGCTCCACCACCGTGATCAACAACGGTTTCATCGACGTTTCGACGGTGGGTATAGGCGTTCAATCGTCGACGGCCGTAACCGGGCAGATCACCAACGGTGCTAACGGTGTCATCAACGTTTCCTCTTCCGACTCGGGTGTGGGCATCGGGGTTATCGGCTCCAGCAGCCTTTCGGGCGGAATCACCAACGCCGGCAGCATCGGCGTGCAAACCGAGGTGTCCAGCAGTGACATCGCACGGGCCTTCGGTATCGAGGTGTTCAACGGTGCCTCCGTTGGGGGCGGCATTCTCAACAGCGGGACGATCGACGTGCAGGCGGCTTCGGTGGGCCAGGCCAGGGCGGTCGGGGTAATCCTCAGCGGGGCAGCACTCAGCGGCAATATCTCCAACAGCGGCACCATCAGTGCTTCCGGCGCAGGCAGCAATGGCGCACTCGCGGCGGGGCTGTTCACTCAGGGTGGCTACCTGGATGGCTCGATGGTCAACTCGGGCAGCATCTCTGCCGCGCTGAACTTTTCCAACGGTTCCGCTGCGGGTCTGGGGGTGATCGGCAGCACCATTACCGGCGGTGTGAGCAACAGTGGGCAGGTCGATGTGTCCGGGAGCGGAACGCTTTACGGCATCGGCGTCAGGTACGGCAACATAGCTGGCAGTGTGGCCAACCTGGCCGACGGAACCCTTTACACCGAATCCGGCAGAGGCCTGGGCATCGGGATTTCCAACAGCCGTATAGGTGGGGATGTTTCCAATGCCGGTCAGATATCCGGTTTCGATATCGGCATCGCCATCAACAACAGCACGATCACCGGCGACGTGATCAATACGGCGCAGAGCACTATTTCAGGGGAAACCGCCGCCATATTCGTCAGCTACGCGAGCATCAGCGGTAGCGTGGTGAACCAGGGGCTGCTCAGCGCCAACAACAGCTACGGTGGCGTGATCTCGGTGTACAGCACCTCGTCGATCAGTGGCGGCATCAACAACAGCGGCACCATCACCGGCCAGGGCGGGATGAGCGGCATCTATCTGGACGGTAACAACAGCGTCGACCAGGGCATCAGCAACAGCGGCAGGATTCTTGCCGTTGGCGTAGCCGGCTCCAACTCGTCTCAGGCCGCTGGTGTAAGCATTCGCGATTCGTGGGTGTCCGGCGGGCTCGTCAACTCGGGCACCATCGCCGGCAACTATGCTGGGGTGTACATCGACGGCGGCGAGGGTTCGATGTTCGATGGCGATATCGTCAACAGCGGCGTGATCTCCGGCGGGGAATATGCCCTGTATATCGCTCACGGGCTGGCCACCGGGTCGATTCTCATCGAGGGCAACGACACGGCCGTGTTCGAGGGCGATGTCTATGCGCCGGGCATGACTGCGGAAGTCGTCAGTGGCGCCACTTACACCCTGGACGGCAACTACTTCGAGGTTGGCGAGTTCGTCAACAGCGGTACGCTGGGTGTTGCCAGCGGAACCTCGACCATCAACGGTGACTACACCCAGGCGGCGGATGCCACCTTGCGCATCGATGTCACCGATGACGCCAACTACGGCAAGCTCGTGGTGAACGGCGTGGCGGACCTGGGCAGCAACGCGAAGATCGATGTCGATGTCGCCAACCCAAGCTACGCGTTCACCTCGAGCAGCCTGCAGAATGTGCTGACGGCCAACTCGATCCTTTCGAGCGGTGCGTTCAGCGTCACCGACAACTCGCTGCTGTTCAATTTCGGCGCCCAGTTGAATGAGGAAGAGGACGCTCTGTCGCTGACCCTCAGCCAGGCCGACAATGCCAGTGCCGTGGACTCCGTCAACAGCACCGGAAACCGTCAGGCGCGCAACGCAGCGCGGGTGATCGACAACGTCATCGCCGGAAATCCCAACGGCGCGCTGGCCAGCACCTTCGTCAGCCTGACCAGCGAGCAGGAAGTCTCCAACGCCGTGTCGCAGACCCTGCCGCTGATGGCCGGCGCCACCTCGCTGGCGACCAACTCGGCGCTGAACAGCATCAACCAGGTCATCCAGGCGCGGATCGACAGCAATCGAGGCCTGTCCACCGGCGAAACGTTCTACGGCGATGCCAGCCTGTGGATGAAGCCGTTCGGCTCCTGGGCGGATCAGGACAGCCGCAGCGGTGCCGACGGCTACGACGCGACCACCTACGGCATGGCCTTCGGTGCCGACGCCAACGTCTCGGAAAGCACCCGCCTGGGTCTGTCGTTCGCCTATGCCAAGGCCGACGTGAACGGTGATTCCAGCATCGCCCGGCAGAGCGCCAAGATTGATCTGTACCAGTTGCTCGGCTACGGTAGCTACGCGCTTTCCGACGACACCGAGCTGAACTTCCATGCCGGTTTCGGCCAGAACAGCAACGACGGCAAGCGCTCGATCGACTTCGGCTCCACCAGCGGCACGGCGAAGTCCGACTACGACAGCTGGGTAGCCAGCGCCGGCGTCGGGCTCGGCAAGGTGATGCCGCTCAACGCGCAGACCACCGTCGTGCCGTCGGTACGCGCCGATTACACCTGGATCAAGGACGAGAGCTACCACGAGCATGGCAATACGGCGATCGACCCGCTGCTGCTGGACGTGGACAGCCGCCACACCGATGCCTTCGTGCTGGGCGTCGACGGCAAGGTGAACTACCTGGTAATGCCTGGCACCACGCTGTCGGCCAATCTCGGCGTGGGTTACGACGTGATCAACGACGATGCGGCGCTTACCGCGGCCTATGCCGGCGCGGCCGGGCAGTCGTTCAGCACCCAGGGCATCGACCCCAGCCCGTGGATTCTCAGCGGTGGCGCCGGCGTGAGCACGCTGACCGCCAAGGGTGTCGAGCTGTCGCTGCGTTATGACGTCGAAGGGCGCAGCGATTTCACCAACCAGACCGCATCGCTGAAGGTGAAAGTACCGTTCTGACGGCTGCAGGCCCCTGCCTCCGGGCAGGGGCGTTTCACCCGCACCTATCCTATTCTGAGGTTCCGGCATCCGCCGGGACTTCGCTCCAGCACGGCCCGACAGCGGCCGCGTCGGAATTCCAGCCAGGCTGCATTTCGCCTGACTTGCCTTCACCATGGACCCATCCTCGATGGATTCTCAGCCCAATCGCCCTTGCTTCCGCGCCACGCACGTATCGCCACGCCGTCTGCCGCGAGGTCGACGGTGAGCGCCGTGGCGGGGATTGCCTGCTGGCCCGCCGTCCAGGGCCTCGGCGATGCCGCGCTC
>DIEE01000153.1 GCA_002418465.1 Pseudomonas sp. UBA5782 | reverse complement strand
GGATGCTTTCCGCCTGTCCAGGCAACGCCTTCGCGGCGCGCTCGGCGAAGGCCCGCGGCCCCTCACCGCGCGCGCGGCGCAGGCCGTGGCGCGCCAACAGGCGCTCGAAGCCGAGAAACAGCCGCTGCTGGGGATCGCTCTCGCGGCGCCAGGGTTTGAACAGCGCCAACGCCACCGCGGCGAGGATCAGGCTGCCGCCGCCGAGCAAGGCGATCAGCAGCACGCGGCTGTCGAACTTGCCGAACCAGCTCTGCAACAGGCTGGCCTGCTGTTCGCCCTGATAGGCCAGCACCCAGCGCTGCCAGCCGTAGTTGAGGTTGTCCCATGAAAGGCGCAGCTGGTTTATCCAGCCGATGCCGCGATAACGCATCGCGGAGAACGGTGATCCCGCGAGGAAGCTTTGCTCCGCCGCCACGGCCTGTTCCAGTCCCTGTTCGATGCGTGTCGGAGAGACCTGAAAGGTGGGGTCGACGCTGATCCAGCCGCGCTCGGGCAGCCAGTATTCAACCCAGGCATGGGCGTCGAACTGGTGGACGGAAATGTAGTTGCCGCCCGGATTCACCTCGCCGCCCTGGTAGCCGGCCACCACACGCGCCGGAATGCCGGCCGCGCGCAGGACGAAGGTCATGGCGCCGGCGTAATGCGCGCAGAAGCCGCGGCGGGTATCGAAAAGGAAGGCATCGATGCCATCCGTACCGCTCTGCGGTGGTTTCAGCGTGTAGACGTAGGGTTCCTGGTTGAAATGCTGCAGCAGCGCCTGCACCAGCGCCTGCGGCTCGGCATAGCGCTGCTTGAGCTCGGCGGCCCAGGCCCGCGTGCGCGGTTCACCCTGCGCCGGCAGTTGCAGAGCGCGGCGCTGGAGGATTTGCGAATCCTCCGGCTCACGCACGGCGTCCGGCCATGAAGTCACCTGATAGAACAGCGTCTTGTCCACCGGGCGAAACCGCTCCAGACGGAAGTCGCTCATCATTCGCGTGCGCTCGAGATTGGTCTCGCCCGTGTCCAGGGCGAACAGCCAGGGCCGCGAACTGGGCTGCATGATCACGCTGTAGCGCACCGCCTCGCCGCGCTTCTGCCACTGTGGCTGAACCGGGTATTGCGCCATCGACGACTGCGACCAGCGCCGGCCGTCGAAACGCTCCAGCGTCAGCGCCCGCCAGTAGAGCTGCGAACGCGGCGGCAGCGGGCCTTCGAAGCTGGCGCGGAAGGCCAGCTCGCCGGACTGGCTGAGTTCGGCGATGTCGCCCGGCTCGATGTTGTCGGAAAGCCCGGTCACCGCAGCGCCGGCCGGCTGCGGCAATGACCATAGCGGTCCCAGGCGCGGGAAGAACACGAACAGCAGCAGCATCAGTGGCAGCGCCTGCAGCAGCATCCCGCCAGCCAGGCGCAGGGTCGGCCAGGGCCGCTCGGCGAACGCGGTCTGCTGCAGGCCGATCAGCGAGGCCAGCAGCGCCATCACCGAGAACAGGGTGAACAGCGCCAGCAGCATGTCGTCATCGAACAGGTAGCCGGTGACCACCACGAAGAAGCCGAGGAACACCAGCACCAGCGCATCGCGGCGGGTGCGCATTTCCACCAGCTTGAGCACGAAGGCCGACACCAGCAGCACGCTGCCGGCATCCAGCCCGATCAGGCTGCCGCGGGAAAACCAAACGCCGGCAGCTGCACCGAGCATCAGCACGATCTTCGCCAGGGCGTTTGGGTAGGCCGCACGCATGCGGTAGATCTGGATGCGCCAGAGCGCGCAGACCAGCCACAGGGCGATGGTCCAGGCCGGCAGGTGGAACAGGTGCGGCACCATCACCAGCGCCTGGGCGACCAGCAGCCAGGTCAGCGCCACCCGCGGGATGCTCCGCGCCATGCCCGGGCTGCGCGTGCTCATGCGCGGCCTCGTGGCGTCGATGTCGGACGTTGCTCGTTACCGTACAGCGCCAGTGCACGCAGGCAGGCCTCGCGGTGGCCTTCGCCGCTGTCCGGTCCCAGCTGCACACCAGGCAGGTGCATGGCGAACGCCTGGCCCTCCTCGCAGAACTGCAGCACCCAGTGACAGAGCAGCGACAGCCGCGACTCCAGATCTCCCTCCAGCGCATCCAGATCCAGATGCAGGTCCCGGCCGCTGAGCGCCGCGAACTCCTTGACCAGCAGGCCCTGACCGCGCGAATAGGCCTTCCAGTGCAGACGGCGCTTCGAGTCGCCGGGCTGGTAGGCCTTGAGGCCCTGGTAATCGTCGGCGCCCTGGCCGAGCTGGCGGCTGCCGGACTCCTCGCCATCCTCGGCGTGGCCGGCGGCCAGCGGCAGGTCGCCCGGCATCGGACGCGGATAGACCAGCAGCGTCTGGTCCAGATCGATCCAGCTCCAGGCGACCAGAATGCCCAGCGGGAAGCGGCTTTCCACCTTCAATCGAGCGGGGCGCAACCAGCCGCGATGCAGCGCTGGCTGGCCCAGTTCGCACTCACCGAGACCCTGCGCGGGAACATCCAGGCTCTGCAGCTCCGCCGGTGGCCAGCCAATGGCGATCGCCTGATGCGCGCGGCCGCTGCTTTCCAGCAGCACCTTGAAGCGCGCCTGCTCGCCGACGAACACCGCGCCGCCGCCTCCGGCGCGGAGCACCAGCCCGGCCAGGTTGCGGTAGGTATGCAGGATCGCGACGATGCCCACCGAGGCGAGCAGGAAGGTCAGGCCGTAGGCCAGGCTGCTCTGGTAGTTGATCCCGGCCAGCAGCATCAGCACCAGTGCCACGCCGAACAGCAGGCCGACGCGGCTGGGCATGATGAAGATCCGCCGCTGATCCAGACGCACGCGGTTGGCCGCCGG
>DIEE01000211.1 GCA_002418465.1 Pseudomonas sp. UBA5782 | reverse complement strand
GCCGCTTTCACCCTTGGCGAGGTTGGCGCGCGCGCCGTTCAGCTGCTCGCGGGCGACATCGCGCTGGCGCCGCGCATCGTCCAGCTGGCTGGCCGGGTAGAAGCCCTTTTCCGCCAGCTCGGAGAGCCGCTGGAAGTCGCGCTCGGCGTTGCGTTGGGTGGATTCGGCCTCGGAAACCGCGGAGCGCAGCACCCGCAGGTCCTCCTCGCGGGTGCCGTTGTCGGACTCCTGCACCTGCGCCTGGGCCTCGTTGCGCGCCGCCTCGAGGGCAGCGACCTGGGCGTCGATCTCCGGGCTGGAAATGCTCACCAGCAGGTCGCCCTGCTTCACGTCGTCGCCGCGCTGCACGTGGAGGATGGCGACGCGTCCGTGCGCCTTGGAGGACACCACCACGCTGATCGCGTCGGCCTCGCCCTGCAACAGCAGGGGCTCGCGGTGCAGACGCAGGTACAGGGTGATGCAGACGATGCAGAGGATCAGCAGCGGGGCGAAGAGTTTCCATCCTTTCATTGACCGGGTTCCTTGGGCCTGCGGACGAGAGCGGTAGGCGCGTTGCCTGCGAACCACGATAGCCAAACCGTCGGCGGGCGGCCATGGCGTGCCCATGATTGCGTGCGCCGCGCCAGACACGGCAGGCCACGGCGCCGATCATGGACTGCTTTCAGACCAGCCAGTGCCAGAGCAGCGAGGTGCCGATCAGACCGACCACGGACACGATGGTCTGCAACGCCGACCACACCCACAGCGTCTGCTTCAGCTCCAGGCCGAAGTACTCGCGGACCATCCAGAAGCCGGCGTCGTTGACGTGGCAGAAGAACACCGAGCCGGCGCCAATCGCCAGCGCCACCAGGGCGCTCTGGGTTTCGCCCATGCCGATCACCAGCGGCGCGAGGATGCCGGCGGTGGTGGTGGTCGCCACGGTCGCCGAGCCGGTGGCCT
This sequence comes from Pseudomonas sp. UBA5782, assembly GCA_002418465.1. GTDB lineage: Bacteria > Pseudomonadota > Gammaproteobacteria > Pseudomonadales > Pseudomonadaceae > Pseudomonas_O. The sequence continues at coordinate 11,811 of DIEE01000211.1, read as the reverse complement.
GGCGCAGCGCCACGGCGATCAGCCAGGCCAGCAGCAGGTAGGGCATGTGCGCGCCTTCGGCGACCTTGCTGATGGTCTGGCTGACGCCGGCGTCCAGCAGGGTCTGCTTGAGGCCGCCGCCGGCGCCGATNNAGCACCGCCAGGCCCAGCGCCACCAGCGGCTCACCGAGGAACTTCAGGGTCAGCGCCAGGCTGCTTTCCGGCTCCAGGGCAACCTTCGCCAGGGTGCTGCCGAGCATCAGCAGCACCGGCAGCAGGATGATCAGGATCGACAGCGCGAAGCCCGGCTGGCGCTGGCTTTCGTCACGATGGGCACTGAACAGCGCGCCGAGTTCGGCCGGCTCCTGCACGTCCATCCGCTTCGACAGCCAGATGCCGTACAGCGGCCCGGCAAGGATCACCGCCGGCACCGCGATGATGAAGCCCAGCAGCATGGTCGTGCCGAGGTCGGCGTGCAGCGCGCCCACCGCGATCAGCGGGCCGGGGTGCGGCGGCATCAGCGCGTGCAGGGTGGTCATCCCGGCCAGCGCCGGAATGGCGATCTTCAGCAGCGGCTGCTTCGACTGGCGGGCCATGACGAAGATGATCGGCACCATCAGCACCAGGCCGACCTCGAAGAACAGCGGCAGGCCGATGACCATAGCCACAAGCGCCATCACCCAGGGCAGCCAGCGGCCCCTGGCGGCGCCGAGCAGGGTCGAAGCGATGCGGTCGGCAGCGCCCGACTCGGCGAGCAGCGCGCCGAGCATGGCACCCAGGGCGATGATCATCCCGGCCTCGCCGAGCAGGCCGCCGGCGCCCTTGCTGAAGGCCTTGGCCACGGCTTCCGCCGGCAGTCCGGCGCCGAGCCCGGCGATGAAGGTGCCTACCAGGATCGACAGGAACGGCGGCAGGCGGGTGGCACTGATGAGGAAGACGATGGCGCCGATGGCGACCAGGCAACAGACGATCAGCCGGGTGTCGTGGGCGATCCAGGCAACGGTAGAGGCATCCAAACGCGAACTCCTTTGAAACATTAGGTAGCAAACTAATCGACTGCCAAAGCTACCCTAAGCCGCCGCCGCGGTCATCTGTCGCAGGCGGGAGCCCATCAAAAATGCAGGTCGCGTGCCTCTCCGCGATACAGCGCCGGCATCCGCGCCCAGCGTCGCTGGCGCAGCTCGCGCGGGCTGTGGCCGAAGTGTTCGCGGACCATCCGCGAGAAGTGGCAGGGGCTCTTGAAGCCGCACTGGTAGGCGATGTCGGCCATGCTGCGGGTCGACTGGATGAGCAGTTCCTCGGCGCTGTTCAGGCGCACCTGCCAGAGGTACTGCACCGGTGGCATGCCCAGCTGGTCATTGAACAGCCGGCTCAGGTGCTGCGCGCTGAGGCAGGCGTAGGCGGCGATCTCGTCGAGGTTGCAGGGCGCCGCGTAGTGCCGCTCGATGTAGCTCTTCGCCCGTGCCACCGAGCGGTGCAGGGCGCCGGCACGCTCCGGCAGCAGGCCGAGCTGGCGCAGGCATTCGTAGAACACGCTCTTGGCCAGCACGTCGCGCAGCGCCTCGGCCTGGCCCGGCTGCTCCTTTTCCAGTTCCAGGCCCATGCCGAGCAGCGACTTCAGCCGCGCGCTGGCATCGAAGGCACCGAAGGCACGCTGCAGCAGGCGCTGGTTGTCCGGGGTGTCGAGGAATTCGCCGGTCTCGCACCAGCTGGCGTGGCAATGCAGGTCGCCAGGGAAGCGCTGCAGCACCATCTCGCGGCAATACACCAGGCACGCCTGGCCGGCATTCAGTTCGACTCGCCGGCCGTCGATGTCGAGGCGGCTGCGCCCGGCATCGATCATCGCCAGCCACAGGTAGGGGCCGCGCAGGGGGCCGTAACTGCCGCCGCGTTCGTAGGTGGTTTCGCCGAAACGAAACACCTGGTCTTCGGTAAACAACTTCATCGCACGCACTGCCTCACCGGGCTTTTTCCCGATTCAGCGATCAACTTGCGTGCCAGTAACGGAAATTGACTGGGATGAACACGCTCTTAGCTGCAGCCGGGCAATCCGCCTGCGACGGATTGTCCGGGTCGCGAGCAGTTCCTAGTGTCGGGGCAACCTTGATCGACGTGCCCGGTGCCCCATGAAAAACATAAAGATCAGAAGCGCCCTAGCCCTCCTACCCTTGCTGCTGGCGGGCCAAGCCCTCGCCGAAAGCCCACCGCCGCTGCAGATGAGCTTCGTCTACGGCGGCCCGGCGAGCAATCCGGTGGGCTGGGTACACGGCCACGAAGTGGCGCGACAGGCGCTGCAGCAGGAAATACCCACGCTGAAGACCGCCTATGTGGAGAAGGTCAGCGGCAACAGCGACGCGCAGAGCGTGCTGAGCCAGCTGTCGCGCCAGGGCAACCAGTTGATCGTCGGCGCCTCCTTCAGCTTCATGAACCCGGTGATGCAGGCGGCCAGGCAGAATCCGAAGGTGGTCTACCTCTGCGCCTCCTGCTACAAGCAGGCGCCCAACGTCGGCAACTACCTGGCCGCCACCTACCAGGGCCGTTTCATCGCCGGCATCCTCGCCGGGCACATGAGCAAGACCGGCGTCGCCGCCTACATCGGCAGCTACCCGCTGCCGGAGGTGATCCGCGACGTCAACGCCTTCCTCCTCGGCATGCGCACGGTCAACCCGAAGGCGACCATCCGCGTGGTCTGGGTCAACACCTGGGACGACCCGCAGAAGGAAATGGAAGCGGCGGGGCTGATGATCGGCCAGGGTGCCGACGTGCTCACCGCGCACAACGACAGTGCGTCGGTGGTGATGGCCGCCGAGCGCGCCGGGGTCTACAGCGTCGGCTACGGCTCGGACATGAGCAGCTACGCGCCCAAGGGCCAGCTCACCGCCATCGTGCAGAACTGGGCGCCCTACTTCCGCCAGCAGGTGCAGGCGGTCGAGGCCGGCACCTTCAAGGGCGGCGACTACTGGGGCGATATCGCCGACGACGTGGTCACCCTGGCGCCGTTCAACGCGGCGATTCCGCAGGCCGCCCAGGACGATGCGAAGAACATGCTCGAACAGCTGCGCGAGCGCCGCCGCGACGTCTTCGTCGGCCCGCTGCGCGACCAGAGCGGCAAGGAAGTGGTCGCCGCCGGCACCACCCTTGGCCACTCCGAGCTGGCCGGGATGAACTACTTCGTCGAAGGCGTGACCGGGAGCCTGCAATGAGCGCGCAGGCGGACAGCGCCTTCGACCAGTGGTACATGCTGGCGATGGCCGACGAGCTGGCGCCGCAGCAAGCGCGCCGCTATCAGTTGCTCGGCCTGCCGGTGGTGCTCTGGCGTGGCGAGCACGAGGCGCGCGCCTGGCTCGACCAGTGCCCGCACCGCGGCGCCGCGCTGTCGCTCGGCCAGGTCAGCGCAGACACCCTGGCCTGCCCGTACCACGGCTGGCAGTTCGACGCCGCCGGCAAGTGTCGCCACTACCCCGCCCACCCTGGCCGCGAACCCTCGGAACAGGCGCAGGTACGCGCATTCCGCTGCATCGAGCAGGACGGTTGCCTGTGGGTCTGCCCGGGCACCCCGCGGCGGCCGCCGCCGCGTCTGCCGCAGGTCGGCGATCCGGCCTACCGGACCCTGCTGGTCTGTGAAACAGCGGTGGCGGCGAATGCCTATCGGGTGATCGAGAACTTCCTCGACATGGCGCACTTCGGCTTCGTCCATCCCGGCACCCTCGGCGCCGGCGACGACCGCGAGATCGCCGCCTACCGCACCGAGACCCACGACGACGGCTTCATCGCCCGCGACTGCCGGGTGATCCAGCGCCAGGGCAACCTGCGGGCGCAGGGCCCGGCGGAAGTGCTCTACGACTACGAGCTGATCGCCCTGACCAGTGCCGTGCTGCACAAGAAGAGCGCCGACGGCGCGCCCGCCTCCGACGTGATCCGCCTGTTCGTGGTGCCGCTGGACGAGGAGCACAGCCAGTTGCGCATGCACCTGAGCTACGACTACGCCGAGGCCGTGAGCGAGGCGGCGGTGATCGCATTCAACCGCGGCATCCTGCTGGAGGACGTGCCGATCCTCGAGTCGCAGCGCCCGGCGCGGCTGCCGCTGTACACCGCACTGGAAGTCAGCCAGCCGGCCGATCTCAGCAGCATCCAGTACCGCCGGCATCTGAAGCGCCTGGAGATCGGCTACGGCACCTTTTGAGTACAACCGGCTGCGCGTCGGCCGGACGGCGCTGGAAACGCCTAACTCGAGCTCGCGAGGTTGTAACGGACGCCTGGGAGGCGCTCAGTTCTGCACTGCCTGCACCGAGCCGCCATCGACGCGCAAGTTGGCGCCATTGATGAAGGAAGCACGCGCCGACACCAGCAGGGCGATGGCGGCGGCGACCTCCTCGGGCTGGCCGCGGCGGTGCTGAACGATGCCTGGGCGCTCCTCGTCGAGAAAGCTGTCCACCGCCTGCTTCACGCCGACGCCCATGTCCTCGGCGCGCTTTTCCATCATCTGGTCGGTCATCGGCGTCTCGATGAAAGCCGGCGCCACGGTGTTGCAAAGCACGCCGAACTTCGCCTCGCGGTACGACAGCCCCTTGATGAAGGATGCCAGCCCGGCCTTGGCGACGTTGTAGACGATCTCGTCCCAGTACGGCTGCACGGCGTTTTCCGAGGTGACTGCGACGAACCGCCCCCAGCCGCGCTGGCGCATCGCCGGGATGGTCGCGCGTGCCACGTGCACGGCGCTGAGGAAGTCTGTCTCCCAAGCCTCGCGGTAGGCGTTGTCGTCCAGTTCCAGCGGGTCGCCTTTGGCGCCGGTGATGCCGCTGGCATGCAGCACGATGTCCACCGCACCAAATTTTTGCTCGGCAGCACGCACCGCGTTCCTGACCTGGCTTTCGTCGGTGACGTCGACGGTCTGCAGCAACACCTCGGCATGGTTCGCCGCGACGTCCTGCAGGCGTTCGGTATCGCGGTCGATCAGGACCAACCGTACGCCCTCCCCGGCCAGTAATTGTGCCGTCGCCCGGCCGATGCCGCCGCCTGCGCCGGTGATCAGCGCAACGCGCCCTTCGATTCCCAGATCCATGTCTGCCTCGCTCGTATCGGTGGATGTTTTCATCCGACCGTGCCAGGCGCCGGCGCGGTTCCCGCGAGCCGCCGTGCGGTCAGAGGCCGAGCAGCGAGAGCATGACGAAGGTGGCGAACAGGACGAAGTGGGTCATGCCCTCGATGGCGTTGGTCTCGCCGTCGTTGAGGTTGATCGCCGCGACGATCAGGGTGATGAACACCATCACCGTCTGCACCGGCGTCATCGCCATCTCGAACGGCTGACCGCTGTAAAGCGCCATGGCCTCCATCACCGGCACGGTGAGGATCACCGTCGACAGCGAGGCGCCGAGGGCGATGTTGACCACCGACTGCATGCGGTTGGCCAATGCCGCGCGCAGGGCGGTGAGGATTTCCGGGCTGGCGGAGATCGCCGCCACCAGGATCGCCGCGATCACCGGCGGCGCGCCGCTGCCCTCCAGGCCGGTGCTGAGCGCCTTGGACATCACTTCGGCGAGCGCGCCGATCACCACCACGCCAACGCAGAGCATGGCGATCGACAGGGTGCGGCTGCCGCCGGCATCGGGCTCGGCGGCGACGCTGCCCTTGCGGACTTTCTTCTCCGGGTAGCTGTAGCTGAAGAAGTAACTGTGTGCGCCGACCTGCATGCGCAGGAACACGCCGTAGAGCACCAGCATCGCGCCGATGGTGAAGATCGAGTAGAGATGCCACTTCTCGCTGGGGATGAATTCCGGCACGACCATGGAGATGCCCATGGCGGTAAGGATCATCACGCTGTAGGTGCGCGCCGAGTCGTCGTTGTACGGCTGCTCGCCATGCTTGAAGCCGCCGAGCAGCGCGGCCAGGCCGAGGATGCCGTTGAGGTCGAGCATCACCGCCGCGTAGATGGTGTCGCGGACCAGCGTCGGCGACGGTTCGTGGCTCATCAGGATGGCCAGGATCACCACTTCGACCAGCACCGCGGAGAGCGTCAGGATCATCGTGCCGTAGGGATCTCCGACCTTCTCGGCGAGCACCTCGGCGTGGTGGGCGACGCGCATCGAGGCGCAGACGATGGCGCCGATCAGCACCGCCGCGGTGATCAGCGCGCTGCTGCGGCCGCCGTCCAGCAGCAGGCCCTCCAGCGCGTAGGCGGCGATCGTGGCGACGATCGCCAGCAGGGTCAGTTTTTCGTCTCGGAGCAGCGCGAACATGGTCGAAGGAATCCTTTTTGATCGATGATCGCCACGCACCAGCGCATGGCGGCTAGTGCTTCCCATGCACCAGCCCGGCTCACCGTGCATCGCGCAGGGCCGGGGTTCGCGGGCGCCATGCTGGCGCCGCCGGGTTATTTGTCTAGTTGGTCAGCTTTTTGCAATCATCCGGCAGCCCCAGGGCCGACACGCAAAACATATGAACAAGGAGCCTCACCCATCATGCAGAAGAAGTCGAAGAAAACCATGCTGCGCGCACTCGTCGCCGCCCTCGGATTCAGCGCCACGCTTGGCGCCTCCGCAGCCGATCCGCTGAAAGTCGGCTTCGTCTACGTCGGCCCGGTCGGCGACCACGGCTGGACCTACCAGCACGAACTGGGCCGCCGCGCGGTCGCCGAGAAATTCGGCGACAAGGTCGAGACCAGCTTCGTCGAGAACGTCGCCGAAGGCGCCGACGCCGAGCGCGTCATCCGCAACATGGCCAAGGGCGGTTACGACCTGATCTTCACCACCTCGTTCGGCTACATGAACCCGACCGCCAAGGTCGCCAAGCAGTTCCCCAAAGTAGTGTTCGACCACGCCACCGGCTACAAGCAGGACAAGAACCTCGGCACCTACCTGTCGCGCTCCTATGAAGGCCGCTACGTCGGTGGTTTCCTCGCCGCCAAGATGACCAAGAGCAAGGTCGTCGGCTACGTCGCCTCGATGCCGATCCCGGAAGTCATCCGCGACATCAACTCGATCCAGCTGGCCCTGGACAAGTACAACCCCGGCACCGAAATCAAGGTCGTCTGGGTCAACTCCTGGTTCGATCCGGGCAAGGAAGCCGACGCCGCCAACGCCCTCATCGACCAGGGCGCCGACGTGATCTTCCAGCACACCGACAGCCCTGCGCCGATCCAGGCCGCCGAGCGTCGTGGCGTCTACTCCATCGGCTACGCCTCGGACATGGCCCACTTCGGCCCGAAAGCCGTGCTGACCTCGATCGTCAACAACTGGGCGCCCTACTACATCAAGGAAACCCAGGCGGTCATGGACGGCAAATGGAAATCCGAGGATTTCTGGGGCGGCCTGCATGACGACACCATCGAACTGCCGATCAGCGACCTGGTTCCGGCCGACGTGAAAGCCGAAGCCGAAACCATCATCGCCAGCATCAAGGACGGTTCCTTCCACCCGTTCACCGGTCCGATCAAGGACCAGGCCGGCACCGTGCGCATTCCCGCCGGCGTCACCGCCAGCAATGCCGACCTCGCCGGCATGAACTTCTACGTGCAAGGCATCAAGGCCGAGCTGCCGAAGTAAGGCCCGCGTGGCTGACCAGGCCGCATGCGGCGCTGGTCAGCCGGGCACCGCCCACCGCGCGCTGCGCCACCCGGCGTAGCGCGCACCGTTAAGGCTTTCCGTCGACCCCGAACCGCCATGAACCCATCGATGAAAATCGCGGCCACGCTCTGCGCGCTGATCGCCCTCTGCAGCTCCGCCGCCAGTGCCAAGGCGCTGGTCGTCGGCGTCGAGGACCAGGCCTTCGCGCCGCACTACTTCATCGACCCGCAGGGCCAGTACCAGGGTTACGCACGGGAGCTGCTGGAAACCTTCGCCCGTAGCGAAGGCATAGAACTGATCTACAAACCGATGCCGGTGGAGCGCCTGTTGCCGGCGCTGCTCGATGGCTCGATCGATTTCAAATACCCGGACAACGCCAATTGGGGCGTTGCCCGCAAGGCCTCGCGTCCGCTGGTCTACAGCCAGCCGCTGGTGGAGTTCGTCGACGGCGTGCTGGTCGCGCCCAAGCGCACCGGCGCCGGCCTGCCGGCACTGAAGAAGCTCGCCGTCGCCGACGGCTGGAGCCTGCCTGCCGACACCTACCAGCAGGGCGTCGCCGCCGGCAGTCTGGAACGCGTGGCCGTGGAAGACCTGCCGCAGATGATCAGCGAGGCGATGCGCGGCAAGGTCGATGGCGTCTACTTCAACGTGGTGGTCGCCAGCTATTACCTGGACAACATCCGCGCCCGCCCCGGCGCACTGGTGTTCGACCCCGCGCTGCCCTACACGCGCAGCACCTATTCCCTGTCCACATTCAAACATCCGGAGGTCGTCCAGCAGATGGACCGGTTTCTGCAGCAACATCGCGATGAAGTGAAAGCCCTGAAGGAGAAGTACCAGGTGGAAGCCAACCTGGACTCGGAATTCCTCGGCATGGAGCAGTGGAAGATCAACTTCATCAAACGCCAGCGCGAGCGCGAAAAGGCCATGCCGGCGCTGCTGGAAAAACAGTGAAGCACCGCTGTCTGGCGCCTCGTCGGAATCGATTGCCGCGGCAAAAGTGACGGGGCCACACTAGCGGAAATGCCAGAAGTCGTGCCGTCCCTCTTCGTCCGCGACGGGGAGAACCGCACACAGGGGCCGGGCCATATCGTCCGTCCTCAAACCGCTGCCCGGTACGAGAAGACTCGCAGCACCCGCTTTTCGGAGCACACATGAACTCACTCCCGATCATCGACATCAGCCCCCTCTACGGTCCGGACGAAAACGCCTGGGCCGCCGTCGCCCAGCAGATCGACGCCGCCTGCCGCGAATTCGGATTCCTCTACATCAAGGGCCATCCGATTCCGCCGGAACGCATCGAAGCGCTGCTCGGCGCCGCAAAGACCTTCTTCGCCAGCCCGCTGGAAGAGAAGCTGAAGATCGACATCACCCAGACCAGCCACCATCGCGGCTACGGCGCCATCGCCACCGAGCAGCTGGACCCGGCGCTGCCCAGCGACCTCAAGGAAACCTTCGACATGGGCCTCGACCTGCCCGCGTCGCACCCCGAGGTGATGGCCGGCAAACCGCTGCGCGGCACCAACCGCCACCCGCAGCAGGAGGGCTGGCGCGAGCTGTTCGAGCAGCACTACAGCGACATGCAGGAACTGGCCAAGACCCTGCTGCGCGGCATCGCCATGGCCCTGGACATCGAGCGCGACTTCTTCGACAAGCGCTTCGAGCAGCCGGTCAGCGCCTTCCGCGTGATCCACTACCCACCACGCCAGACCGCCACCAGCCCCGACCAGCAGGGCGCCGGCGCGCACACCGACTACGGCTGCGTGACGGTGCTCTACCAGGACCAGGCCGGCGGCCTGCAGGTGCAGAACGTCAACGGCGACTGGATCGACGCGCCCTACGTCGAAGGCACCTTCGTGATCAACATCGGCGACATGATGGCGCGCTGGAGCAACGACCGTTACAAGTCGACCCCGCACCGGGTGATCAGCCCGCTGGGCGTGCATCGCTACTCGATGCCGTTCTTCGCCGAGCCGCATCCGGACACCGAGATCGTCTGCCTGCCGAACTGTTCCGACGACAGCAACCCGCCGAAGTACCCGGCGACCACCTGCGCCGAATGGCTGCTGTCGCGCTTCGCCGCGACCTACGCCTACCGCCGCGAGCTGGAAGCCGAAGCGGGCTGACGGCGCACTCCGGGGGCGCCCGCCGCGCTCCCGGACCACCACGGCGCGGCCCTTTGCCGCGCCACGGTTGGTAAACTGGCAAAAACCGCCTGAGAGAGAACCTCCATGTACGACTGGCTGAACGCCCTGCCCAAGGCCGAGCTGCACCTGCACCTCGAAGGTTCGCTGGAGCCGGAGCTGCTCTTCGCCCTGGCCGAGCGCAACAAGATCGCGCTGCCCTGGAACGACGTCGAAAGCCTGCGCGGCGCCTACGCCTTCAACAACCTGCAGGAGTTCCTCGACCTCTACTACCAGGGCGCCAACGTGCTGCGCCACGAACAGGACTTCTACGACCTGACCTGGGCCTACCTGGAAAAGTGCAAGGCGCAGAACGTCGTCCACACCGAACCCTTCTTCGATCCGCAGACCCACACCGACCGCGGCGTGCCCTTCGAGGTGGTGCTCGACGGCATCGCCGGCGCGCTCAGGGACGGCCGCGACAAGCTCGGCATCAGCAGCGGATTGATCCTCAGCTTCCTGCGCCACCTCAGCGAAGACGAAGCCCAGGCCACCCTCGACCAGGCCCTGCCGTTCCGCGACGCCTTCATCGCCGTTGGCCTGGACAGCTCAGAAGTCGGCCATCCGCCGAGCAAGTTCCGCCGCGTGTTCGAGCGCGCCCGCGGCGAAGGCTTCCTCACCGTCGCCCACGCCGGCGAGGAAGGCCCGCCGGAATACATCTGGGAAGCGCTGGATTTGCTCAAGGTCAGCCGCATCGACCACGGCGTGCGCGCCGCGGAAGACCCGAAGCTGATCGAACGGCTGATCGACGAGCAGATCCCGCTGACCGTCTGCCCGCTGTCCAACACGAAGCTCTGTGTGTTCGACGACATGAGCCAGCACAACATCCTCGACCTGCTCGAGCGCGGCGTGAAGGTGACGGTGAATTCGGACGATCCGGCCTACTTCGGCGGCTACGTCACGGAGAACTTCCAGGCCCTGCATGAGAGCCTCGGCATGACCCAGGACCAGGCACGGCGCCTGGCGCAGAACAGCCTGGACGCGCGCCTGGCGTAAACCGCTGGCGCCAACCGCCAACCCCAGCGGTGCGCGCGGCGCACCCTACAAAGCCCGTAGGGTGCGCCATGCGCACCAAGAGNNCGCCCAGCACCGGGTGCTTGTTCAGCTCGAAGAGCATCACGTGGTAGCCGCCGGGAGCGAAGCGGGCTTCGCCGCCGACCGGCACATCCACGGTCTGCACCTGCTGCATCTTCATCATCCCGTCCGCGCCGTGCACGTGTTCGTGCAGTTCGGCGCGGGCGGCGATCGGGGTATCGGCGCCTAGCAGTCGGTCGGCGGTCTTGCCTTCGTTGTGCACCACGAAGTAGGCGGCGATGGTCGGCGCCACCGGCGGCATCGCGCGCGACCACGGGTGGTCGATGTGCAGCTGGCCGGCCTGGTATTCGTGGGCGACGGCGTTCAGCGCGGGGACGCAGAGCGCGGCCAGCAGGAGAGCTTTCTTCAGCATGGTGAGTCCTTGAAATCGAAAACGGGCGCCATATGGCGCGGATCGTGGTCGCAGCGGCGCTGCGCGGTCAGCGTAATCAGACGAGGACAGGCGGGGAGGCGCGTGGATTGGCCGAAGGCCAGACATCGCGCGGCGCCGCCGAGGTGCGTGGGGTGATCGCGGAGGAGGCGACTTCCACGGGCGCGGGAGCGGCCAGGCGCCAGAGGCTACCCGCCGCCGCAGGGCTGTCGCTCGCCGAGCACAGCGGGCATTGCAGATCGGCGAGCAGCGGCGCCGAACGATCGCCGACGTCCTTCAGCCCGGCACCGGGATTGCCCAGCGCGGAACAGAAGCCGCCGCTGAAACCAGCCAGGTCGAAGCCGCTCATCTGCCCGCGGTGCAGGCTGCTGGCGAACGCGCCGAGCAGGACGCTGAACAGCAGCGCCCCGAGCAACGACGGGGAATGGCGGCGCAAGGAAGTCATGCCGGCGACTCTAGCACCCGCCCCGCAGCCGGCAAATGACTTACCGCAGGCCGCCGCGCTCAGGCGGCGAAGGGCGCACCGCGCAGCAGCGCCTGGCAGTGCTGCGCGACGTGCTCGCGCAACAGGTGCACGGCGCGATTGAGCTGGGTGCGGTGCGCGCAGATCAGGTGCAGCGGC
>DIEE01000092.1:418-20518 GCA_002418465.1 Pseudomonas sp. UBA5782 | reverse complement strand
TGGCGCCTTCATGGCGCCGGACGAGAAGGTCTTCGCCTATCTGCAGGACAAGCCACGCGCGCCGAAGGGCGAACAGTGGCAGCAGGCACTGGCCGCCTGGGCGACGCTGCGCAGCGACGAGGGCGCGGTTTTCGACCGCGAGGTACAGCTGGACGCGGGTGTCATCGAGCCGATGGTCACCTGGGGCACCAGCCCGGACCAGGCCGCGCGTATCGGCGCCAGCGTGCCGGACCCGGCGCAGGTCGCCGACCCGATTCTGCGCCAGGACATGCAGCGCGCCTTGAAGTACATGGGCCTGGACGCCGGCATGCCGCTCAGCGACGTGGTGATCAGCCACGCCTTCATCGGCTCCTGCACCAACGCGCGCATCGAGGACCTGCGTGACGTCGCCCGCGTGGTGCGCGGCAAGCGCGTCGCCGGGCATGTCCGGGCGATGATCGTGCCGGGCTCGACGATGGTTCGCGAGCAGGCCGAGGCCGAAGGGCTGGCGGCGATCTTCCTGGCGTCGGGTTTCGAGTGGCGGCAGTCCGGATGCTCGATGTGCCTGGCGATGAACGACGACGTGCTGGCGCCCGGCGACCGTTGCGCGTCCAGCACCAACCGCAATTTCGAAGGCCGCCAGGGTGCCGGTGCGCGCACCCACCTGATGAGCCCGGCGATGGTCGCCGCGGCCGCCATCAGCGGTCGCCTGACCGATGTCCGTTCGCTGCCCCTGGAGGCCTGAGCATGCAACCCTTCGTAACCGTCAGCGGCCGTGCCGCACCCATGCTCGGCTCGAACATCGACACCGACGTGATCATGCCCAAGCAGTTCCTCAAGGGCATCGACCGCAACGGCCTGGACCGCGGGCTGTTCTTCGACCTGCGCTTTCTAGAATCGGGCGCGCCGAACCCGGACTTCGTGCTCAACCGCGAAGGCTGGCAGGACGCCGCGTTTCTCGTCGTCGGGCCGAATTTCGGCTGCGGATCGAGCCGCGAGCACGCGGTCTGGGGACTCAAGCAGGTCGGCATCCGCGCGCTGATCGGCACCAGCTTCGCCGGTATCTTCTACGACAACTGCCAGCGCAACGGCGTGTTGCTGATCCAGCTTGGTGAAGACGACCTGCAGCGGCTGGGCGAGATGGTCGGCGATGCGCAGCGCTCGCAGATCAGCGTCGACCTGCAGCAGCAGCGGATCGGTCTCGCGGATGGCACGCAGATCGCGTTCGACATCGACCCATTGCGCAAGGACGCCCTGTTGCAGGGGCTCGATGCCATCGGCAGCACGCTGCAGCGCGCCGAGCAGATCCGTCAGTTCGAGCAGCGCCACCTGCAGGCCAATCCCTGGCTCGCCTGAGCCGCCGAGCCGCGCCGGCCCGCTGAGGTCGGCGCCGGCGCATCGCCACCGTCAGGACGACAGGTGGCGGAAATGGTTCTCGAGAAACTCCACGCAGACCCGCAGCTTGGCCGAGTGACCCAGGCGAATCGGGTACACCGCCCAGACGTTCGCGCTCTGGCTGTAGTCGTGCAGCACCTGCACCAGGCGGCCCTGTTCCAGCAGCGGTTTGACGTCCCACATCGAGCGCAACAGGATGCCGGCGTCGTTCAGCGCCCATTGCAGGACGATCTCGCCGTTGTTCGACGACAGCCGCGCGTTGACCCTGATCGAACTCTCCCGCTCGCCGTTCTTCAGCGTCCACACGGCGAACGGGTGGTTGCGCTCCTTGAGCACCAGGCAGTCGTGGTCGGCCAGGTCTTCCAGCGAGGTCGGCACGCCGCGGCGCGCGAGGTATTCCGGGGTGGCGCAGAGCACCCGCTGGTTGCTCACCAGCTTGCGGCTCATGTGCTGGTTGGGCAGGTCGTCGCCGACGCGGATTTCCAGGTCGAAACCCTCGCCGATGATGTCGACCACACGGTCGAACACGTCCAGACGGATTTCCAGTTCCGGGTAGGTTTCCGCCAGCCGCGAGATCGCCGGCGCCACGTGGTTGCGGCCGAAACCGAAGGTGCTGCAGATGTGCAGCATGCCGCGCGGCGACTGCCGTGCCTCCGACATCTCGCCAATGAAGTCGTCCATCTCGCCCAACAGCCGCTGCGCCCAGCCGAGCACGCGTTCGCCATCATCGGTCAGGGCGATGCGCCGCGTTGTGCGGTGCAGCAGACGCGCACCGAAGACTTTCTCCAGCACGGCGATGCGCTTGCTGACGTAGGCGGGCGACAGGCCCAGCTCTTCGGCGGCGCTGGCGAAGCCGGATTTGCGGATCACCGTGAGGAAAACCCGGAGGTCTTCGGGAAGTGGGAATTGGCCACGTAGCGTGTTCATAAGGCGCATGCCTGGGCGGTTTATCTCGAATTTCGTGAAGGATAGCATCCTCGAACGTACCGGATACCTGATGCCGGCCGTACTTCCACTCCTCGCATAAAAACAAACAGAGGACACGCCCATGCCCATTCCGTCGCTGTATTTCCCTTCGCTCGGCCGGTGTTCCCACCCGTGCCCCACGGCGCTTCGCCACCACGAGGTGGCACATGACTGATTCCTGCAATCACGCCCTGAAACAGCAGTCCGGGGACAGCAGCGTGCGGCAGAAGCTGCGCGCGCTCTGCGCCTACGAGATCGGCGTCATCCCGCTGCCGGTGTTCGCCGTCATCGCGCTGATCGTTTTCCTCTCCGCCCATCTTGGCTACCTGCCGAAGAACATGATCGGCGGCCTCGCCGTGATCATGACCATGGGCGTGTTCTTCGGTCAGGTCGGCCAGCGCACGCCGATCCTCAAGGAAATCGGTGGCGGCGCCATCCTCTGCCTGATGCTGCCCTCGGTGCTGGTGTTCCTCGGCGTCTTCGGCGGCACCACCCTCGATGCCACCAGGATGCTGATGAAGGAGGCCAACTTCCTCTACTTCGTGATCGCCAGTCTCGTGGTTGGCAGCATCCTCGGCATGAGCCGCTTCATCCTCGTGCAGGGCATGATCCGCATGTTCGTGCCGCTGCTGGTCGGCACCCTGGCGGCAGTGTTCTCAGGGCTCGCGGTCGGCGCGCTGTTCGGCTACAGCGTCTACCACACGTTCTTCTTCATCATCGTGCCGATCATTGGCGGCGGCATCGGCGAAGGCATCCTGCCGCTGTCGCTGGCCTATTCGGCAATCCTCGGCGGCAGCCCGGAAACCTACGTCGCGCAACTTGCACCGGCGGCGGTGGTCGGCAACATCGTGGCGATCATCTGCTCCGGATACCTGGCACGCCTGGCGCTGAAACGGCCGGCGCTGAACGGCGACGGCATGCTGATCCGCGCCAGGGAGGAAAACGACCTGTTCCAGGTGAAGGAGGACGCGAACAAGGGCATCGACCTGCAACTGATGGGCGCTGGCGTACTGCTGATCTGCGCCTTCTTCATCCTCGGCGGGCTGCTGGAGAAGGTGGTCGGCATTCCCGGCCCGGTGATGATGATTCTGGTGGCGGTGCTGTTCAAATACCTGCAGGTGCTGCCTAAGCGCCTGGAGATAGGCGCGAACAGCTTCTACAAACTGGTTTCCGCCGCCTTCATCTGGCCGGTGATGATCGGCCTGGGCATGCTCTACGTGCCGCTGGACAGCGTGGTCAAGGTGTTCTCGGTGGGCTACGTGGTGGTCTGCGCCACGGTGGTGGTATCGATGACCCTGGCCGGTTTCTTCATCGGCAACCTGATGAAGATGTTCCCCATCGAATCGGCCATCGTCACCTGCTGCCACAGCGGCCTGGGTGGCACCGGCGACGTGGCGATCCTCTCCGCCGCCAACCGCATGTCGCTGATGCCCTTCGCGCAGATATCCACGCGCATCGGCGGCGCCTCCACGGTGATCCTGGCGACCCTGCTGCTCAAGGTGTTCGCCTGAGCCATGAAGCGCTGCCCCGAGCGGGCAGCAGACCCAACGAGGCGGCGGTGATCCGAAAGGCACCGCCGCCTTTTTCGTCATGGATTGCCGCGATTGCATCGTATCGGGTACATTTGAAACTAATTCTCATCCGCACCTGAGGCGCAGCGCGCCGGACATTGCCGTGCTTTCGATGCCTCCGTTGCCTGGCTCCTCGCCGCAGTCGCTCTATCTCAGCCATTCGCGCTGGCTCCACGGTTTTCTCCAGCGCCGCCTCGGCAACGCCTTCGATGCGGCGGATCTGGTGCAGGACACCTTCGTCCGCGTGATGCTGCGGCCGGGCAGTTTCGAGTGCAGCAGCGGCGAGCGTTCCTACCTCGCTACCATCGCCCGTGGCCTGTGCATCGATCACTGGCGCCGCCGTCAGCTCGAACAGGCCTGGCTGGAAAGCCAGGCGGGGCGTCCCGAGCACCTGCAGAGCTCGCCCGAGCAACGCGCGCTGATCGTCGAAACCCTGCACGAGGTGGACGCCATGCTGCTGCGCCTGCCGGCCAGAGTGCGCCAGGCCTTCCTGCTGGCGCAGCTCGACGGCATGCCGTACCGCCTGATCGCCGTGGAACTGGGCGTCTCCGAGCGCATGGTGAAGAAGTATCTGGCTCAGGCCTTCCTGCATTGCGCCTTGCTGGAAGCCGAGCTCGACGGCCTGTTGGTCGAGTGACGGCGATGCGCAACCCCGACGGCAAACTCAGCCACGCCAGCCTGCAGCAGGCGGCGCAGTGGTACGTCGCCCTGCACGACGAGGACGGTGGCGCGCAGTTGCGCGAGCAGTGGCAACACTGGTTCGACCAGCACGCCGAGCATCGCGACGCCTGGTGCTACGTCGAACGCGTCGGCCAGCGTTTCGCGCCGTTGCAGGGGGAGGGCGCGCGGGACTCCAGCGGCGTGTTGCGGCGTGTCGGCGATGCTGGTCGCCTGAGCCGCCGCCAGGGGCTGAAGACGCTGATGATCCTCGCCGGCGGTTCGCTGCTCGGCTGGAGCGCCTGGCGCGGCACGCCGCTGCCGAGGCTGGTCACCGCCTGGGGCGCGGACTTCGCCACCGGTGTCGGCGAAACCCGCGAAACCCTGCTGGCCGACGGTTCGCACCTCTGGCTCGGCGCGCTGAGCGCCATCGATGCCGATTTCAGCGCCGAGCGGCGCCTGCTGCGCATGCACTTCGGTGAGGTGCTGGTGGACACCGCGAAGGACCCGCAACGCCCGTTTCTCGTCGATACCGAGCAGGGCCGGCTGCGTGCGCTGGGTACGCGCTTCGCGGTGCGCCAGCTGGGCGAGACGACGCGGCTCAACGTCTACCAGGGCGCGGTGGAAGTGCGCACCGCCGAGAGTGGCGCGACCTGCATCGTCGGCGCCGGGCTGCGGGTCGAATTCAGCGCGGCGGCGATCGGCGCCACGGCGCCCGCGCTGAGTGCCGGCGAATCCTGGATTCGACAGGTGCTGACCGCCGAGGACATGCCGCTGGGGCAACTGGTGCAGGAGCTGTCGCGCTATCGCCACGGTCACCTGGGCTGCAATCCGGCCGTCGCCGCGCTGCCGGTGATGGGCGCCTTCCCGCTCAACGATACCGACCAGGCGCTGCGCCTGATCGCGGCGGCGCTGCCGGTGCGGCTGGAGTGGATGACGCCGTGGTGGGGCAGCATCGAGCCGGCCTGAGAGGGTGTCGGCAAACCACTGCGCCAGCCCGCCGAAAATAAAATCTCCGCGACGGTTCCCCTTTTCGATTTTCGTCCGGTTTACAGGAAAACCTCGACAATCGAACGCTTCAGGGGACTCCATGCACTTGCCTGCCCATCTCGCCCGCCGCTTCGCCCTACGGCCCATGGCGCTCGCCATCGCGCTGCCGGTTTTCGCCGGCGCGCCGCTGCTTCTGGCCACCGCCCAGGTTCAGGCGCAAACGACCCAGGACGCCGCCGGCGAACGCCAGTACGCCATCGCCGCGGGCTCGCTGAGCGCCGCGCTAAACCAGTTCAGCAGCCAGGCCGGTATCTACCTGGCCGGGCACAACGACCTCACCGCCGGCAAGAGCAGCCGTGGTCTGAATGGCCGCTACAGCATTCCGGAAGCACTGGCCCGTCTGCTGGAGAACAGCGGCATCCAGGCGCTGCCGCAGGCCAGCGGCGGCTACGTGCTGCAGCCGATTGCGCCCAGCGGCGTGATCCAGCTGGCGCCGGCGACGGTGACCGGAGCGGGTATCGGTTCGGATGACATGTCCGGGGACAGCGGCTACAGGGCGATCCTCAGCAAAACCGGCAGCAAGACCGGCACGCCGCTTTCTGAAACCCCGCGCTCGATCTCGGTGGTCACCCGTCAGCGCATGGAAGACCAGAAATCGCAGACCCTGACCGAGGTGCTCGGCTACGTGCCGGGCATCTTCGCGCCGCCGTTCGCCGCCGGTGACGGGCTCGCCGGCGACCTGTTCTTCATCCGCGGCTTCCTCGCCACCGACTTCGGCTACGGCCTGCTGCGCGACGGCCTGCGCGTGCAGGGCAACCGCTACGACACCACCAGCGAGCCCTACGGCCTGGAACGCACCGAGATCTTCCGCGGCCCGACCTCGATCCTCTACGGCGAAAACACGCCGGGCGGGGTGGTCAATCTGGTCAGCAAAAAGCCGACCGCGACCCCGCAGGGCGAGGTGCAGCTCAGCTACGGCAGCAACAATCGTCGGCAACTGGGCGTGGATGTCTCCGGCCCGCTGAACGACGAAGGCACCGTCCTTGGCCGCATCGTGATGCTCGGCCGCAACGCCGATACCCAGGTCGACCAGGTGCCGGACGATCGCGTCTACATTGCCCCTTCACTGACCCTGAACTTCAGCGACAGCACCGCGCTGACCCTGCTGTCGAGCTACCAGCGCGACCGTACCAAGCTGGAGCTGGGCTATCCCGCCGCCGGCACGCTGCTGAACAACCCCAATGGCAAGATCGACAAGGATGCCTTCACCGGCAATCCGAACTGGGACAATTTCGAGCGCGAGGCCTGGTCGCTGGGCTACGAGTTCAGCCACCAGTTCAACGACACCTGGGCGTTCCGCCAGAACTCGCGCTACCTGCAGTCGCGCATCGATCGCCAGGAAACCTGGCCGAACAACCTGAACAACGGCGTTTTTGGCAACACGCTTACCAATTCCTTTTACGATCGCTACAACAAGTCCATGGTCTATTCGCTGGACAACCAGTTCGAGGGGCATTTCAACGCCGGCGACTTCGAGCACACGGTGCTGGTGGGAGCAAGCTTCGATCGCACCTCGTTCAACCAGAACTGGGATATCGGCCTAGGTGGCTCCATCAATATTTTCGATCCGGTTTATGTCGGCACGCCGGTCATGCTGGCGACGGTGCAGAACGCCCTGCTGGAGCAGCAGATGTACGGCGTCTACAGCCAGCTGCAGAGCAAGTACGACAACTGGGTGTTCCTCCTCGGCGGTCGCCAGGACTACGTCAACAGCCAGTACCGCAACCGCGCCGGCACCCTCAACGGCGCCGCCGACTTCGACTACTGGGACCACGACTTCACCTGGCAGACCGGCCTGATGTACCAGTTCGACAACGGACTGACGCCCTACGTCAGCTACTCGACGTCCTTCGTTCCCACCCAGCAGGTGTTCAACGGCAATTCGCCGCTGGAGCCGACCACTAGCCGCCAGTACGAAGTGGGCGTGAAGTTCGAGCCGAAGGGCTGGAATACCTCGTTCACCGCCTCGGTCTACGACCTGGTGAAAGAGGACGATGTGATCGCCGACGCCATCACCGGCGGCGTCCGCCAGGTCGGCGAGAGCCGATCCAAGGGCGTGGAGCTGGAGCTGAACAGCGATCTCAACGAGAACCTCAACCTGGTGGCGTCCTACTCCTACACCGACGCGCGCATCACCAAGGACGGCCCCGGCTCGCTGCTCGAGGACCACCAGATGACCGGCGTGCCGCGCAACCAGGCCTCGGTCTGGGCCACCTACCGCTTCCTCGACGGCATGCTCAGCGGCTTCCACATCGGTGGCGGCGTGCGCCATTTCGACAGCACCTTCGCCTACACCGCGGCGTCGCTGTACGGGACCCTGGATACCGGCGACGTGACCCTGGTGGACGCCTCGGTGGGCTACCGCATCGACGAGCACTGGTCCGCCGAGGTCAACGCGAAGAACCTCTTCGACCAGGAATACGTGGCCGGCTGCAACAACGCCGGGCGCTGCTACTGGGGCGAGGAGCGCACGCTGCTGGGCACGGTGTCGTTCAACTGGTGAAGCCTGACAGGCGCGTCCGCTCCGCTCGATGGCGCGGACGCGCCGTTTCACCCGATCCCGAACGAAGCGGTGATAATGCGCGGCTTGTCATCCGCTCATCCAAGGAACCCGGCGCCGTGACGTTCGAGATCGAACCGCTGAACCCCGAAACCTATCGCCGGCAGACGCGCCGCGCGACGCTGATCATCGCCGTGCTGTTCCTTGCCCTGGCGATGCTGTCCTCGCAACTGCTGGTGCTGGGGTTCGGCGAAAGCGGCGGCGACAACTTCCGCTGGAACGTCGCCGGCGTCGCTCTCGGACTGGGCCTGAGCGTGGCGCTGGTGCGCCTGCGCTTCTGGTCGCAGGCCTGGCTGGCGCCGAGCATCTACGGCTGGCGCCTCAAGCGCAGCCTGATGCGCATCACCAATCTCATGCATCGGCTCGACGCCGGTGTCGCTGCAGGCGATCCGGCGGCGATGAAGCTGCTGCGCTTCTACCACCTGGGGCTGACCCAGATGCATCAGCTGGACGGCAACTCCAGCGACCTCAGCCAGGCGCAGGCGGAGATCGAACTGCACCGGCAGCGGATGGAGGAGGTCGGCCTCGACCCCGAACAGACCCGCCTCGACCCCGCCTGGCTGGACGCGGTGAGGCGCGGCTTCGCTGCCTGACGACGGGCGGTCGCCACTGGCTTGCGCGGCAGAGTGACGGCGTCAGGCGCGCAGGGCGCGATGCCAACGCGCGAGCGTGACGCTCGCCAGCACGGCAATGACCGCCGCCGCCATGAACACTGCCTTGCCGTCGCCCGGCATGAATTCCAGCAGCGACGAGAGAAACTGACCGAGGAAGATCGCCATCGACAGGTACGCCAGCAGCGGTCCGCGGTCGATTTCGTGGCTCTGTTCGACGGTCATGTGGTTGACCAGCGGAACCGAAAGGCCGAAGCCGATGCCCAGCGAGAGACCGCCGAAGATGTACAGCCCGACGGAATCGCCGAGATAGAACAGCAGGTGCGCGATGCCGTAGAAAACGAAAGCCCGCACCAGCGTGCCGACCTCGCCGAAGCGCGACGAAACCTTCGGCATCAGCGCGGCGGCGCCCACCGCCACCAGCGAGACGAACGAGAGGAAGTAGCCCACCTGCGCCTCGGACAGCCCCGGTTGCTGGAGATGGCGCGGCAGGCTGATCACCGCCGTGAAGAAGGTCAGCATCGACAGTGTCGCCGCGACGTACACCAGCCAGAGCGGCCGCGAGATCCGCACCTCGCGTGTGGCCTCGGCGGAGGTCTGCCGCTCGCCGTATTCGGCGGGTACCCATAGCTCCACGCAACCCCACAGCAACCAGGCGAAAAGGTAGAGCAGGAACGGATACCGCCATCCGGCCGAGGCGAGCAGCCCGCCGATGAACAGGAAGATCACCCCGCCCAGTTCGATCGACATCCCTTGTCTGGCGATCATCGCCAGCCGCTGCTTGCCGCTGTAGAAATGCGAAATCAGCCCGGTGCCCGAGGCCATGATCAGCGCCGTGGCGGCGCCCAGCAGCAGCCGGTCCGTCAGCAGCAGCCATTCTCCATGCAGGAACATGCCGCCTGCGCCAAGCGCGCCATAGGCGATGAGGCCAACACGCAAGCCGTTACGCAGCCCGATCCGCCCCAGCAGCTTCGCCGCCAGCGTACCGAACAGCACTACGCCCAGCGACGGCAGCGTTACCAGCCAACTGGCCATTCCCGGCACGCCCAGCGCCTGGCTGATGCTGGTGAGGCCGGGCACGATCACGCAGCCGACCATGATGGTGAGGCAGGCTACGGTCAGCAGCGTGGCCGATCCGAGTCGATTCAAGGGTGTCATAGTCTGTACCAGTATCCGGAACATGTAACCGCTGTTCGGAATGAATGGTCGGAAGATCGCCGGATGATGTCAAGCGTTCCGATTGACACCGCAATGCCTTCTGACGAATAGCCGGATTGAAGGAAGTGCAGGCGAGGGTGACCCGCGCAGGGCGCCATCCGGCTATTTTCCCGTGCAGTGATAAACTGCGCGCCGCATCCAGAAAGGCGTTCAATCGGAGTGGAGCATGAGCGACGAGGTCGAGAGCGTTGGTGGCAAACAGGTGATTGCCCGCGCTGCGGCGGTGCTGAAAGCGCTGGAAAGCCAAACGCAGGGCCTGAGCCTCGGCCAGATCGCCAAGGCCGCGAACCTGCCGCGAACCACAGTGCACCGCATCGTCGGCGCGCTGGAGGCACAGCAGTTCGTCGTCACCGGGCAGGGCGGCGTGAAGCTCGGCCCGGCACTGGCGCGCCTGGCGGCATCGGCGCACACCGA
The DNA here is from genome assembly GCA_002418465.1 of Pseudomonas sp. UBA5782. Taxonomy (GTDB): domain Bacteria; phylum Pseudomonadota; class Gammaproteobacteria; order Pseudomonadales; family Pseudomonadaceae; genus Pseudomonas_O. Next base: position 10,097 of record DIEE01000092.1, on the reverse strand, counting down.
CGTCATCGCCATCGCCCGCCCGTTTATCGAAGCCCTCGGCCGGCGAACCCGCGAAACCGTGGACCTCTGCGTGTTCCGCGGCATGCACGCGATCTCGGTCGACCAGTACGCCGCCGATCAGGAGCTGCGCGTGGTCTCGGCCATCGGCACGGCCTTCCCCTGCCACTGCACCGCCCACGGCAAGGCCCTGCTGGCGAACCTTGCGGACGAGCAGATCGACACGCTCTACCAGGGCATCGAGCTGGAAAAACGCACCGCCGCCAGCGCGCCGAACCTCACCACCCTCAAGCAGTACCTCGGCGAGGCAAGAGCGAACGGCTTCGCCATCGACCGCGAGGAACATGCACGCGGGGTATGCGGCATCGGCGTCATCCTGCGCAGTGGCATGACCGAACAATACGCCCTCTCTCTGGCCGTCCCGACGCTGCGTTTCGAGGAGCAGTTCGAGTCGCTGAAAGCGGCTCTGATGCAGTGCAGGGCGGAGATTGAAGGGGTGGTTGGAGGAAGGTAGGTTTCGGTGGAGGGAGGCTATCGCTCAAGGGGGCGATCGGTTACCGAAGACCTTTTCTCGCCTCGCTATGGTTTATCGAGAAAAGGGGTGGACCATTGAACGTTGTACACCCTACAGGGCCTTGCTAGCCCTCTCGCGGGAGTTCCGAAACCGCATAGACAGGTTTCACCGCGGGTCGAATTCGCGGCGATGTCGCGCGAATTTCGTGCACTTCGTTGGAGCTGAATTCCAACAGCAGTAGATAAAACGAACTGTCTTTCTGGTCTTTCCGACAGCTGTCTGATCATGGCGTCGCATGGGGCAAACTGCCGCATGGCTTAGGTTGCCGGTGCTTGCCCACAATCGCTAACGGAAACCGGTCATGGACGACTGTCTTATTCATGACTTCAGGATTCGCAGTTGCGAAATACTCGTATGAAGCTGGGCGGACTTATCGTCTCCTTGTCCGCTCTCACCGCGTTGGTCATGCTGGCGAGCAGCTTCTATGCAAGCTACGACGTCCATCGAAGTTTACTTATCAATAATACTCTCGAGTCTAATCATGCTTATGCTGCCAAGCTGGCTGGGAGTGCAGAGATATACTTCCGATCCGCTATTCAGCAACTTGGCTTCAGCGCCCGGCTGCAGGGCCGCTCGTTCGATAATCAGGGCTTTCTGAAGCAGGAAGCCGAGAGGCTGCTCGAACAAACAGCCAGTTTCAATTCCGTAGCGGTAGTCGACAAGGACGGTATCGTTCGAGCGATAGCGCCCGCGACACTTGACCTATTGGGTCAGAAGCTGGAGTCAGATGGCTCTCGAATAGCATTGCATAGCCGAACACCGGTTGTTTCCAGTCCCTACTTATCCGCTGCACATAATCTTGTAGTGTTCATTTCCCACCCGATAATAAACAGCGAAGGGAGTTTTCTCGGTTATGTGGGCGGTACGCTTTATCTGAAACAGGACAATATTCTTCAACAGCTGCTGAGCAATCACTTCTACAGCGATGGCTCCTATCTGTACGTGGTAGATCGTAATCGTCGCCTTCTTTATCACCCGGACTCCAGTCGAATAGGCTCCGTTGTGGGAAGCAATGCGTTGATAGACAGGATGGCCAATGAAAGTGACGGGAAGCAGCGTGTTATCAACAGCAAGGGCTTGGATATGCTCGCGGGTTTTGCGACCGCCCAGTCCGTTGGGTGGGGCGTAGTTGCACAGCGTCCGGTCGATGTAACGCTTCAACCGCTGAATCGGCTCCTGCTGGATGTCATCTTGAAAACCATGCCGTTCGCCATATTCAGCTTTGCGTTTATCTGGTGGATTGCCCGGCGTATTTCGCTGCCACTCAGGCAAATGGCGCAGGGCGCTCAGCGTATGAACGAATCGGCAACCCAGGAGCGAATCGCCAAAGTGAGTGCCTGGTATTTTGAATCGCTCGAACTCAAGCGTGCCATGTTGCTCGGCCTGCGATTGATACACGAACGAATCGGAGAGCTCAGGCAGGAAGTGCAGACCGATCCACTGACCGGACTGAGCAATCGCCGGGGGCTTGATCTGATGCTGAAGCACTGCGAGATAAAAAGCAGTCCCTTCTCGGTAATCGCTCTCGATATCGATCATTTCAAATGTGTAAACGACACATATGGCCACGATATCGGCGATCTTGTGCTTCGCGAGCTGGCGCAGCTCATCCAGGAGTGCTCACGATCGGCAGATTTTCCATGTCGGACGGGAGGGGAGGAATTCCTGATCCTGCTTCCGAAAACGAGCGTCGAGACTGCAGAAATGGTCGCCGAACGCTTACGTCGTGTAGTCGAAGAGGCTTTCATGCCTGGAGCAGGACGGATCACAATTTCCTTGGGCGTCGCTTACTGGTCTGGTATTCACGGTAACGCTGCGGGTGCCTTGAAAGCCGCCGATGAAGCCCTTTACGACGCGAAGAAATCGGGACGCAACCGGGTACAGGTATCAGTATCGAGCGGAGCCTGGGTTTACCCGGTCGAGTGCTGAGCTTCAGGCCGGCTCCGCTCCTGGGTCATCGCCGAGCGTTCGAGAGTCGGCGCGGTTTTCCAAAGTCATGACTCGCTGGGCCATAGGCTCGGCATCATGTCACTCACCCGCCCGATGACGCCTCCGAGAAAGGATCAAGATTTTTACGGTCCCAGTTATCCACTGGCAATTGCCAATAGGATGCGTGCATTAGTCAGCATGGATCACCAAGTCCGCAGTGAAAGCTGGTCGCGCTATGCGCTGTCGCAGAAGCGACACCGGCGATCAGTCCTGTGTAAAAGCAATGCAATCGGTTACGCAACCTATATGCTGAATTGCAAATGGCCATTATTGGCTGCCCCCATTGGAGATCCATCATGGTAGATGGCGCAAAGACGGACCGCGTCAAGGTCGAGGCGGCGCAGTTGGCTATCGGCATGTATGTGATGGAGCTGGATCGTCCCTGGACGGACACCGCTTTTCTCTTTCAGGGTTTTCGCATTCGTCAGCAACAGGAAATTCGCCTGCTGCGAGAGAATTGCAGTTACGTCTGGGTCGATGCTCGGCGTTCACAGGGTGTGGAAGATCAGCTGATTGAGAACCTGGCCCAGCCGGCCGGTCTGCAACCGGTTATCGCCAAGGTCGAATTTAGTGAGGAGATCAATCAGGCCAGTCCAATCTGGCACGCGGCCCGCGAGGAATCGCTGCGTATCCTGCAAGCGGTGAAGTTGGGTCGGGAACTGGATGTCGGCGCGGTCAAGACAGTGGTCAAGGAATGTGTCGAGAGCATCCTGCGCAACCCCGCTGCAATGCTCTGGTTGGCACGCATCAAGAACAGCGACGACTACACCGCCGAACACTCGCTGAGGGTTTCCATCCTTTCCATTGCCTTGGCCAAAGAGCTTGGATTGCCGAGCTATCAGCTGGAGCAGATAGGCGTATGCGGCATGCTTCACGACGTGGGCAAAATCACAATACCCGGCGAGATACTCAATAAGCCCGGCGCACTTACCGCGGATGAGTTTCGTGTGATGCAGAGCCACGCTGCCGAAGGGCGCAAGTTGCTGATGAGCAACCAGCAGATCAGCGCTGCCACGGTGGACGTTGCCTATGCGCACCACGAGCGCCTGGACGGCAAGGGTTACCCGCGAGGCCTCGATGCCAGCAAGATTCCTTATTTTGCCAAGATCATTGCCGTCGCCGACACTTACGACGCCATCAACAGCGACCGGGTATACAGCAAGGGGAAATCCAGCCTGGAGTCGCTGCGCATCCTGTTCGATGCAGCCAACAGCCATTTTGATGAAGAAATGGTCGGTAGCTTCATCCGTCTGATCGGGATCTACCCGCCAGGTGAAATCGTCGAGTTGAGCAACGGCGAGGTCGGCATCATCATCGGTTGCTCACCCGACAGCAAACTCAAGCCCCGGGTGCTACGCGTGCTGGATTGCAACAAAATCGCCTGCAAGGAGCGCGTCATCGACCTGGCTTCTACGCCCCTAGATCCAGCTGATAAACCCTACCGGATTCGTGAGGTTCACGGCAGCGGGGCGTTTGGCATCGATATCGAGTCCTATCGGCTAAAAGGACTTAAGATCCCTGCAGGTCTTTGAGCTTCACGGCTGCCCTCCCTTTTATTCCCAAGTGGTTGCACGAAGAGGTCGGCGCTCACCCTGCGCTGCCATGCCGGTCCTGGAAAACCCTCCTCAATCCCCCCAGCGTCAACTCCACCAGTCGCTCGTCGCTGACCGCCTCCGGCACCTGGATCACGCCGTGGATCAGCAGCGACGCGAATCCGTGGATGTAGGACCAACTGCCCAGCGCCGCGCCGCGGACGTCGGGACAATCCGCGGGCTGGGCGAGTTCGTCCGCGATGATACGTTCCAGCCGGCCGAAGGCTTCGGCCCTGGCTTCGGCGAGAGCGGGGAGGGTTTCGCCACTGACGAATTCCGCGCCGAACATCAGTTGGTAGATCGCCGGGTTGCTGCGGGCGAAGCGGAAGTAGGCCAGGCAGACCTGCCGCAGCCTGTCGCTTTCGGACGTGTCGCCCGACAGCGCCTGGCTGAGCTCGAGAAAGCCCTGCGCGGCGAGGTGGGCGACCAGTTCGGTGCGGTTGGCGAAGTGGTGGTAGGCGGCGGTGGGGCTGACGCCGACACGTTCGGACACGGCGCGCAGCGACAGCCTGGTCGGGCCGACTTCGACCAGCAACTGGCGGGCGGCGTCGAGCAGCTGCGGGGCGAGGTTGCCAACGTGGTAGGTCTCTCGTTTTTGCGGCGCAGGCTTGCGGGTGGCGTTCGGCATCGGTGTCGGGACCGGCATTTGCGGGCTCGAATCCTAACATGCGGAAGAATCTTGACAGTGATAAGTTCGCTTCGTAACCTCGCGTCATTCGGGGCCTGCGGCGGTATGCGAGCGGTCCGTGGCACCGAACGCGTCGCGCGCCTGAAACGGCGTGCGCCGTGACTGGCCGCCGAGTGCGCGGCACTCCAAAACAACAAGAAGAGGGTATTCACATGAGCGAACTACAACTCCAGGCCCAGGCCGCAACCTCGCTGCAACGCTGGCACGCGATGGTTGCCGGGGGCGATCTCAGCGCGTTGCCGGAGCTGCTGGCGTCGAGCGTGGTGTTCCGCTCGCCTATGGCGCACAGCGCCTATCCGGGCGCGCCGGTGGTGGCGACGATCCTCAACACGGTAATCAAGGTCTTCGAGGACTTCACCTATCACCGCGAGCTGGCCAGCGCCGACGGGCTCAGCGTGGTGCTGGAGTTCAGCGCCCGGGTGGGCGACAAGCAGCTCAAGGGCATCGACATGATCCGTTTCGACGAGAGCGGCAAGATCGTCGACTTCGAGGTGATGGTCCGGCCGATGAGCGCGCTGCAGGCGCTGGGCGCGGAGATGGGTGCGCGGCTCGCGCCATACCTTGCGGCGCACAAGGCGAAGAGCGCCGGCTGATCTGCGACGCATCGGGAAATGGGCCGTGGATGGGCTCGATCCGAGGACGCCGGAGCGCGCGGCAGCTCGGGCTTCTAGCCCGGGGCTCCGATTTGCTGCGCCCACTCGCGCGGGCTTGCGCCGACCTTGCGGCGAAACGCCCGGGCCAGCGCGGAAGGGCTTTCATAACCCACCTCATCGGCGATCAGGGCGATCGGGCGGCCTTCGCGCAGGCGTTTCTGCGCCAGGCTGACGCGCCAGCCGGCGAGGTAGTTCGCCGGCGTGCTGCCGACGACCTTGTGAAAACGCGCCGAGAAGCTGGCGCGTGACATGCTCGCGGCGCTGGCCAGCTCGGCGACCGACCAGGGCCGGGCGGGCTGGTCGTGCATCAGCGTCATCGCCCGCGCCAGGCGCGGGTCGGCGAGGCCGGCCATCATGCCGGTGGAGATCGCCCCGTCGTTCATCAGTTGCCGGAACAGCTGGATCAGCATCAGCTCGATGAGCCGGTTGAGGATCGCGTCACGCCCGCAATCCTCGCCGAACGCCTCGCGGAACAGCCAGTCCAGGCTGCCGCTCAGCGTCGGCAGCTCGTCCAGTGGCAGCACGATATGGCTGGGCAGCGCCTGCGACAGCGGGTTGTCGACGCCACCGTCGAAATTCAGCGTCGCGCAGACCAGCTCCGCGTGGTCGGCTTCGCCCGCTACCAGTTGGTGCGCCTGCGGCCGCGCCAGCAACACCAGGCTGGGCCTGTCGATGACGGTGGGCGGGCCGTTGCCCTCGCGAAAGGTGATCCTCCCCGAACGCAGCAGGTGGACGTAGCCCTGTTGCTCCTTGCCGGTGAAGCCGCTGATACCGCAGAAGCCGCCCAGGTGGAATGCCGAGGCATGCAGGCTGAAGTGCTCCATCAGTGCGGAGAGTCGATCCATATCTGGCTTCTCTTGGACGATCAGACGCATAACTTCGACGATTCGAATCCAAAAGGAAAGGTCTGCTGCCTACCATCGGTTCCAAGGGTTGTCGATCGACGACCCGCTACCGACTGGAGAACCACCATGACCCGCATCGCCGCGCTGCCCCTCGAACAGGCTCCTGCCGCTTCCCGCCCACAACTGGAAGCCCTGCACAAGAGTCTTGGCTTCGTCCCCAACGCCTTCAAGACCCTGGCCCATTCGCCAGCGGCCCTGGGCGGCTACCTGGCATTGGCCGGAGCAATGGCGAAGAGCTCCCTCAGCGCCGCGGAGCGCGAGACCGTTGCCCTGGCCACATCGCAGGTCAACGGCTGCGAGTACTGCCTGGCCGCGCACACGCTGTTCGCCGGCAAGGCGGGGCTGGATGGCGAGGCCATTCGCGAGGCGCGGGAAGGCAGCCTGAACGCGCTCGCGCTGTTCGCCCGGCAGGTTACCGAGAGCCGCGGCCAGGTCAGCGATGCGCAGCTCGCCGCGGCACGCGCCGGTGGTTTGAGCGACGCGAAGATCGTCGAGCTGATCGCCCAGGTCGCACTGTTGACGCTGACCAACTACCTCAACAACGTCGCCGCCACCGACGTCGACTTCCCACCGGTGAATCGCTGAATGCGGACCACACAGGAGCTATCGCCATGAAATCCGTAACCCTGTACGCCACGGAGCACTGCCCCTATTGCATCAATGCCAGAGCGTTGCTGGCGCAAGGGCGTCACCCCGACCGAGATCGACGTGGCGTCCTCGCCGCAGGCCCTGGCGCAGATGATGGCGCGCACCCGGCGCCGGACGGTGCCGCAGATCTACATCGGCGAACTGCACGTCGGCGACTTCGACGACCTGGCCGCGCTGGAGCGCCGGGGCGAGCTGGATGGGCTGTTGCGCGGCTAGTGCGCGAGCGGCGGCGAATGCCTCAGGCGTCGCGCAGCAGGTCGTTGGCATCCAGCAGGCGGTAGGCGATTTCCGGGCGTTTTTCCAGGGCGCGGCGGATGGCCGACGGAATCGACTGGCGGGTCTTGCGGCAGAGGCCGGGGAGGGGACCGATCTGGATGTGGATGCCGCGCATGCTGCGCACTTCGTTGAAGCCGGGGCCGATTTCCAGGCGGATGCCGAGTTGCTCGTACATGCGCCGCTGCATGTGTTCGAGGTCGCCGAGGTCGGCGAGGTTTTCCAGCCGCTCGAGCAGGCGTTTTTCCTCGCTGCGGGTCAGGCCGAGGATGCGCAGGTCGGCGTCCGGGGTTTCGTGCAGCCGTTCGCGCTCGCAGTCGCAGGCGCCGGGCGGGCAGGGTTGGCGGGTCGGGGGTGGCGTCATGGGCTCCGATCATAGCCATCCGCGGTGGCGCTTGCCCACTGCCCAGGCGACGGGTGCGCGTGGGCTGACCGGTGGCGATTGATTCCCGCGTTGAGGAGGGCGGATCGCTCACGAACAAGGCGCTCCAGCGGATCGCCTTGTTCATCACCTCACGCGTGTTCGATCAGCCCTGCGCCCTTCGCGGCGGCTGGCGCAGCGCTGCACCTTCGGCCTTGAAATAGCGCGCGTCACTGCGCGGCAAGGGCGTGACGCCGCGAACCCGGTCGGCGATTTTCTCGGCGATCATGATGGTGGTGGCGTTGAGGTTGCCGGTGATGATCTGCGGCATGATCGAGGCGTCCACCACGCGCAACCCCTGCAGGCCGTGCACCCGGCCCTGGCCATCCACCACCGCCATCGCATCGCTGCCCATCTTGCAGGTGCAGGACGGGTGGTAGGCGGTTTCCGCATGTTCACGGACGAAGGCGTCCAGCTGTTCGTCGCTCTGCACCTCGACGCCGGGGCTGATCTCGCGGCCACGGTACGGGTCGAGCGCCGGCTGCGCCATGATCTCGCGGGTGAGGCGGATGGCGTCGCGGAACTCCTGCCAGTCCTGCTCGCTGGACATGTAGTTGAAGAGGATGCTCGGGTGCTCGTGCGGGTCCCTGGACTTCACCTGCACGCGGCCGCGGCTGGGCGAGCGCATGGAGCCGACGTGGGCCTGGAAACCGTGTTCTTCCACCGCGTTGCTGCCGTTGTAATTGATCGCCACCGGGAGGAAGTGGTACTGGATGTTCGGCCATTCGAACTCCTCGCGGCTGCGAATGAAGCCGCCCGCCTCGAACTGGTTGCTGGCGCCGATGCCGCTGCCGGCGAACAGCCACTGCGCGCCGATCGCCGGCTGGTTGTACCACTTGAGCGCGGGGTACAGCGAAACCGGCTGGGTGCAGCTGTATTGCAGGTACATCTCCAGGTGGTCCTGGAGGTTTTCGCCTACGCCCGGCAGCGCGTGGACCAGTGGAATCCCGAGGCGCTGCAGCAAATCGGCCGGGCCTACGCCGGAGCGCTGGAGGATCTGCGGCGAGGCGATGGCGCCGCCGCAGAGCAGCACTTCGCGGCGCGCCTGCGCGGTGATCTCTTCCTTCAGGTCGCCCTTCTGGTAGGCGACGCCCACGGCGCGTGTGCCGTCGAAGAGGATGCGGTCGGTCATCGCGTGGGTGACGATGGTCAGGTTGGCGCGCGCCCTGGCCTGGTCGAGATAGCCGCGCGCGGTGCTGGCGCGGCGGCCGTTCGGCGTGACGGTACGGTCCATCGGACCGAAGCCTTCCTGCTGGTAGCCGTTGAGGTCGTCGGTGCGCGGGTATCCGGCTTCGACGCCGGCCTGGATCATCGCCTCGAACAGCGGGTTGTTGCCCGCTTTCGGCGTGGTCACGCTGACTGGGCCGGCGTCGCCGTGGAAGTCGTTGGCGCCGGTGTCCCTGGTCTCCGCCTTACGGAAGTACGGCAGGCAGTCCTGGTAGGTCCAGTCTTCCAGGCCCGGCTCTTTCGCCCAGTTGTCGAAGTCCATGGCGTTGCCGCGGATGTAGCACATGCCGTTGATCAGCGAGGAGCCGCCGAGGCCCTTGCCGCGGCCGCACTCCATGCGGCGGCCGTTCATATGCGGCTCGGGATCGGTCAGGTAGGCCCAGTTGTAGCGCTTGCCCTGCAGCGGAAAGGCGAGGGCGGCGGGCATCTGCGTGCGGAAATCCATCCGGTAGTCGGGGCCGCCGGCTTCCAGCAGCAGCACGCTGACGCCGCTGTCTTCGCTCAGGCGCGCGGCGAGGACGTTACCGGCCGAGCCGGCACCGATGATGATGTAGTCGTACTGCATGAAATCTCCTTTCGCGGTCTGCGGGTCGGGCGTTCGGACGCCGGACGGCATTCAGAAAACCGAGGCGAAATCGCCCAGTTCGACCTGCACCGATTTGATCTGCGTGTAGTGCTCCAGCGTGGTGACGCCGTTCTCGCGGCCGACGCC
>DIEE01000092.1:0-328 GCA_002418465.1 Pseudomonas sp. UBA5782 | reverse complement strand
CACCGGGCCGAAGATTTCCTCGCGGACGATCCGCATGGCATCCGTGCAGTCGCTGAATACCGTCGGCGCGACGAACGCGCCTCGGGCCAGCTCGCCGTCGAGGACCCGCGCGCCGCCGATCAGCAGGCGCGCGCCTTCGCGCTTGCCGGCCTCGATGTAGCGCAGCACCGATTCCATGTGCGCGAAGCTCACCAGCGGGCCGAAGTTGACGCGCGCATCCAGCGGGTCGCCGAGGCGGATGCGCTGCACCCGTTCCACCACTTTCGCCTCGAACGCCGCCTGCAGCGCGCGGGGCACGAACACCCGCGTGCCGTTGGTGCAGACCTGG
>DIEE01000174.1 GCA_002418465.1 Pseudomonas sp. UBA5782 | reverse complement strand
ACGATGATGCAGTTGTCCTTCTTGTCGCGGACCACCTCCATCTCGTACTCCTTCCAGCCGATCAGCGATTCGTCAATCAGCAGCTCGGAGGTCGGCGACAGGTCGAGGCCGCGCGCGCAGATTTCCTCGAACTCCTCACGGTTGTAGGCGATGCCGCCGCCGGTGCCACCCATGGTGAAGGACGGCCGGATGATGCACGGGAAGCCGACCTTCTCCAGCACGCCGTAGGCTTCTTCCATATTGTGCGCGATGCCCGAGACCGGGCAGGCGAGCCCGATGTCCTTCATCGCCTTGTCGAAGCGCGAGCGGTCTTCGGCCTTGTCGATGGTGTCGGCGTTGGCACCGATCATCTCGACACCGAACTTCTCCAGCACGCCGTGCTTTTCCAGATCGAGGGCGCAGTTCAGCGCGGTCTGCCCGCCCATGGTCGGCAGCAGCGCGTCGGGGCGCTCCTTCTCGATGATCTTGGCCACGGTGGCCCATTTGATCGGCTCGATGTAGGTGGCGTCCGCCATCGCCGGGTCGGTCATGATGGTGGNNGCAGGCCTGGCCGATGACGATGGGGCCGGCGCCGAGGATCAGGATGCTTTTGATGTCTGTACGCTTGGGCATGGGACTCTCGTGCTCTACAAATCAGGTCAGGGTTGCGCCGGCCAGCTTGATGCCGAAACCGACGAACATGGCGCCTACGCCGGAGGTAGCCCCGGCAGACAGGCGTTGGCGCTGGCGGAACCACTCGGCCAGACGCACACCGCAAAAAATCAGGAAACTCAGGTACAGGAAGCTGATCGCTTCGAGGATGGTTCCCAGCACCAGGAACGACAGACCGGGATAGGCGTAGGCCGGGTCGACGAACTGGATGAAGAAGGAGATGAAAAACAGGATCGCCTTCGGGTTGGACAGGCTGAGGAACAGCGCACGACCGAACGGGTTGCTCACCGGGTCGTGGTTTTCCAGCGCCTGCGACGGTGCTTCCGGCGCATGCAGCTTGCGCCAGGCACCGCGCAGCATGCCGAGGCCGAGGTAGAACAGGTAGGCGGCGCCCAGATACTTGAGCACCACGAACAGCATCGGCACCGTCTTCAGCAGCGAGGCGATGCCCAGCGCCGACAGCAGCATCAGGATCGCATCGCCGAGGAACACCGCACTGGCCGCCTTGTAGCCGCGCGCCACGCCATGCTGCGCCGAGGTGGCGAGCACGAACAGCGAGTTCGGCCCCGGCAGCAGGATGACGAACAGCGAACCCAGCACGTAGGTCCAGAGGTCGGTGATTCCCAGGCTTGGCAGCATCTCGTCTACCTCAGCGGCGCTCGGCCATGGCCGCGATGAAACGGTCGAACAGCGGCGCCACGTCGTGCGGGCCGGGGCTCGCTTCCGGGTGCCCCTGGAAGCTGAAGGCGACCTTGTCGGTACGCTCGATGCCCTGCAGGGTGCCGTCGAACAGCGACTTGTGGGTCGCCCGCACGTTGGCCGGCAGGCTCGCCTCGTCGACCGCGAAACCGTGGTTCTGGCTGGTGATCATCACCACGCCGGTCTTCAGGTCCTGCACCGGGTGGTTGGCGCCGTGGTGGCCGTTGGGCATCTTCACGGTCTTCGCGCCGGAGGCCAGGGCCAGCAACTGGTGACCCAGGCAGATACCGAACACCGGAATCTCGGTCTGCAGGACTTCCTGGATGGCCGAGATCGCGTAGTCGCAGGGCTCGGGGTCGCCCGGGCCGTTGGCCAGGAACACGCCATCGGGGTTCAGTGCCAGGGCTTCGCTGGCCGGGGTCTGCGCCGGCAGCACGGTGATCCGGCAGCCACGCGCCACCAGCATGCGCAGGATGTTGGTCTTCACCCCGAAATCATAGGCGACCACGTGGTAAGGCAGCTCGCTGGCCTTGATCTCGGCGTGCGCGTCGGTTTCCAGGCTCCAGACGCTGGAGCGCCATTCGTAGCGCTGCTTGACCGAGACTTCCTTGGCCAGGTCCATGCCCTTGAGCCCCGGAAAACTGCGCGCCAGCTCGAGGGCGCGCTCTTCAGTGGCGTCTTCGCCGGCGAGGATGCAGCCGTTCTGTGCGCCTTTCTCACGCAGGATGCGGGTCAGACGACGGGTGTCGATACCGGCGATCGCGACCGTGCCGTTGGCTTCCAGGTAATCGGGCAGCGACTGCTTGTTGCGCCAGTTGCTGGCCAGCAGCGGCAGGTCGCGGATCACCAGGCCGGCGGCCCAGACCTGGCTGGACTCGGCGTCCTGCGGGGTGGTGCCGGTGTTGCCGATGTGCGGATAGGTCAGGGTGACAATCTGCTGGGCGTAGGATGGATCGGTGAGGATTTCCTGATAGCCGGTCATGGCGGTGTTGAATACCACTTCGCCGACGGTTTGCCCGTTGGCGCCAATGGATTCGCCGCGAAAAATGCTGCCATCGGCAAGGGCCAGGATGGCAGGTTTAGGGGCTGGCATAGTCAAGAAGACCTCCGGTAGATCAGGGCTGGAGCAAAACGCAGGTTGTAAAAAAGCGGGATGACGTGTGAAGGTCATCCCGCTTTTTGTTAATAGCCATTCTGCGTAACTTTTAGTGGGCACACTAAAGCGGGCAGCTTACAGAAAAAGCCCTCCCCGGTCCAGCCAAAACCCGGGAAGGGCTTCAGGCGAAGGCGAAAGAACGCTGCGTTTCGCGGGCTAGAGGCGTAGACGCCGCTCACGCCAGACCGAGCACATCCTGCATGTCATAAAGGCCGGCTTCGCGCCCGTCGAGCCACAGCGCCGCACGCACCGCGCCCTTGGCGAAGGTCATCCGGCTGGACGCCTTGTGGGTGATTTCGACGCGTTCGCCGTCCGCCGCGAACAGCACGGTGTGGTCGCCGACGATGTCGCCGGCACGCACCGTGGCGAAGCCGATGGTCTGCCGCTCGCGCGCGCCGGTCTGGCCTTCGCGGCCGTATACCGCCACTTCGCGCAGATCGCGACCGAGCGCCCCGGCGACCACCTCGCCCATGCGCAATGCGGTACCGGACGGCGCATCCACCTTGTGCCGGTGGTGCGCCTCGATGATCTCGATGTCCACTTCATCGCCAAGTACGCGCGCAGCGGTGTCGAGCAGCTTCAGGCAGAGGTTCACGCCGACGCTGAAGTTGGCGGCGAACACCAGCGGGATGTCCTTGGCCGCCGCCGCCAGCTGCTGCTTCTCTTCCTGGCTCAGGCCGGTGGTGCCGATGACCATGGCCTTGCCGGCGCGCCGGCAGATCTCCAGATTCTTCAGGGTCACCGACGGGTGGGTGAAGTCGATCAGCACGTCGAACTCGTCGATCACCCGACTCAGGTCGCCGGACAGCGGCACGCCGATGCGGCCGATCCCGGCCAGCTCGCCAGCGTCGGCACCGACCAGGGTGCTGTCCGGGCGATCCACCGCCGCGGTCAGCCCAGCGGCGCCGGCGGTCTGCTGCACCGCCTCGATGAGGATCTTGCCCATGCGCCCGGCGGCGCCCATCACTGCAATACGTCGCATAACATCAGCTCCAGGCTGAGCGCGTCGGACACCGGCGTTCACCGCGACCCGACGCGAAAGTTTACAGGTCGCCGAAGAAGCGCTTCATGCCTTCGAACCAGCCGCTGGCCTTGGGCGAATGCGAGGCATCGCTCTGCAGGCTGCCGCGGAATTCCTCGAGCAGTTCGCGCTGGCGCTTGCTCAGGTTCACCGGTGTTTCCACCTGCACCTTGCACATCAGGTCGCCGGCACCGCCGCCACGCACCGGAGCCACGCCCTTGCCGCGCAGGCGGAACAGCTTGCCGGTCTGGGTGCTTTCCGGAATCTTCAGCTTCACCCGGCCGTCGAGGGTCGGCACTTCCAGCTCACCACCCAGCGCCGCATCGGCGAAACTGATCGGCACCTCGCAGTAGAGGTGCTTGCCGTCGCGCTGGAAGATCGGGTGCTCGCGCACGTTGACCACCACGTAGAGGTCGCCCGCCGGACCACCCATGGCGCCCGCCTCGCCTTCGCCGGAGAGACGGATGCGGTCGCCGGTATCCACGCCCGGCGGCACCTTGACCGACAGCGTCTTGTGCTCCTCGACGCGGCCCTGGCCATGGCAGGCCTCGCACGGGTCGGGAATGATCTTGCCGGCGCCGTGGCAGCGCGGGCAGGTCTGCTGCACGGAGAAGAAGCCCTGCTGCATGCGCACCTGGCCGATGCCGCCGCAGGTCGGGCAGCCGACCGGGGTCGAGCCCTTCTTCGCGCCACTGCCGTCGCAGACCTTGCAGTTGACCAGGGTCGGCACACGGATGGTCACGGTGGTGCCGCGCACTGCCTCTTCCAGGTCCAGCTCGAGGGTGTAGCGCAGGTCGTTGCCACGCGCCGGGCCGCCGCGCGAACCGCCACGGGCGCCACCGAAGAAGTCGCTGAACACATCGCCGAAGATGTCGGAGAAGCTGGCGTTGTTGCCGAAGCCGCCACCGCCGCCCATCTGCGGGTCGACCCCGGCATGGCCGTACTGGTCGTAGGCGGAACGCTTGCCGGCGTCGGAAAGCACTTCGTAGGCCTCGCTGGCCTCCTTGAACTTCTCTTCCGCCGCCTTATCGTCCGGGTTGCGATCCGGGTGGTACTTCATCGCCAGACGGCGATAGGCCTTCTTCAGCTCGGCTTCGCCGACGCCGCGCTCGACACCTAGAATCTCGTAATAATCTCGTTTAGCCATAACCCTCAAATTCCTCCAGCAGCCTGTTCTTTGGCACAACAGACCTTGTCGCCCCACCAGATACGCCAACGCGGGAGCAAGCTCCCGCGCGGCGTGTCTGGATGCGCGAGGCTAGAACCCCGCGCGATGGAGCCGAAGCAAGCCGACGCTTACTTGTTGTCCTTGACCTCTTCGAACTCGGCATCGACCACGTCGTCGCCGCTCTTCGCTTCGGCACCGTCCTGGGCGGCTTCACCCGCCTGCGGCTGCTCGGCATACATTTTCTGCGCCAGCGGAGCGGAAGCCTGGGACAGCGCGGTCATCTTCGCCTCGATTTCCGCCTTGTCGTCGCCCTTCACAGCCACTTCGAGGTCGCCGATGGCTTTCTCGATGCCGGCTTTCTCCTCGGCGCTGACCTTGTCACCCGCCTCGACGATCATCTTGCGGGTGGCATGCGCCAGTTGGTCGCCCTGGTTGCGTGCGCCGGCCAACTCCTCGAACTTGCGGTCTTCCTCGGCGTTCGCCTCGGCGTCGCGGACCATCTTCTCGATCTCGTCATCGGACAGACCGGAGTTGGCCTTGATCACGATCGACTGGGTCTTGCCGGTGGCCTTGTCCTTCGCGCCGACATGCAGGATGCCGTTGGCGTCGATGTCGAAGGTCACTTCGATCTGCGGTACGCCACGCGGCGCCGGCGGGATCTCGGCCAGGTCGAACTTGCCCAGCGACTTGTTCTGCGCGGCTTGCTTGCGCTCGCCCTGCAGCACGTGGATGGTCACGGCGCCCTGGTTGTCGTCGGCGGTGGAGAACACCTGCGACTTCTTGGTCGGAATGGTGGTGTTCTTCTCGATCAGCGCGGTCATCACGCCGCCCATGGTTTCGATACCCAGGGTCAGCGGCGAGACGTCGAGCAGCAGCACGTCCTTGACATCGCCAGCCAGCACGGCGCCCTGGATGGCAGCACCCATGGCCACGGCTTCGTCCGGGTTGACGTCCTTGCGCGCTTCCTTGCCGAAGAAGTCGGCCACGCGCTTCTGCACCAGCGGCATGCGGGTCTGGCCACCGACCAGGATCACGTCGTCGATGCTGCCCACGTCGATACCGGCGTCCTTCAGGGCGATGCGGCACGGCTCGATGGTGCGCTCGACCAGATCCTCGACCAGCGACTCCAGCTTGGCGCGGGAGATCTTCACGTTGAGGTGCTTCGGACCGGTCGAATCGGCAGTGATGTACGGCAGGTTGACGTCGGTCTGGGTGCTCGACGACAGCTCGATCTTGGCCTTCTCGGCAGCCTCTTTCAGACGCTGCATGGCCAGCGGATCACCCTTCAGGTTCATCCCGGTTTCTTTCTTGAACTCGTCGACGAGGTAGTCGATCAGGCGGATGTCGAAGTCCTCGCCCCCGAGGAAGGTGTCGCCGTTGGTGGCCAGCACTTCGAACTGGTGCTCGCCGTCGACTTCGGCGATCTCGATCACCGACACGTCGAAGGTACCGCCGCCCAGGTCATAGACGATCACGGTGTGGTCGCCCTTGGCCTTGTCCATGCCATAGGCCAGCGCAGCTGCGGTCGGCTCGTTGATGATCCGCTTGACGTCGAGACCGGCGATGCGGCCGGCGTCCTTGGTCGCCTGACGCTGGCTGTCATTGAAGTAGGCCGGCACGGTGATCACCGCTTCGGTGACCGGTTCGCCGAGGTAGTCTTCGGCGGTCTTCTTCATCTTCTTCAGCACTTCCGCGGAAATTTGCGGCGGTGCCATCTTCTGGCCCTTCACCTCGACCCAGGCGTCACCGTTGTCGGCCTTGGCGATCTTGTACGGGACCATCTGGATGTCTTTCTGCACGACGTCCTCTTCGAAGCGACGGCCGATCAGACGCTTCACCGCGTACAGAGTGTTCTGCGGGTTGGTCACCGCCTGGCGCTTGGCGGACTGGCCAACCAGGGTTTCGCCGTCGTTGGTGTAGGCGATGATCGACGGCGTGGTGCGAGCACCCTCGGCGTTCTCGATGACCTTGACGTTGCCGTTTTCCAGAATCGCGACGCAGGAGTTGGTGGTCCCCAGGTCGATACCGATAATTTTGCCCATGTCTTCTCTCTCCGAAACTTGGTTTTAGCGCGCCCCGCTTTGGGTCGCGGTAGCTCTATTCGCTTGACTAAACAGATGGGGGCCAGCCGGCCGATTTCAAGCCTTCTCGTCGATCGAAGGCGGCGCTTCGCTTGGCGCCTTGCTGACCACCACCATCGCCGGACGCAGCAGGCGGCCGTTGAGCAGATAGCCCTTCTGGAACACCTTGAGCACGCTGCCCGGCTCGGCATGGATGCTTTCTTCCATGGCCATCGCCTGGTGATGTTCCGGGTTGAACGGCGCGCCATGCGGGTCGACCGCCTCCAGCTGGTAGCGCTTGAGGGTGTCGTGGAACAGCTTGAGGGTCAGCTCCATGCCTTCACGCACGGCCTTGATCGACTGGTCGTCGGGGCTGGACAGTTCCAGGCCGCGCTCCAGGCTGTCGACCACGGGCAGCAGGTCGTTGGCGAAGCGCTCCAGAGCGAATTTGTGCGCCTTCTCCACGTCCTGCTCGGCGCGGCGGCGCACGTTCTGCAGATCGGCGGCAACGCGCAGGGACTGGTCCTGCGCGGCGGCCAGCTGTTCTTCGAGCGCCTGCACGCGGGCGCCCAGGTCCTCCGAGGACTCAACCGGCGCTTCCGCGCCCAGGTCGGGGGATTGGGGATCCAGGTTATGTTCGTCAGCCATGCGTTTCTCCTCTCGATCGGTCGCCGGTCGTGCCGGGCGTTTCTGTCCGCCTATATGGGGTCGCATTCGCCCGCTTCAAGGGTGCCGACCCGGCATCCAGGCCGACCCCGGGCGCCAACCGACGGAACGGATTGTCAGCCGACGCACAACCACTGTATAAATACCCAGCCATCACGTCGGGAGTATTCATCATGCTGGTGCACCTGTCCGTTCATAACTACGCCATCGTCGAACACCTCGATCTCGAGCTGGACCGCGGCATGAGCGTGATCACCGGCGAAACCGGCGCCGGCAAATCGATCATGCTCGACGCCCTCGGCCTGACCCTCGGCGACCGCGCCGACAGCGGCGCCGTGCGGCCGGGCGCGGACAAGGCGGACATCCTCGCCAGCTTCGATCTCGGCGATATCCCCGAAGCGCGTGCCTGGCTCGCCGAGCGCGACCTGGACAACGACGGACCGTGCATCCTGCGCCGGGTAATCACCGCCGAAGGCCGCTCGCGCGCCTACATAAACGGCGCGCCCTGCCCGCAAGCCGACCTGAAGAGCCTCGGCGAACTGCTGATCGACATCCACAGCCAGCACGAGCACCAGTCGCTGCTCAAGGCAGACACCCATCGCCGCCTGCTCGACGAATTCGTCGGCGCCAGCGAGCTTGCCCGCCAGGTCCAGCTCGCCGCCCAGCGCTGGCGCCAGACCCGCCAGGAACTGGAACGCATCTCCAGCAGCGGCGACGAACAGCGCGCCCGCCACCAGTTGCTCAGCTACCAGATGGAGGAGCTGGAAAACCTCGCCCTCGGCGAACACGAGCTGGAGCAGCTGGAGCAGGAACACAAGAGCCTGACCAATGCCGAGAGCCTGCTCGGCGCCTGCCGCCACGTCATCGAACTGTGCGCCGAGAGCGATTCGGGCAACGTGCTTTCCGCCCTCACCGCCAGCCTGCAGCGCCTGGGCAACCGCTCCAGCCAGCCCGGCGCGCTCAACGAGGCGGCCGAGCTGCTGTCCAGCGCGCAGATCCAGGTCGAGGAAGCGGTCGGCGAGCTGAATCGTTTCCTCGACCACTTCGACGCCGACCCGGCGCGCCTGCAGACGCTCGAGGAACGCCTCGATGCGATCTACACGCTGGCGCGCAAGCACCGCGTGCAACCGGTGGAGCTGGCGGCACTGCAGCAACGCCTGCTCGACGAACTGGAAACCCTCAATGCCGATGACGAGGCCCTGGAGCGACTGGCCCAGGAACTGGCCTCCTACGCCCGTCACTACCAGGAGAAAGCCGGCGAACTCAGCGGCCTGCGCAACGAAGGCGCACCGCGACTGGCCAGCGCGGTGGAAGTCGAGATGCAGCGGCTGGGCATGCCCGGCGGGCGCTTCTCCATCGAGCTGCGCGAGATCGCCGCGACGGACCCGCACCCGACCGGACTGGAGCAGGTCGAATTCCTCGTCAGCGCCAACCCCGGCCAGCCGCTCAAGGGCCTGGCGAAGGTAGCCTCGGGCGGCGAGCTGTCGCGCATCAGCCTCGCCGTGCAGGTGATCACTGCACAGACCTCACGGGTGCCGACGCTGGTATTCGACGAGGTGGACGTGGGCATCGGCGGACCGACCGCGGAAGTTGTCGGCCAGTTGCTGCGTCGTCTCGGCGAGCGCGGCCAGGTACTCACCGTGACCCACCTGCCGCAGGTCGCCGCCCAGGGCCACCAGCACCTGTTCGTGCACAAGGCGCGCGGCAGCGACGAGACCCGCACCGCGGTGACCAAGCTGGATGCGCCAGGCCGCGTGGAGGAGATCGCGCGGATGCTCGGCGGCGTCGACCTCACCGAGGAATCCCTGGCGCATGCACGGAAAATGGTCGAAACGGCGAACGGCTGATCACCAGGACCAACGAGTCAGGCACAAAAAAGGCGACCCTGAGGTCGCCTTTTTCACACCGGTTCGATCACTTCTTGTTGGTGCGCACGTAGAGCACCAGGTTGTGATCGACCAGCTCGAAACCGTGCTCGAGCACGATTTCCTTCTGTCGGCGTTCGATCTCGGCATCCATGAATTCGATGACCTCACCGGTATCCACGCAGACCATGTGATCGTGGTGGCCGCTGTCGGCCAGCTCGAACACGGCATGGCCGCCATCGAAGTTGTGCCGAGTGACCAGACCGGCCGCCTCGAACTGGGTGAGCACGCGATAGACGGTGGCCAGGCCGACGTCCTCGCCTGCCTCCATCAACGCCTTGTAGACGTCTTCGGCACTCATGTGGCGCTGATCGGCCGAGTCCAGCATCTGCAGAATCTTGACCCGCGGAAGGGTTACCTTCAGGCCAACTTTGCGAAGTTCGTTATTTTCAACCATGGTCAGCTTTCTCGTGGCTGCTGCTTCGCAGCACCATCCAATGCAAGTATGATCGGGGTTTACGTTGCCCAGCCAAGATAGTGGAAGTAACCCACCGATGCAAAACACCAAGCTCCTGATTACCAGCTTTAGCCTAGTGGGGCTGTTGGCTCTCGCCGGCTGCTCGTTCCCCGGCGTTTACAAGATCGACATCCAGCAGGGCAATGTCGTAACTCAGGACATGATAGACCAGTTGAAGCCTGGAATGACCCGTCGCCAGGTGCGGTTTATCATGGGCAACCCGCTGCTCACCGACACTTTCCACACCAATCGCTGGGACTATCTGTACAGCATCCAGCCCGGCGGCCGTCAGCGCCTGCAGGAGCGCGTGAGCCTGAACTTCGACCAGAACGACCTGCTGGTCGGCCTGAACGGCGACTTCATGCCGGGTGTCAGCCGCGACGAGGCGATCCTCGGCAACGACGGCAGCGCGCAACCGCAGCAGCCGAGCCAGCAGCCGCAGAAAACCGAAGAGAAACCGGCGCCCGGTTCGCTGCTCGAACAGATCCAGCGCGACGTCGACGACGTCAAATCGGTCCCGGTACCGACGCCCACGCCGCTGGAAACCTCGCCGCAGTAATCAGGCGAGCAGAAAAAAGCCCGGCTCGCCGGGCTTTTTCATGCCTGGGATTCGCCCTGCTCGCGCAATCGCGCCCGTTCCGCACGCTGCTTGCGCACTTCCTTGGGATCGGCGAGCAGCGCCCGGTAGATTTCCACCCGGTCGCCCTCCTCAAGCACGCGCCGCTGCGGATCGGCGATCAGCTTGCCGAAGATGCCCAGCGGACTTTCGGACAGATCCAGCTGCGGGAACTGCGCCTGCAGCCCGCTGGCGACCGCTACCTCGCGCACCGTGCTGCCGCGCGGCACGTCGAGCGCCAGCAGCACCTGGCGATCGGCTTCGGCGTAGGCCAGTTCGACGCGGATCATGGCGTCAGCCATAGAGCTGCTTGGCACGCTGGCAGAACGCGTCGACCAGAGTGTTCGCCGCCTGGTTGAACAGCGGCCCGAGGGTCGCCTTGACCAGTGGGCCGGCGTAATCGAAGGTCAGGTCGAGGCTGATCTTGCAGGCCTTGTCGGTCAGCGCCTTGAATTGCCAGACGCCATGCAGCTGGCTGAACGGCCCCTCTTCCAGATCCATCACGATGGTCTGCCCGGGCGTCAGCGTGTTGCGCGTGACGAACTGCTGGCTGAGCCCGGCCTTGGCCACGCTGAGGCGGGCGCGCATCGAGTTGGCGTCGGCCTCGAGCACCGTGCTGGCGGAGCACCAGGGCAGGAATTCCGGGTAGCGCGCCACGTCGTTGACCAGCTCGTAAAGCGCCTGGGCCGGGTACGGCAGCAAGGCCGAACGTTGAATATGGGTACTCATTTTCTACCTGTTCAGTTCCACAACTGGGCGGCGAAGACGACCAGAATGCCGAATGGTGCCACATATCGCATGAGGAAGAATGCCAGCGCGAACAGCTGTGGGCTGCGCATCGCCAGCTCGTCGCGCACCGCCTCGCGGCCCATTGTCCAGCCGGCGAAGACCACGAAGCACAGCCCGCCAAGCGGCAGCATGATGCGCGAGGTGAAGAAGTCGATCACACCGAAGAAGTCCAGCCCGCCCGCCGCGCCCCACTGATAGAGCGCGAAGCCGCCATTGTCGCCGACGAAGAATTTCGCCTGCTTCCAGATGTTGAAGGAGAACACCGTGCCGAGGCCGACGAACCAGCAGACGAAGGCCAGCATGCTGGTGATCCACAGCCGCGAGCGGCGGCTGCGTTCCACCAGGTAGGCGACCATCGGTTCGAGCATGGAGATCGCCGAGGTCCAGGCGGCGATCAGCACCAGGATGAAGAACACCACACCCATCACCTGGCCGAAGCCGACGTTGCCGAACGCCAGCGGCAGGGTGACGAACATCAGGCCCGGCCCCTCGCCCGGATTCAGCCCGGCGGAGAAGACGATGGGAAACAGCGCCACGCCGGCGAGCAGCGAGACGAAGGTGTCCATCAGCGCCACGGCGATGACGGTGGCGCCGATGGAGGCGTGCTTGGGCATGTAGGCACCGTAGATCATGATCGAACCGACACCCACGCTGAGCGAGAAGAACGCGTGGCCCATGGCCGGCAACGTGCCTTCCAGCAACCGCGAGGTGTCGAAATTGAACATGAAGTGCAGGCCCTGCATGAAGTGCCCGGTGGTCATGCTGTAACCGAGCAGGATCAGCAGCAGGACGAACAGCAGTGGCATCATGATCCGCAGGCTCTTCTCCAGCCCGGCGACCACGCCCTTGGCGATCACCCAGGCCGACAGCGCCATGAACACCGTGTGCCAGAGGATCATCCGCCAGGGATCGGCGACCAGCGCACCGAACAGCGCCGCGCCGCGCTCGGCGGTGGCGCCCTGGAAATCGCCGCGGCCGACGCCGAGGATGTAGTCCAGCGACCAGCCGCCGACCACGCTGTAGAACGACAGGATCAGCAGCGCGGTGATCATCCCGGCGAAGGCCGCCCAGGACCACACCGGCGTATGTCCGGCGGCCAGCGCCAGCTCGCGCAGCGCATTCGCCGGACTCTGCCGCGCGCGGCGGCCGATCAGGGTCTCGGCGAGCATGACCGGCAGACCGATCAGCGCGATGCAGGCTAGGAACACCAGCACGAAGGCACCACCGCCGTAGACGCCGGTCATGTAGGGGAATTTCCAGATGCTGCCCAGGCCGACCGCCGAGCCAGTGGCCGCGAGGATGAACACCCAGCGGCTGGTCCAGCCGCCGTGCACCGAAACCTTGTCCATCACCTGCGGCCCACCCGGTCAAAAAAGAGCGCGCATTGTCCGGGTTTCATCCAACCCCCTCAAGCGTACGCCTGCGGCATAGCCGCGCCGCGGCCGACTCCCTATAATGCCGCCCCTATGGCTAAGCAAAAGAAAACATCTCCGGGTTCCATCGCGCAGAATAAGAAGGCGCTGCACGACTTTTTCATCGAGCAGCGCTTCGAAGCCGGCCTCGCCCTCGCTGGCTGGGAAGTGAAGAGCCTGCGTGCCGGCAAGGCGCAGCTGGTCGACAGCTATGTGCTGCTCAAGGACGGCGAGGCGTGGCTGATGGGTTGCCACATCACGCCGCTGACCACCGCCAGCACCCACGTCATCGCCGACCCCACGCGCACGCGCAAGCTGCTGCTGCACAAGCGCGAGCTGGGCAAGCTGTTCGGCGCCGTGCAGCAGAAGGGCTACGCCTGCGTGGCGCTGTCGCTGCACTGGAAGAAACACCTGATCAAGTGCGACATCGCCCTGGCCAAGGGCAAGAAGGAATTCGACAAGCGCCACACCGAGAAGGAGCGCGATGCCGATCGCGAGGTGCAGCGCGCCATGCGGACCAAGGGCAAGGACGAGTAAGCCCTCCGCCCACCCTGCCGTCCGGGGCTGGCGCTGCCAGCCCTCAGCCGCACTAAAGTCCCCCTCCAAATACCCTTACAGCCGCTGCCGACGCTGCGCCCGCGCCACGCGCTGGGCTTCCTGCTGCGCCTCGGCGAGCACCTCCTGGACGTAGTGGATGTGTCGGTTGGAAATTTCCCGCGCCGCTTCGGCGCGCCGCTCAATGATCGCGTCGAACAGCTCGCGGTGCTGCTTCATCAGCATGTCGCGGGTCTCGCTGCGGCGCTCGTACATGCCGCCGATGTTGGTCACCACGTTGCGCTTGAGCAGGTCGAACAGCGCACGGATGGTGTGCAGCAGCATGCCGTTGTGGCTGGCTTCGGCGATCGCCAGGTGGAAGGACGCATCCGCCGCGCCCTCCTCGACGCTCACCTGCGGGTTGCGCAGGTAGCACTGCTGCAGGGTGTCGAACGCCGCGCGCAGGCGCTGGTGATCCAGCTCCGTGGCGCGGATGGCAGCGTAGTAGGCGCAGGAGCCTTCCAGCGTATGGCGAAACTCCAGCAGGTCGCGCTGTGCCTCGTCGCTGCTCTCCAGCAAGTGCATCAGCGGATCGCTGAATGCCGAGCCGAGGGTGTCGACCACGTAGGTGCCGCCGCCGTGGCGGCTGACCAGCAGACCGCGCGCGGCGAGCTTCTGGATCGCCTCGCGCAACGAGGGTCGCGACACCCCGAAGCGCTCTGCCAAGGCCCTTTCGGCCGGAAGACGTTCGCCCGCGCGCAGCGTTCCCTCGAGGATCATCGTCTCGAGCTGCGCAACGATATCGTCCGACAGGCGACGCTGGCGGACCTGACCAAACTCCAATGACACCCTTCAATACCTCGAAATGGTCGCCGCAACGGCGAACGAAAAGCGCAGGCACTACCCGCCGGGAAGACTAGACAGGCTCGCCACAGCCCACAAGCCACGCGGCCTGCAGAAGCCTTCGACCAAAGTCTAAGCCCCTTAAATTGACACCCACCAAGCCCGCTTTTAATCTGGGCGCGCTACACTGTAAATTGGTATTACCACTTTATCTGCACGCACCGGGACCCGCAAGACCCAGCGATCCGGGCAGCTACAACCACAATAAACAGGGGATCCCCCATGCAGACTTGGCAACAGATCTATACCCCGCTCGGCAGCCTGTGGCTGTCCGCCCTGGTCGCACTGATACCGATCGCGTTCTTCTTCCTCGCCCTCGCGGTGTTCCGCATGAAGGGCTACGTCGCCGGGACCATCACCCTGGCCCTCTCCGTCATCATCGCCATCTTCGCCTTCCACATGCCCGTCGAGAAGGCGCTGGCGTCGGCCGGCTACGGCTTCGCCTACGGCCTCTGGCCGATCGCCTGGATCATCGTCGCAGCGGTGTTCCTCTATAAGCTGACGGTGAAGAGCGGCCAGTTCGAGATCATCCGCAGCTCGGTCCTGTCGATCACCGACGACCAGCGCCTGCAGATGCTGCTGATCGGCTTTTCCTTCGGTGCCTTCCTCGAAGGAGCTGCCGGTTTCGGCGCGCCGGTGGCGATCACCGCCGCCCTGCTCGTCGGCCTAGGCTTCAACCCGCTGTACGCCGCAGGCCTGTGCCTGATCGCCAACACCGCTCCGGTGGCATTCGGTGCGCTGGGTATCCCGATCATCGTCGCCGGCCAGGTCACCGGCATCGACGCGTTCAAGATCGGCGCCATGACCGGTCGCCAGTTGCCGCTGCTGTCGCTGATCGTGCCGTTCTGGCTGGTCGCGATGATGGACGGCCTGCGCGGTATCCGTGAAACCTGGCCGGCCGCGCTGGTCGCCGGTGGCAGCTTCGCCGTCGCCCAGTACTTCACCTCCAACTTCATCGGTCCGGAACTGCCGGACATCACCTCCGCGCTGTTCAGCCTGGTTTCCCTGACACTGTTCCTCAAGGTCTGGCAGCCCAAGCGCGCAGGCGCTGCAGCCAAGGAAGCCGAAGTGGTCGGTATCACCGCCGGCGGCGCTGCCGTGGTTGGTGGTTTCGGCGGCGCACGTTCCACCGTCGCCTCGCCGTACAGCCTCGGCCAGATCGTCAAGGCCTGGTCGCCGTTCCTGATTCTCACCGTGATCGTCACGATCTGGACGCTGAAGCCATTCAAGGCGCTGTTCGCCGCCGGTGGCGCGCTGTACAGCACCGTGTTCACCTTCGCCGTGCCGTACCTCGACCAGCTGGTGATCAAGGTTGCACCGATCGTCGCCAACCCGACGCCGATGCCGGCCGTGTTCAAGCTCGACCCGATTTCCGCCACTGGTACCGCGATCTTCTTCTCGGCCGTGCTGTCGATGTTCATCCTGCGCATCACCCCGCGCGTAGGCCTGACCACCTTCAAGGAAACCCTGATCGAGCTGAAATTCCCGATCATGTCGATCGGCATGGTGCTGGCCTTCGCCTTCGTCACCAACTTCTCCGGCATGTCCACCACCATGGCGCTGGTTCTCGCCGGAACCGGCGCGGCCTTCCCGTTCTTCTCGCCGTTCCTCGGCTGGCTGGGCGTGTTCCTCACCGGTTCGGATACCTCCTCCAACGCCCTCTTCGCTTCGCTGCAGGCGACCACCGCGCACCAGATCGGCGTCAGCGACACCTTGCTGGTGGCCGCCAACAGCAGCGGCGGCGTGACCGGCAAGATGATCTCGCCGCAATCCATCGCCGTGGCCTGCGCCGCGACCGGGCTGGTGGGCAAGGAATCAGACCTGTTCCGCTTCACCCTCAAGCACAGTCTGGTGTTCGCCACCATCGTCGGCATCATCACCATCCTGCAGGCCTACGTGTTCACCGGCATGCTGGTGCACTGAGGCCCGCGCCCGCTTGACTACGCTGTCAGGGCCCACGCGGAACGGATGCCGGAAGGCTCTCCGTTCCGCTGGCGCTCATGGCCGCCTGGAAAGGGAAACCCAGGCTGTCGGCGCCACCCGGCGTGCTCGCTTCCCGCGTTTTCCTGTCGAGGACGAAGCCACCCAGGCGCCCGCCTCGCTTTTCCCTCAAACGGTGTGAACACATGATCATCTCCGCCTCTACCGATTACCGCGCCGCCGCCAAACGCAGGCTGCCACCCTTCCTGTTCCATTACGTCGACGGCGGCGCCTACGCCGAATACACGCTGCGCCGCAACGTCGACGACCTGGCCAGCATCGCCCTGCGCCAGCGCGTGCTGCGCAACATGTCCGAGCTGAGCCTGGAAACCCAGCTGTTCGGGGAAACCCTGTCGATGCCGGTGGCGCTGGCCCCGGTCGGCCTGGCCGGCATGCTCGCCCGCCGTGGCGAAGTGCAGGCCGCGCGCGCCGCCGATGCGAAGGGCATTCCCTTCACCCTGTCCACCGTGTCGGTCTGCCCGATCGAGGAAGTCGCGCCGGTGATCAAGCGGCCGATGTGGTTTCAGCTCTACGTGCTGAAGGACCGCGGCTTCATGAAGAACGCCCTGGAGCGCGCCAAGGCCGCCGGCGTGACCACCCTTATCTTCACCGTCGACATGCCCACGCCCGGCGCCCGCTACCGTGACGCGCACTCCGGCATGAGCGGCCAGAACGCCGCCATGCGCCGCATGCTGCAAGCCATGACCCACCCGCTCTGGGCCTGGGACGTCGGCCTGCACGGCAAGCCGCACGACCTTGGCAACATCTCCACCTACCGCGGCCACCCGACCGGGCTGGCGGACTACATCGGCTGGCTGGCGAACAACTTCGACCCGTCGATCTCCTGGCAGGACCTGCAGTGGATCCGCGATTTCTGGGAAGGCCCGATGATAATCAAGGGCATCCTCGACCCTGAGGACGCGCGCGATGCGGTCAAGTTCGGCGCCGACGGCATCATCGTTTCCAACCACGGCGGCCGTCAGCTCGATGGCGTGCTGTCCAGCGCCCGCGCCATGCCGGCGATCGCCGACGCGGTCAAGGGTGACCTGAAGATCCTCGCCGACTCCGGCATCCGCAACGGCCTCGACGTGGTGCGCATGATCGCCCTGGGCGCAGACACCGTGCTGCTCGGCCGCGCCTTCGCCTACGCACTGGCGGTCGACGGCGAAGCCGGCGTGACCAACCTGCTCAACCTGATCGAGAAGGAAATGCGCGTGGCCATGGTGCTCACCGGCGCCAAGTCCATCGGCGAAATCAGCGCCGACTCGCTGGTCCGTGAACTCGGCGAATACCAGACCACCCGCCACGTCGACTAAAACCGATGAGGCCGCGCGGCGCTTTCGCCGACGCGGCCCGCCACAACCAGACCTGGAGCCTGAATGAACACGTCCGTCGCCCTGCCGGCCGACTTCGTCGCCGCCGTCGAGCAGTTGATCCCGCGTGAGCGGCGTTTCGACGATCCGCTATCGACCCTCGCCTACGGCACGGACGCGAGCTTCTACCGCCTGATTCCGAAACTGGTGATCCGCGTCGAATCCGAGCGTGAAGTGGTCGCGCTGCTGCGCCAGGCGCAGGTTTCCAGGGTTCCGGTGACCTTCCGCGCGGCCGGCACCAGCCTCTCCGGGCAGTCGGTCAGCGACTCGGTGCTGATCGTGCTCGGCGATCACTGGAACGCCCGCGAAATCCGTGGCGAGGGTACGCAGATCCGTCTGCAGCCCGGCGTCATCGGCGCCCAGGCCAACTCCTGGCTGGCGCCGTTCGGACGCAAGATCGGCCCCGATCCGGCCTCGATCAACGCGGCCAAGATCGGCGGCATCGTCGCCAACAACTCCAGCGGCATGTGCTGCGGCACGGCGCAGAACACCTACCACACGCTGGCCGGCCTGCGCCTGGTGCTGGCCGACGGCACGGTGCTGGACAGCGAGGACCCGGCCAGCGTCGCCGCCTTCGAGAAGTCCCACGCCGCGATGCTCGAGCAGCTCGCCGAACTCGGCCGGCAGACCCGCGCCAACCCCGAGCTGGCCGCGAAGATCCGTCACAAGTACCGACTGAAGAACACCACCGGGCTGTCGCTCAACGCACTGGTCGACTACGACCAGCCGCTGGACATCCTCAACCACCTGCTGGTCGGCTCCGAGGGCACCCTGGGATTCATCAGCGCGGTGACCTACGACACCGTGCCCGAGTACCCGCACAAGGCCACCGCCTTCATCGTCTTCCCCGATGTGGAAACCTGCTGCCGTGCGGTGCCGGTGCTCAAGCTGCAACCGGTGTCCGCGGTGGAACTGCTCGATCGCCGCAGCATGCGTTCGGTGCAGGACAAGCCGGGCATGCCGGCCTTCGTGCAGACCCTCTCCGAAGGCGCCTGCGCGCTGCTGATCGAATCGCGCGCGGCCAGCCACAGCCTGCTCCACGAGCAGCTCGGGCAGATCATGGATTCGCTGGCGTCCTTCCCCACCGAAGCCAAGGTCGATTTCACCGAAGATCCGGTGGAATACGGCCGTCTCTGGGCGATCCGCAAGGACACCTTCCCGGCGGTGGGCGCGGTACGCGAGACCGGCACTACGGTGATCATCGAGGACGTGACCTTCCCGGTCGAACAGCTCGCCGAGGGCGTCAACCGTCTGATCCAGCTGCTGGAGAAGCACCACTACGACGAGGCGATCCTCTTCGGCCACGCGCTGGAGGGCAACCTGCACTTCGTCTTCACCCAGAGTTTCGAAACGCCGGAGCAGATCCAGCGCTACTCGGCGTTCATGGAAGACGTCGCGCAACTGGTGGCAGTGGAGTTTGGCGGCTCGCTGAAGGCCGAGCACGGTACCGGGCGCAACATGGCGCCCTTCGTCGAGCTGGAGTGGGGCAGCGAGGCGTACCGGCTGATGTGGGCGCTCAAGCGCCTGCTCGACCCCAACGGCATCCTCAACCCCGGCGTGGTGCTCTCCGAAGACCCGGACATCCACCTGAAGAACCTCAAGCCGCTGCCGGCCGCCGACGAGATCGTCGACAAGTGCATCGAGTGCGGCTTCTGCGAGCCGGTCTGCCCGTCCAACGGGCTCACGCTGACACCGCGCCAGCGCATTGTCATGTGGCGCGACATCCAGGCGAAGCACCGCGCCGGCGTCGATACCACTGAGCTGGAAGCCGACTACGCCTACCGCGGCGTTGATACCTGCGCCGCCACCGGCCTCTGCGCCCAGCGCTGCCCGGTAGGTATCAACACTGGCGAGCTGGTGCGCAAGCTGCGCAGCGTGCACGCGCACCACGCCAAGGCCGCCAGTTGGGCCGCCGAGCACTTCCGCACCGCGATGCACGGCGCACGCTTCATGCTGCACGTGGCCAACGGCGCGCGGTTGCTGATGGGCGCGCCGCTGCTGGGCCGGACCTCTGCCGCGCTGAGCAAGGCCAGCAAGGGCCGCGTACCGCTGTGGACGCCGGCCATGCCGCAGCCGATCCAGAAGCTCAACCTGCCGGAGTCCAACGCCGACCAGCGCCCGCGCGTGGTCTACCTGGCGGCCTGCATCTCGCGCGCGATGGGCCCGGCGTCCGGCGACAAGGAACAGCTGCCGCTGCTCGACAAGACCCGCGCGCTGCTGGAAAAAGCCGGCTACCAAGTGGTCTTCCCGAAGAACCTCGACAGCCTCTGCTGTGGCCAGCCGTTCGCCTCGAAGGGCTACGTCGAACAGGCCGATCGCAAACGCCAGGAGACCCTCGACGCCCTGCTCGAAGCCAGCCGCGGCGGGCTCGATCCGATCTACTGCGACACCAGCCCGTGCACCCTGCGCCTGGTTCAGGAACTCGCCGACGAGCGCCTCGACGTGCACGACCCGGTGCGCTTCATCCGCACTCACCTGCTCGACCGCCTGGACATCGAACCGCAGGAAGCGCCGATCGCCGTCCACGTCACCTGCAGCACCCAGCACCTGGGCGAAGGCCCGGCGCTTATCGAAATCGCCCGGCGCTGCGCCAAGACCGTGGTGATCCCGGAAGGCATCCACTGCTGCGGGTTCGCCGGTGACAAGGGCTTCACCACGCCGGAACTCAACGCCCACTCGCTGCGTTCGCTGAAGGACGCGGTGCAGCAATGCGATGAGGGCGTCTCCACCAGCCGCACCTGCGAAATCGGCCTGAGCCAGTACGGCGGCATCGATTATCACGGCCTGGTGTATCTCGTCGATCGCGTCTCCCGCGCCAAGGCCGCTCCGCTAACCGCTTGATTGCACAAATCTTTCAGCCCCGCCAAGTGCGGGGCTTTTTTTTGCTCGGAAAAACGCCAGCCAAGCGGCATGAGAAAAAATGAACCCCTGGCAATTCGCCGGAGTCCATTTTTGCAAGTCCGGTAATAAAAGGGACTTGATCGAAAACAGCCATCAGCGGAAGCGGAAACCCTGAATCCAGAGCCCTTCCACGATGTGCCGGGCAGGTGAGCCACAAGGCCCCCGCACCGAAACTTTGACCGAGGAGAACCATATGAAACGTACCGCACTTGTTTTTGCTGCCGCACTCATGACCTCACCGGTTTTTGCCGCCAGCGACCTCTGCGACGTCAACCTGCAGAAAATCGACGACGGCATGACCACTGCCCCGATGCTGGGCGAACCGATGAAAAGCGAAGTGGCCGAACTGAAGGCCGAAGCCATAAAAGCACGCGACGCCGGTGACGAAAAATCCTGCATCGCCTCCAGCGGCAAAGCGCTGCAGATGATGAAGGCGCCAGGCGATGGCGGCGGCAGCAGCGGTGGTAGCGGCCAGTAAGCCTGCCGATGTAGCGCTGCTGCGCTGACACCCGGAAAGCCGGTCCCGCGCCGGTTTTCCGGTGTGCCGGTCGACGCCGCAGGGCCGATGCCGTACACTGCGCCGCTGCTACACCGCTACAAGTTACACCGCTCAAATTTGGGGCCGATTAGGATTCGACGCCGGTAACAAAACTTGAGGGGCATGCCGAGTTGGTAACAGAACTCGTAAATCCACTGTTGCAAATTCATAGTTGCCAACGACGACAACTACGCTCTAGCCGCCTAAGTGCCGCTAGCTGACCCTAGGGGATGCCTGTAAACCCGAAGATTAGGTCAGTCAGATAGAACAGGATCGCCGCCAAGTTCGCTGTAGACGTAACGGCTAAAACTCATACAGCTCGCTCCAAGCGCCCTGCCACTCGGGCCGCGCGGAGTTAACTCAGTAGAGATGGCTAAGCATGTAGAACCGATAGTGGAGAGCTGGCGGACGGGGGTTCAAATCCCCCCGGCTCCACCAAATAAACCCCTGATTTTCCTGGAGAAAGTCAGGGGTTTTTCTTTGGGTGTCGATAATATGTCGATAGCACCTAGACTAGATCTTGAAAAAAGCGAAGCGGCCAATCAGTATCATTCGGACACCTCCAGTTAGGAAGCCGGCACATGGCGGATATTTACAGAACCATTCATCACGAGGATGGCTATGAAGCCCTACCTCAGTATGAAATCCAAGGAAGCGAGATCTACAGAACGGTTCACCACATAGATGGCTATAAAGCCCTCCCTGAGTATGAAATACAAGGAAGTGAAATCTATAGGACGGTCCATCATGAAGATGGATATGAGGCCCTTCCTCAGTATGAAATCCAGGGAAGCGAGATCTACAGAACAGTTCACCACGTAGATGGCTATCAAGCTTTGCCCCAATACGAAATTAGCTGATGGTTGGGCCAAACCTTAACGCATCCTGCAAATGATCCGGCGCCAAATGCGCATACCGCATGGTCATCGCCAAGCTTGAGTGCCCCAGGATGCGCTGGAGCGTGACGATGTTTCCGCCGTTCTGGATGAAGTGACTGGCGAAGGTGTGCCGGAGAGCGTGAGCAGCCTGCCCTTTCGGTAGATCGATGCTCGTGCGGGCCAGCGCACGGCGAAAGGCTGTGATGGCCGAGTTGGGTTGGCCGTGTTGTCGCCAGTGCTTGATGATCTTGGCCTCCAGCTCGGAAGAGATCGGCACCGATCGAACCTTGCCGCTTTTGGTACCGCTGAACGTAATCACGCGGTTTCGCACCGAAGACGGCTTGAGCTTTTCCGCCTCGGACCATCGAGCACCAGTAGCCAAACAGATCAGCACGATGATCTCGACGTGTGGGTTATCGCAGCCTGAGCGAATGGACGCCAGCAACTCGCCAATCTGCTCGTTTGTCAGCCATGACAGTTCACGCTCCTGGATACGCAGCGGCTTCACCAACTCCAGCGGGTTGGCGTAATCGATTGTCCCTAGGCTGCGCAGCTCGTTGTACACCGCACGCAAATAGCCCAGTTCGTTGTTCAGCGTCTTCGGCGACGTACCCGCTTCCATTCTCAGGCGCCGGTCGTTGGCGTAGACATGAGGATCCAACCGGATCGCCACTGGATCGCGCAGGCGCTTAGCCAGATAAAGCAGCTTCCTGAAACGCCCATCCGCGTATCGCAGCGAATGACCATGCAGGTCGTACCAAAGCTGAATCAACTCCGACAGCCGACGTTTGTCCTTGGGCTTCGGTGACCAATCGTTGTTGCTCACCAACTTGGCTCGACATGAAGCCTCAAACCGCTGGGCTTCGCCCTTGGTCTTGAGGGTCTTGCGGAATCGTTTCCCCTTGATCGGCTCAACATCGACACGCCAGCGGCCGTCAGGCAGTTGCTCTATTGCCATCAGACAGCTCGACCCCAGCGCACGGTGCGTTCGGCCAGGAGCTTCTGGACGTGCTTGTAGATATCGCGCTCAGTCTTTCCTTTGTCGGCGTAATGATCTCGGATTACCGGCCAGCACTCCCATCCCTGGAGGCTGGCGAACGCCTTTTCCGCGCCGATCCGCTCCCTTGAAACCAGGCTGATGAAGTTGCCCAGGAACAGTTCGACGTTCTTGCCGCTGAAGCCCTTGGAGGTCTTGAAGTGGCGTTTGTAGTAGGTCTGGCCTAGCAGCGATTCGACCGGCACGGAGACGTGCACGTCCTGGCGCATCAGGGTCCAGAAGGCGTCGAACACGGTCTTGCTCGAGCACAGCCGGAAGGACTCCAGGCCGTACTGGAACAGCCCGTCGAGGTGGCCGGCGAGTTCGGCGTAGGTGGAGCTTTCCAGCGCACGTCCGGCGCATTCGGAGCCGTCGGCGAATTGCTGGACGATGGAGTGATGGAAGCGCAGTTCGATCCGCCAGACCGGGGCCTCAGGGTCGTAGTTTTGCGGGTCTTCGGCGTCGAACGGGTTGTCGAGGCTGGCCCAGGTGGTGCGCCAGTAGTCGAGCTTATCGATGGCATA